>JBBDXZ010000067.1:0-33423 GCA_040902075.1 Gemmatimonadaceae bacterium
ACGACGTCGAGTTCTCACCCGAACACGCAACCCGCTCGGACCGCGGATTCGTGTACGAGGTGCTCGCCCCCGCGCTCGAAGCCGGCGCGACGACGTTGAACATCCCGGACACCGTGGGCTACGCGGTGCCGGAGGAGTATCACGAGCTCATCGCCGGCGTGCGGGCGCGGGTCGTGCGCTCAGGCGCCGCCGTCGTATCGGCGCACTGTCACGATGATCTCGGGATGGCCGTCGCGAACTCTCTCGCCGCGGTGCGCGCGGGCGCGCGGCAGGTGGAATGCACCATCAATGGCCTGGGCGAACGGGCGGGGAACGCGGCGCTCGAGGAGATCGTGATGGCGCTCGCGACTCGGCGCGAGGTATTCGGCGCCGAGACCGGCGTTCGGACTACCGAGCTGGCGTGCACGTC
Organism: Gemmatimonadaceae bacterium; assembly: GCA_040902075.1. GTDB lineage: Bacteria > Gemmatimonadota > Gemmatimonadetes > Gemmatimonadales > Gemmatimonadaceae > DASPMP01. Next base: position 410 of record JBBDXZ010000067.1, read on the forward strand.
GCGGCTCGTCGCGGAGCGCACCGGCGTCGCGGTGCCGCCGAACAAGGCGATCGGCGGCGCGAACGCGGCCGCGCACGAGGCGGGAATCCATCAGGACGGCGTGCTGAAGCACCGGGCGACGTACGAGATCATGCGCGCTGAGAGCGTGGGTCTCGCCGGCAATCGGATCGTGCTGGGCAAGCACTCAGGCCGTAACGCGGTGCGCCGAAGCCTCGAGCAGATCGCGGGCGGACGCCGGCTCGACGACGCGGTCTTCTCGACGGCGTTCGCGCGCTTCAAGGAAATCGCCGACGACAAGAAGACCGTGGACGACCACGATCTTCAGCAACTTGTTGCGGTGCGCGCGAACCCGCCGGCGCGCACGATCTTCGAGAAGGTCTGGGACGCGCACGTGGTTCGCGCCGAGACTCCGGATGCGCCGGCTGTGCTGTACGTCGATCTCCAGCTCATCCACGAGGTCACGTCTCCGCAGGCGTTCGCGGAGCTTGGCGATCGCGGCCTGCGCGTGCGCAGGCCGCAGCTGACCCTCGCGACGATGGACCACTCGACGCCGACGACGCCGGCGCCGGGCAACGGACGGCTGCATATCCGTGACATGATGGCCGCCGCGCAACTGCGTCAGCTCGAGGCCAATTGCACGAGACATGGGGTGCCGTTGCACGCGTTGGGTAGCGAGCGACAGGGGATCGTGCACGTCATCGGGCCGGAGCTCGGACTCACGCAACCCGGAATGACCATCGTGTGCGGCGACAGTCACACGAGCACACATGGCGCCTTTGGCGCGCTCGCGTTTGGCATCGGGACGTCCGAGGTCGCGCACGTCCTCGCCACGCAGTGTCTCCTTCAACGCCGACCGCGCACGATGGAAGTGCGCATCGAGGGCCGGCTGCGCGCCGGTATTACCGCGAAGGACGTCATCCTCGCGGTCATCACCCGCATCGGCGTGGCCGGAGGCACCGGACACGTCATCGAGTACACCGGATCGGCGATCCGTGCGCTCGACATGGAGAGCCGGATGACAATCTGCAACATGTCGATCGAGGCGGGCGCGCGCGCCGGTCTCATCGCGCCCGACGACACGACAATCGCCTATCTGCGTGGCCGGCCACACGTCCCGACCGGAAAAGAATGGGACGCCGCTGTCGAGCGGTGGTCCGCGCTCGGAACCGACGACGGCGCGACCTACGACCGCACCGTGACGATGGATGCCGGCGACATCGAACCGATGATCTCCTACGGGACGAATCCTGGCATGTGCATTCCGATTCACGGACGCATTCCCGATCCGCGCGCAAGGGCCGACGTGCACGAGCGCAGCGCGCTCGAGAAGGCGTTGCGGTACATGGCGCTCGAACCGGGGGAGTCGATCCTCGGCAAGAAAGTCGACGTGGTGTTCCTCGGCAGTTGCACCAACTCGCGCCTCTCGGATCTTCGCGCGGCCGCGACGCTCCTCGGGGGGCGTCGGGTGGCGGCGGGCGTACGCATGCTCGTAGTGCCCGGCTCGCAGGCGGTGCGCAACGCCGCCGAGCGCGAAGGGCTGCACGACGTCTTTCTCGCCGCGGGAGCGGAGTGGCGCGAGCCTGGCTGCTCCATGTGCATCGGAATGAACGAAGATCGGTTGCAGCCCGGCCAATACGCCGTGAGCACGAGCAACAGGAACTTCGAAGGACGCCAGGGCGCCGGTGGCCGGACCTTTCTCGCGAGTCCGCTCACGGCGGCCGCCGCCGCCGTCACCGGGCGCATCACCGACGCGCGAACGCTGCTCTGATTATGCGTTCCTCCGTAATCATTTTAACCGCAGAGGACGCAGAGGGCGCAGAGAATAGAAAGCGATCTGATGTTTGCTTTCCTCGGCGTCCTCTGCGTCCTCTGCGGTAAGATCCCGGGGTTGTGGAACACTTCTGCGAACGCAGATGCCCGGAACACGATCTCACCTTGGAGACCATCCATAAAACCCTGATGAACCAGCCCATCGAGCCGTTCACGACACTTTCCGCACGAGCTGCGCTGCTGCTGCTCGACGACGTCGACACCGACCAGATCATCCCGGCCCGGTTTCTCACGACCACGGCGCGCACCGGTCTTGGCGCTCATCTCTTCGCCGACTGGCGCGCCGACGCGGCGGGCAATCCGCGAACCGACTTCGCGCTCAATCGACCGGAGTGGGCCGGCGCGCGAATTCTCGTCGCCGGACGGAACTTCGGGTGCGGCTCCTCACGCGAGCATGCGCCTTGGGCGTTGCTCGACTATGGCTTCCGGGCGGTGATCGCGACTTCGTTCGCCGATATTTTCCGCGGCAATGCGCTCAAGAACGGATTGCTGCCGGTCGCCATAGCGGACGCCGAGCATCTCGCTCTGGTCGAGCAGCTTTGGCATGAACCCGCGCGGCAGGTCGTGATCGACCTGGCTCGTCAGGCTCTGAAACTGCCCGACGGTAGCAGCACTACTTTCCCGATCGATCCTTTTGCGAAAGGCTGCCTGCTCGACGGTGTTGACGAACTTGGCTTCCTGCTCGCCGCCGAAGCCGAGATCGCCGCGTACGAGCGTTCACACGCGTCGGCGGTGCGCACCACACCATGACGCCGAAAGCAAAGACCAGCGACGTCCGCGCCACCATAGCGGTGCTCCCGGGCGATGGCATCGGCCCGGAAGTCACGAGCCAGGCTGCGCGCGTCCTCGACGCCGTACAGCGACGCTGGCGTCATGACTTCCATATAGAAGAGGGGCTGATAGGCGGCGTCGCGATCGACGCGCGTGGCACTCCGCTTCCCGGCGATACGCTCGCGCTTTGCGACAAAGCCGACGCCGTGCTCCTCGGCGCCGTCGGCGGCCCCAAATGGGACGATCCCGAGGCGCGGGTGCGTCCCGAGCAAGGACTCCTGGGCTTGAGAAAAGCGCTGAATGTCTACGCCAACCTTCGGCCCGTGACCGCGTCTGCGGCGCTTCATCACGCGTCACCGCTACGACCGGATCTCCTGGCTGACGTGGACGTTCTCTTCGTGCGTGAGCTCACCGGCGGCATCTATTTCGGCGAGAAGACTCGCACAGCTCTGCCGGAGGGCGGAGAGCGCGCCAGCGACCTGTGCGTCTATACGACCGCGGAGATCGAGCGGGTGGTGCGCGTGGCTGCTTCACTCGCGCGGCAACGCCGGAGCAGACTGACCTCGGTGGACAAGGCGAACGTGATGGAGACGTCGCGGCTCTGGCGCACCGTGACGGCGCGCATGATGCGCGACGAGTTTCCCGACGTCCAGCTGGACCACATGCTGGTTGATACCTGCGCGATGCAACTGCTGCGCTCTCCGTCGCGTTTCGACGTCATCGTGACCGAGAACATGTTCGGCGACATCCTCACCGACGAGGCGTCGATGCTGGCCGGCTCGATGGGCATGCTGCCGTCGGCATCGCTCGGCGACTGCGTCGAGGGACGCCGGCGTGGACTGTACGAACCGATCCACGGGTCGGCGCCGGACATCGCGGGCCGAGGAGTCGCGAACCCGATTGGCGCGATACTCAGCGTCGCGATGTTGCTGCGTCACTCACTCGGTCTCGAGGCCGAAGCCGGTCTTGTCGAGCGCGCCGTCGAAGGCGTCGTGGCGGACGGATGGTCCACGCCCGACATCGCGGGGGCCGGGAGTCGTCGCTGCTCGACGGAGCAGATGGGCACGGCGGTCGTGGAGCAGGTTCTCGCGGGTGACTAGGTCGCCCCCCCCCGCGCGCGTGGCATTTCCGGGCGAACGCGGCGCGTACAGCGAGGACGCCGTCAGCGCGATCTGGCCCGACGCGGAGGCGGTGCCGGCGCGATATCCACTCGACGTCGCCCACGCCGTGGTGGCCGGCGCCGTCGACGCCGGAGTTCTTCCGGTGGAGAACACGCTCGCGGGCAGCGTGGTCGCGAGTTACGATGCGCTCGCGCAGTGCGGCGAGCTGCACGCGGTCGCCGAGAGAGTGATCCGAATCCGGCATTGTCTGCTTGGTTCGCACGGCGCGACGATCGACGGCATCGAGCTCGTCGAGAGCCATCCCGTCGCGCTCGCGCAGTGCACGGCGTTCCTCGCGCGCCATCCGCGAATCGAGATCCGCGCGGCGACGGACACGGGGCGGGCAGCGCTCGACATCGCGCAGGCTGGCGACCCGCGGCGCGCGGCCATCGCCGGTCTGGCTGCCGCCACGCGCTATGGGCTGTCCGTGCTGGCTTCGGGAATCGAAGACCGCCCCGACAACCAGACTCGCTTTCTCGCCGTCTCGCGCACGCCCGCGGTGATCGCGACCGGGACGGCGGCGCGAACCAGCCTGGTCTTTACGACCCCGAACGATCCCGGCGCGCTCGTCCGCGCCCTTACTCCGCTCGCAAACCACAAGCTCAACCTGAGCAAACTCGAGTCGCGTCCAACCGGGGAGCCTTGGACGTACCGCTTCTTCGCCGACGTCGAGCACGACGCGGGCGACGCGGCGCACGTTCTGACTTTGCGTGCGATGTGTGCGGCGACGCAGACCCTCCGTGTCCTCGGCACCTATGCGAGACAGACAAGCTGAAGACACCGACAGCAACCGCAAAAAAACTTTACCGCAGAGGGCGCAGAGGGCGCGGAGGAACAACAACACCGTGGTTCCTAATACAAGGGCGACAGTCGGTCGCGCAAAGCAGCCGAAACAAGTTGGTGTCGTAGTCTTCGGGGAATTCCTCTGCGCCCTCTGCGTCCTCTGCGGTGATTAGTTGCAGTTCTGTTTCCAGCAAAAAGAACTTGACGATCCGAGCGCACCACGTATCATCAGGCATGTCCATGCGACGTCAGTCCGCCTCCCCCCAAACGCGCTTTTTCGGCTATTACGCGTTTTACGCGACCTATCCCACGGGCCGTGAGGGCGACCGCATGCGCTGGTAGACCGCGCCGATCGATTCGCCACACAACCGGGCCCGTGGAAATCCACGGGCCCTTTCTTTTTGCGAGGGGTTTGGAGGACGTCATGATCATCGTCACCAAGTCGGGGACTACCGACGCGGAAGTGGACCACATTCGCGAGCGCATCGAGCAGCTGGGGATGCGCACGCATATCTCCCGTGGCGAGCACCGCACGGTCATCGGATGCATCGGCGACGAAGCGGTGCTGCGCGAGGTCTCGCTGCTCTCGATCCCGGGCGTCGAGTCCGTCACTCCCGTGCTCAAGCCCTACAAGCTTGCCGCGCGCGAATTCGTGGCAATGCCCACCGTCGTCCGTGTCGGGGACGCTGGCGGCGCGACGATCGGCGGGCGCGAGCTCGCCGTGATCGCGGGTCCGTGCTCGGTGGAGGGCCCCGACATGCTGCGCGAAACGGCGCAGGCGGTGCGGGCCGCCGGCGCGCGGTTTCTGCGCGGTGGAGCATTCAAGCCGCGCACCTCGCCATATGCATTCCAGGGGTTGGGGCTGGCCGGGCTCCGCATGCTCGCCGAGATTCGCGCGGAGACCGGGCTTCCTGTCGTGACGGAAGTCATGGACCCTCGCCAGGTGGAGACGGTCGCGGAGCACGCGGATGTGCTCCAGATCGGCGCGCGCAACATGCAGAATTTTTCTCTGCTCTCCGAGGTTGGCCGCGTGCAACGTCCGGTGCTCCTCAAGCGCGGTCTGTCCGCGACGCTGAAGGAGCTCATCATGGCGGCTGAATACATCATGGCCGAGGGAAACCGTGACGTCATTCTATGCGAGCGCGGCATCCGCACGTTTGAGACGGCGACGCGCAACACCCTGGACGTCGCGGCGATTCCCGTGCTGAAAGCCGAGACACATTTACCGGTCATTGTCGATCCCAGCCACGCGGGAGGTCGCGCGTCGCTCGTGGCGCCGCTGGCGTTCGCCGCGATCGCCGCGGGCGCCGACGGCCTGATCATCGAAGTGCACCCCTGTCCCGAGAAGGCGATGTCCGACGGCGACCAGTCCCTGTCGCCGGACGCGTTCACCGAGATGATGCGCACTCTTCGCGCGTTCGCGGAAGCGGCTGGCCGAACGCTTCCCGCGGCAATCGCCGCGCGCACGGCGGCCGCATGAACACGGAGCCGGAGCGCCTGAGTGCGTCGGCGCAAGCGGAGCTCACCCGGCTGCGCGAAGAGATCGAGCGCGTCGACCGAGCGATAGTAGACCTCATCGGCGAGCGCGTGCGGCTCGCGCGAGAGGTGGGCGCGGCGAAGCGCGCCGCCGGGTTGCCCACGCTCGACCCCGCGCGCGAGGCGGCTGTCATTCGGCACGCGGCCGTTCTCGCGCGCGAAGCGAAGCTCGTCGACGACGACGTCAGGCAAATATTCTGGCATATCGTCGGGCTCTCGCGCCGCACGCAGCTCGAAGATGAGTGACATCGAAGAGCGACTGACTTTTCGGACCGCGGGCGTGATCGGCCTCGGCCTAATCGGTGGATCGGTCGCGCGTGACCTCGCCGCGCTCGGTGTGCGCGTGGTCGCATACGATCGCGATCCGGCGACGATGGAGAGCGCGTGCGCCGAGGGCGTTGTCGCTGAGCCGTTGGGCACCTCGCTCACGGGGCTGAGCGACGCGGAGGTCGTGATCGTGGCCGTGCCGGTCTCGGCGCTGCGGGACGTTCTCAGGGCGGCGCCTCCGCTGCCGCTCGCGCGTCTCATCACCGACGCAGGGAGCACCAAGCGCTCCGCCATCATGACCGCTGAGGCGCTGGGGATCGGCGAGCGATTCGTAGGCTCGCATCCGATGGCCGGGGATCATCGGTCCGGGTGGGCTGCGTCGCGGAGGGGGCTGTTCAATGGCGCAAAAGTGTACCTGTGTCGCACCCGGCAATCGTGCGAGGACGCGGTGACCGGTGCGCACGATCTGTGGCGCGCGCTCGGCGGAAGTCCCGAGGAAATCGCGCCCGACGCGCACGACCGGCTGCTTGCCTATGCCAGTCATCTGCCGCACGCTGTCTCGGCGGCCCTCGCGCTCACGCTCGAGAGCGCGGGGGTCACTCGCGCGGCACTCGGCGCGGGCGGTCGTGATGCGACGCGGTTGGCAGGGGGATCGGTCGAGATGTGGACGGCCATCGCTCGCGACAACGCCGACGATCTACTTCCCTGCCTCGTTGCGCTTGAAGCTCACCTCCAGCGGCTGAGAGCAGCGCTTGAGCGTGGTGACGAAGCGTCGCTTAGAGACCTCTTCCGCACGGCGAGGTCCTGGTCTTTTCGGGACGGTGCTGATGGAAGTCGCTAAGACAGCTCAGGGATTCTTTAGAAATGTGGATGCTTGGCCGGGAGCCGTGACACGCATGCCAGTGACGCGCCCACCGCTCCGCACGAACTCCACGCGAACTTCTTCGCCGAGCGCGAAGGCATGGTCGTCGACGGGCGTGAGCGCCTCCTTGGCGCGACCTGCAGTGCGGTGGTACCACAGCTTCCCGTTCTCGAATCGAATGACGCGCAGATCATAGGTCCCCGCATACTGCCGCAACGTCGCAGCCGGCACCGATATGGGGTTCGCGCGCGCCAGCTCGGCCTCGCGCGCCCAGATGAGAGAGCGCCGCCAGCTCGTGTCGGTCGTCGTCGCGGCGAGTCGTGCGAGCGCCGCTGCATGTGCGACGGTGAGCGCGTCATCGGCCGCCGACGCGAGGTCCGGCTCGATGCCGACGCGCTCCCACTCCTTTCCCGTGCGCGGATCCCACGTCCTGCCGCCCGGCACCGACGCAGCGAAACCACCGCCCACCGGAAAGATCCGCGTCAGGCGGCCTGCTCCGGCGGTCTTCTGGCCGACGAGTATTCCCCGTCCACTCTGCTTGAAGGTGAACGCCAGATCTTCCGCTCCGGACGCGGTGCCAGGACCTACGAGCACGTACACGGGAATGTCCGGACGCTGTTTTCCCGGCACGGGCCGCGTCCAGCGCTCGAAAGTCTGATCCATCGCGCGATCATAGGAGCTCAGCGTCCGCACGGAATCGGGGCCAAAAAAGTAGCTCGCGACATAGTCGCTCATCCGCGGGGTACCGCCAGGCGTGCGGCGTAGGTCGAGGATCATGGCGTCGGTGCGCTCGAGAAAGGCCATCGCCGCGTCGACCACTCGATACGCTTCCTCGCTGCGCGCGCTCAACTCGCCGATGGAGATGTAGCCGACATTGCCGGCGAGACGATCGGCGGCGCGTACGTTGTGGTTCGCCCGTCGCGCCTGCGTCAACTGATCGGGAGGTACAGGATCGCCGGGACGCCGCCTCACCATCTGTGGCCCGCTCGGCGTTTGCGACTGACCAGCGAAGTAGACCGCTTGCAGATGCAAGTCCCCGTTGGTTGCCTTCATGTCAGCCGACAACCGATCAGCGAGACGGCCCGGCTCCATCACCGTATCGTACGCCCCGGCGCGCATGCGCGCCCGCAGATGCTCGGCGACCATGCGTCCCGTGTCGGCAAAGAGGTAGTTCTGTTCGACGCTCGTCGCGATTCGCTCGACGATCTGGCGCGCGACGGCGCGGTCGACGACTTGAGCGGAAGCAAGCGACGGCACGGCGAACACCGTGGCGGCCACGAGAACCTGGTGCGCGCGCCAAATCACAACTCGCTCCCCGGAGAGCGGCGTGGTCCCGGCGACGCGGCGACGTACATGTCGACGTAGAACCGGAGCTGGCCGTCGGGCTGGCGCTTCAAGAGACCGATGTACTCGGTCACCATCCGTCGACCGCTCTTTCCGAGCATGGTGGAGCGTCCGCGCACCCACGGCGTCGTGGTGTCGCCGCCGACCTCGAGCACCTCCAAATTCCATTCGGCGATCATGCTGCTGCCTTCGCGCCAGTACTGATCGACCTGCGTTCGGCCGACATACCGCCCGCCGCCGCCGAGGATGCTCGCGTCGTCGGCATAAAATCGCGCGAGGGTGGCGGGGTCGGTCTTGAATGCGGCAACCATTCCCGCGTGCAGCGCGTCGATCTCCTGGCGGAGAGCCTTATCCTGCGCGTGGACCTGCGGGGCGAGCGTGGCGACGAGAACGGCCGCGCGCAGCCAGTGTGTTCGCTTCATCTGAGCCTGAGGGTGGAAGGGAAAGGAAAGGGCCTTCCACCTACAGACAGACAGCGGCTCGTTCATGTGAGTGAGGCTCGTTCGACTTGTACCAACTTATTCTCCCAACGACACCCGCTTATTGACGCGCGCGAGGAAAGACGGTGTCGACGCTCGTTCCACCGGGCCCAACCACTTTTCTTTTCAGCATCATCGTCGATCCTCCGGTGCGCAACGAATCGAGCCGAAGGCGTTGCCCGGGAGTGAGTATCGCCCGAAGCTCGGAATCGACCGAGTCGGAGACTGCCCGCAGACGGTCGGCGAGCTCGATCATCAACGCCTCCGAGCTCGGCGCCCGGCGAGTGATGATCGATTCCGCCTGTGCACGCTGTTGTGCAGTGAGACGCAACTGGTCCAGCACGCCGCTCATGTCGCCGATGAAGCGCGCCTTGATGACCGGACGCCGAGCGACCAAGCGATCGCTGATCACGCCAAGCGCGATGCCCGCGACGAACACGGCCGCGAAGAGCGCGCCGACCATTGCCGTGCGTGATGTGCGCGATTCGATCACCGCTCTCCTCCGTACCCTTGAAACGCCAGCAAGAGCTCTCCATTGGTCGGCACATGCCGCGAGTCAGCCCAGTTCGTGAGAAGTGCCACGGGCTGCTGTTGGTCGGCCGGGTCCGGCCGATCGGCGAGAACGACGGTTCCAACAGCCACGGCGGCAAGAAGGACGGCCGCCGCGACTGCCGGACGGATGTACGGCATGACGAGGCTCGAGAAATCGGTGGCCGACTGTCGGGAATTCGCCGCGATGCGCGCCAGCGTTGCCGCGACCACGCGGTCTTGTCGGCTCGCATCCGCGGAATCGATGGCGCTGAGATCGATGCGTCCATCGCCTCGAGGTGGCGGTCGATCAGTCATGATCCGGCTCCAGAGTAGCGTAGTCTCCGAGGAGCGCACGCAGTCGCTTGCGGGCGTCGCTCAGATGCCTGCGAGACATGTTCTCGGATACCTGCACCCGTTCCGCGATCTCGGCGTGTCGCAAACCCGCGAGGTCGTGGAGCAGCACGATCTCACGCTGCACCGGGCGCAACTCCGCGAGGGCGCGCATCAGCTGTCCTCGAAGCTCGTGGCGCAGCGCTCGTGCGTCCGACGCCTCGCCCCCGGCGACGCCCCCACCGCTCTCGATCGGTTCGGCGACACGCACGCGGAGGTAGTCCCGGCGATTGTGCGCCGTGTTGCGGACGATGCGAACGAGCCACGCACCGAAGCGATCGGGCTCGCGACAATCCGCGATGTGCCGCCACGCGGCGACGAAAGCATCCTGACACACGTCCTCGGCATCAGTGTCGTTGTTCACCCCAGCGAGAGCGACGAAATACGCGACGCGATAATGCCTCCGCATCAGGATCTCGAATGCGGCGGTGTCTCCCAGGCGCACCCGGGCGACGAGGGAAGCGTCGGATTCGGCCATCCTTACATAGGATGACAGTCCAGCACCTCCGGCCGTGAGTCAACCCGGAGGCCGCATGCGCAGGGTGGGGCCGCCGGGAATCGACTTGCCGAGCAATCTTACGATTTCCTGAACGACTTGCGTGGCGCCCGATGGATCGTAGTTCGAGAAGACGATGATGGTGTATCCATCTGCGAACGCGACATATTCGGCGTTCGTGCCCGGCCCGCCGCCGCCATATCGGATCGGGGCGTCACCCGTGCGGAATCCGGAGGGAAGCAATGAGTCCACAAAGGCGGCGGGGAGCAGATGTCCATTCCGGATTGCGCCGTCCAGCTTGAGGAAGTCATCGACGGTGGAGTACCCTCCGCCCGCGGGAGAACCCCGGCCGGCGAGACTCCATGTGTTGGGCCGACGCGCACGATTCGGATTGGAACCGGCGTTGGGGACGGAGGGGCTCTGCGCCGTGTATCCGATCGCGAGGTTCTGTACGCGCTCGTCGATGAGATAGTGGCGCGTGTCGACCATTCCGGCGGGACCGGTGACCTTGTTCTGGACGTAGTCATAGTAGCTCTGGCCCGTGAGCGTCTCGATGAGCTTCCCCAGCACGATGTAGCCGCCGTTGCTGTAGGCGCGGGACGTTCCCGGCTCGAACTGCAGCGGATCGGCGGCGAAGAGCGCCAGGTAGTCGTCGACGGTCCTGATCGCGGCATGGCGTTCGAGATACGCATCGTTGTAAAAATTGCCGACGCCCGAGCTCATCGCGACGAGCTGACGCGCCGTGACGCGTTCGCGAACGTCGCGGTTCGGGTAGTCGGGGAGATAGCGACCGATCGGCTCGTCCAACGACAACTTTCCGTCGGCGACGAGCTGCCACAGGGCGATTCGAGTGATCAGCTTGTCGATGGAGCCGAGATTGAACTTGGTGTCGGGTCGATTCGGCGCGCTGCGGTCACGGTCGGCAAACCCGTAGGCATCGCGCAACAGGGGCTTGCCGTTCCGGGCGATGATGATCGCGCCTGAGAACGAGTCCGCCGCGGCGCGGATAGCGAGCATGCGTCTCGTGCTCGAAGCAAGCGAGTCGTCCGAGATCGCTTGAGCTGGCGCGATCGTTGGAGCGCACATCGCGACGAGAAGCGCGCAGCCGTACACGGCGTTGCTCATGAGCGGGGTCGAAGAAGTGGCGCGATCATTCACTAGGAAGACAGCGCGACCCGGCTTTTTGTGAGTGCGTCGAGGGGGATCCCGGCGCCAGTCGGTCTGCAGACGCGCGGGAAACGCAAGATTGGCTGCCAGAAAACCTCAATCAATCTTGACGCGGACTCGCCCCCGCCGGCCCAAGGTCGGCACAGAGAAGGGGCCTTGACGTTGCTGGATACCGCCTGTTAATGTATGTCGTACATTAACAAGGGTGCCGTATGGCGGGCGGGAACAAGAGGCTGAGAGTTCGAGAGCCCGTGCAGGTATACCTCACCCTGGGCGATCGAAAGCTCCTTCGCGAAGTCGCGATCGCGGCGGGCGTGTCCGGCGCGGAAGTGCTGCGGCGCGGGCTGCGGCGCATGGCGGGAGAGATCCTATCCGACCGCAGTCCCGCGATGCAGTTGCTCGAGGAGATGAACGCCGCCGAGTGGCCGGCGGACACGCCCACTGACGCGGGGCTAAACCACGATCGCTACTTGACCGAGGCGGCATACCTGGAGCCCAAGCGAAAGCGCCGGCGCAAGTAGATGGCGGGTCCGTTGTTTCTGGACACCGCCGGCTGGTTCGCGGCGCTGTCTCCACGCGAGAGCGGACACGAACTGGCGCGCGTCGCGTACGCCGATTCCGTGCGGCGCGGCCAACTCCTCGTCACCACACCCCTCGTGGCGGCGGAAATGCACACGCTCATCCTTCGCTGGCGCGGACCGCGCGCGGGGACGTTCTTCCTCGAGACGGTTTTCGAGACGGGCGCTCATGTCATCGCGTCGCTGGACGACGACCTGATCGACGCCGCGATCTCGCGCTGGATCCGGCGATTCGCCGACAAGCGGCTATCGCTGGCTGACGCGGTGAGCTTCGAGGTCATGAGGCGCGAACGCATCACCCGGGCGCTCACGTTCGATCGCCACTTCATGGAAGCCGGCTTCGAGATTCTGACCTAGCGCGCGTGGCATGACCGGCAGCTTCTTCGTCTAGCGTGAAGCTATTGCTGGAAGAGCTCAGGCAATCTTGACGCGGACCCGCCCTCGCCGGCCCAAGGTGCGGGGACGTCGGATCACGATCGTGACCTCAGAGCCGAGCCGGGTCATCATCTTCACGAGCCGGTCGGCCGAGAACTCCGCGATATGCCCGGTCATCAATCGCGACATTTGCGAGGCCGCCTCATCGACGATCGCGGCAGCGGTGCCGCGGCCCAAACCGAACTTGGTGATCTGCCGTTGCAGCTCGCGCCCGAGAATGGCCCGGGGAATGGAGTCGCCTCGGAGCGAGGGTCCGCGTTTGGGTGTCGCCGCGCGTTTGGCCGAACGCTTGGCAGTCTTGCGCGCCTTTTTCGCCATCGTAGTTGGGGACGGAAGGGAAACGGGAAACGCCGTGGACCCGCGAAACGGCTGAACGCGAAATATTAACGTCCTTTAAGAAAAGGTCCAAGCGGCGGGACCCGTCACGGTCCTGAATCAGGTTAGTCGGTTCGCATGACCTGCGCCGGGTTGACCCGCATCGCCCGAAGTGCCGGCACCAGCGTCGCTACGACCGCCGGCAGGAGCAACACGAGCGGCACCGCGACGAAGGTCGCCGGGTCCCGGGCATCCACTTCGTACAAAAGTGCGCCCAACACTCTGCTCAACGCCCACGCGCCGCCGAGGCCGATCGCTAACCCCAGGGCGACCACGGAAACCATCTCGCGTGAAACCAATCCCACGAGATCGCGCCCGGTTGCGCCCAGCGCGGCGCGGATACCGAATTCTCGCGTGCGCTGCGTCACGCCGTACGCTACCACGGCGTAGACGCCCAGCGCCGAAAGTACGAGCGCGAGCCCGGCAAAGAGCGAGATGAGAATCGTGTTCGTGCGTCGCGGCGTGACCGACGCGCTGATGACCTGCTCCATCATGCGGACGTTGTAGGTCGCCTGAGACGGCGCGACGAAGCGCATCGCATCCGTGAGGCGCGCGATCAACGCCGGCGGCGGGAGCGTACCGCGCACGACGATGGCGGCGTTCGTCGGCGGAATCGCGTCGATGAACTGGTACATCTGCGGGGTAGGCTCGCGGTCCAGGCGCGACTCGCGCACGTCCGCCACCACGCCGATCACCGTCATGCGGCTGGTGTCGCCGCGCCAGGTGAAGTACCGCCCGACCGGCTCCACCCCGGGCCAGTATTGCTCGGCCATGGAGTTGCTGATGACCGCCACTTCGGGGCCTTCTCTGTCGCTTTCACGGAAGGTTCGTCCGCGCAGCAGCTGGATGCCCATCGCGCTGAAGTAGCCGCTGCTCGCGTACAGGTTGCGCCCCATCCGGTACTGCCCCGGCGCTAGCGCGGGCGCACCGGGTACGTCGATCGTGACTGAGATGCCGCCACCCCCTCTGAGGGGTAAATCGTTGACGACTCCTGCCGCGACGATCGCGGGCTGTCCCTTCAGCCGCTCGATGACGCCATTCATCACCCGGAGTCGGTCCGCGCTCGGCGTACCGCGCGCGAAACTGGTTTCCAGCGTCGCCACCTGCTGCGGATTCAGCCCGGTGTCCTCGGACATGAGCCGATCGAAGCTGCGCAGCATGAGCCCTGCCGCGACGAGAAGCATGACCGTGAGCGCCACTTCCGCGACGACGAGCGCACGGCGCACTTTGCCGACACTGCCCGCCGTGACGCCATGCCCGCCGCCCGTCTTGATGGCGGCGCTCGCGTCGCCGCGCGTCGCGCCGACCGCCGGCCACAGGCCGAACAGCAGGCTCGTCGCGATCGCGAGAGCGACGGCGAAACCAAGCACTCGAAGGTCGAGCTGCGCGAGCGCGACGCCGGCCAACCCATCCGGCAACATCGCGCGCAGGATCTTCAGGGCGGCGGGAGCGAGCAGCACGCCCAGCGTGGCGCCGGCGAGGGCCAACAGAAGGCTCTCCGCGAGCAACTGGCGGACGATGCGCGGGCGCGTGGCGCCGAGGACTTCGCGAACGGCAATCTCCCGGCGGCGGATCGCGGAATCCGAGAGGAGAAGATTGCCGACGTTCGCGCAGGCGATGAGCAACAGCAGCCCCGTCGCGCCCAACAGGATCAGCAGCGCGCGGCGCTGGTCGCCGACCAGCTCGCGCTGCAGCGGTACCGCCGGACCTTTTTGCCGGACATCATCCAACCACTCGTTCAGCATGTCCCGGGTTTCACCGGTAGCCGGCGCAATGCTTTGTTGCCAGCGCGTCAGCATCCGCGCCGAGATCTGTTCCTCCGCGACGCCTGGCTTGACACGCACGATGACACGCGAAGGGAGATAGCCGCGGAAGGGCTCGTAGGTCGCGGACGTGGTCGGCACCGTCATCGCAATCCAGAGATCGCTTTCTTTCGGGAAACTGAATCCCGGCGGCATCACTCCAACGACGGTATGGGCACGTCCATAGAGCTGGACGATCTTCCCGAGCACGTCCTCGCCTCCGTACTGTCGCAGCCAAAACGCATGTGAAAGCACGACCGCCAGCGGGCCGTTCGGCTTTCCCTCCTCGGAGCTGAACGTTCGGCCCAGCATCGGGCGCGCGCCGAGGATCGGGAAGAATGTCGTGGTCACCACCCCCGCTTTGACCCGCTGCGGCCGATCCGGATCGGAGAGGTTCAGTCCTCCGGACGCGTAAGCGGCGGCGTGCGAGAACATGTCCGTCATCGCGGCGACGTGCGAGATGTTGAGCAGACGCGCCTCACCTGGGCCGCGTGGATCGACGTCTATCGGTACCTGAATGTTCGTGAGCGTGTACAGCTCGTGCGCGCGCACGAAGGGAAGAGGCCGCAACATGGCCGCGTCCACCGCGCTGAACACTGCAGTGGTGGCGCCGATGCCGATCGCGATCACGCCCAGCACGGGAACGCTGAACCCGGGGCGCTGCCTGAGCCGGCGCGCGGCGAAGCGCAGGTCCTGCCAAAGTTGATCGAGGGTTCCGAAGCCCCACATCTCGCGACTCGCCTCCGTCATCCCGATGACATTGCCGAAGCGCCGGCGCGATTCGTCCGACGCGTTGGCCGCGCTCATCCCTTCCTGTCGCATTTGCTCGGCGCGCAACTCGAGATGGAGATGAATCTCCTCGTCGAGATCTTCGGCGTAATGCTCTCGCCCGATGAGGTACCGGATGCGCCGCATCAGCTCAGTGAAGGTCATGGGTCCTACGCCAACTGAAGAATTCGCCCGATCGCGAACGCGACGCGCTGATACGATTCCACTTCGCGCGCGAGCTGTTTCCGGCCGAGCGCCGTGAGCTGATAGTAGCGGGCGCGGCGGTTGTCGCGTGTCCTGCCCCACTCGGCCGAAACCCATCCTTGGATGAGCAGGCGCTGAAGCGCGGGATACAGCGATCCTTCCTCGACCTGGAGTACGTCGACCGAGGCGCTTCGAATCGCTTCCGCGACCTCGAACCCGTGCAGCTCCTTGCGACGCGCCAGCGTCCGGAGGATCAGCATGTCCAGCGTGCCGGGGGGGATCGGATCGCGCATGATTACGAATTAGTGACATAGACAGCCTATGTCAACCGGATGTAGTGTCGAAAACACAAATCGCGCGGAACTAACATTGCCGGGGTGAGTAGCACCCGAGGGGCGACGCAGGCCGCAGAGGTCCGTTCATTCTCACGGAAAGGGATGTGCTGACGTCGCCTTTCGTGCGCTCACTGCCATCCTTGTTGCTGGTGGCTTCCGCCGCGTTGGCGCAGGAGCCTCCGAAGCCGGACACCACGCGCCGGCTCCCCGTCTCACTGCCCCCTGTCGAGACGACGGCGCCGCGGGACGAACGGATCGTATTCGAGGCGAAGCCCAACGTCGGCACCCTCACGATCACCGGACGCGAGCTGACGTCGGCACCCCGCTTTTTCGGGGAAGCCGACGTGCTGCGCGCCGTCCGCGCCCTCCCCGGCGTGAACGCGCACAACGATTACTCCGTCGGCATGAACGTGCGCGGCGGGGAAGCAGATCAGAACTTGGTGCTGCTCGACGGCTACCCGGTCTACAATCCATTTCACATGGGCGGACTGTTCGGCGCGTTCGTGGAGCCCATGGTGGACCGCGTCGATTTCCTCACCGGCGCTTTTCCCGCAACGTATGGCGGGCGCCTATCGAGCGTGCTGGACGTAAAATCGGCCGTCGAGCCGCGGTCGGGACTGCATGGGCGCGCCGACGTTTCGATGATCGCCACCACGCTGGCGCTCGAGAGCGGCATGCAGCAGGGCAGGAGCACGTGGACGGTCGCTGCCCGGCGCACGTACGCGGACAAGTTTGCGGACCTCATCGAGAAGGGATCGCTGCCCTATCACTTTTGCGACGCGCAAGCACACGTCACGCGCCTCCTTCCCGGAGACGTGAGACTCGCCGTCACCGCGTACGACAATACGGACGACATGATCTTCGAGAACAACCTCGACGGCGACAACCTGCTGCTGAGATGGGGCAATCGGGTGATCGGGACGACGCTCGCGCGAACGTGGGCCGCCGAGCCTCGTCCTTTGGGTCTGCGGCTCGGCGACAGCATTCGCGGTTGAGCAGCGATTTTCACGTTCGCGATTCAACCTGGGTATGAACCTGTTCGAGGGTGTGCTCACGCTCAACAACCGGGTCCTCGACGATCTATGGCGCGCCGGCGACCGCTGGATCGTGCAGGCGGGCGCTCGAGTGAACGGGGTCAGCGGATTGGGCGCGCCGATCGTTCAACCGCGCATCTCTCTGAAGTACTTCGTGAACCCGGATCTGGCGCTCATCGGCGGGTCTGGACGGCGGCTGCTCATGATTTGCGGCCCGTCAGCAACTTGCTGCGCACCTCTCGCAGAACACGCGGCGCGAGATGGCCTTCGTGTTTGGAGATGAACTGCCTCACGGCGGCGGCGTCGCGTTTCACCGCCTCGCGCAGGGCCCACGACATCGCCTTCACCACCATGTCTTCCCTGTCCGCCACCAACCCTCTGCACACGGGGAGCGTGCGCCGCATGTCTCCGCTGCCCCCACGCGCCCGGGAATTCAGCGCGACTGTGCTGACGAGCGCGAGTCGGCGCTGCCATCGGTCAGATGACTTCGCCCATCGCTGCACGGTCCGATCCGACACCAATCCCATGCGCCACGCGGGCCCCGACACAGTGACGCCGAACAGATCGACCGATCCCCAGTCGCTGAGCCCTCGACCCATGGCGACGACGTCGCGCTCTCGAAGCGATGCAAACGCCTCGCGATGGCCGGCGAGCAGCTCGTACGCCACGAGTCGCGTCGTCCAACCCGGCGTCCGCAACAACTCGCGGGCGACGGCGCGAACGATCGATGGAGGCGATTGCGCGAGCGAGCGGGTGTAGTGCCGACGAAGGCGACGCACTGATGGCGTCGTCGCGGACTTCAGTGCGCGAATCCGGTCGCGAATCTCCCCCGCAATGGCAGCTCCCGGCGACACTCTACCGCAGGATGAATCCCGGATCGATGCTCGGGCGCTGCGCCGCGTTCGCCGCGAGCCAGCCTGTCATGTACATCCACTGCGTCATTCTGGTGAGCTTTCCGTAATCGATGTTCTTCGGCTCGTCCCGTGGCGTGTGGTAGTCCGGATGCAGTGTGGCCGTGAAGTAGACCGCCGGCACATTCCGCTCGGCGTACGGCACGTGGTCGCTGCGGAAATAGAATCCTTCGGGGTGGCTGGGCCGGTCCCAGGTCGAATCGATCACGAACTTGCTCGTCGCGCGATTGGCATCGATGGCCATCTGCACGAGTGCGGTGGAATTCCGATGCGGCGGCTGTGAGCCCAGCAGCGACGCGGTGTCGGGATGGTTGCGGCCGATCATGTCACCGTTCAACACCGCGGCGATCTGCGCGAGCGGCACCACGGGATGCGCGGCGTGGTACCGGGATCCGAGCAACCCGCGTTCCTCGGCGCCATGAAACACGAACAGCGCCGAGCGTTTGCCGGGTTGCTTCACCCAGGCCCGCGCGATCGCGAGCAGCGCGACGCTCGTCGACGCGTTGTCGTCGGCGCCGTTCCAGATGGAATCGCCCGCCAGGGTGTAGCGCACGCCGTCATGGTCCTGGTGCGCGCTGAAGAGGACGTACTCGTCGCGCAGTGCGGGGTCGGTGCCGCGGACGACGCCGATGACGTTCACGGAGGGGACATCGAAGGTCTCCCGCCGTACGTGGATTTCGACTGCCTGACCATCCGCTCGAAGCACGGCGAGCGAGGCAGGGCGCACGAGCAGCACGGGGACGGGCGCGGGTGTCGCCGCTTGGGCCCGCGGGGCTGGTGCAGCACCCGCGGCCCGTGCCGCGGCTGCCGCAGCGGCGTTCCGGTTGAAGCGCGGGACGCCTCCGACGACGTCATAGGTGCCGCGCGGCTGTAGTGTTGCGATCGCGTCGAACGCGATGTCAGCAATGGAGTCACTCACGAGAATGACGCCAGCTGCTCCGCGGCGCGTGAGCGCGGCACCCATCGCATTGATCGCCGCGCGGGTGTAGTTGTGCTCGAACGTATTCGTCGTGGTGCGGATCGCCCCGGGCGACGGCCCGACCAACGTCGCTACGGCGACCTTGCCGCGGACGTCCACAGTCGTGTCGCTGCCGTCGCCCACGAAGATCGTCGGAGCAGATACGTCCGCGCCCACGTTCGACGTCGGCGCAATCTCGCTCCAGAGTGTGAGCGTGCGGCCGCCCACGACGACCGAGCTCGCGCCGCTCGAGATGCGCGTGCGGCGCATGGTCCACCACTGGAACCAGCTTCCCCCTTCTCCAAATGGCAGGACGCCGATCTTTCGCATCTCGTCGGCGACCCATATCGAGGCGCGCATCTCGTCGACCGTGCCGGCTTCGCGGCCCCGCATGTCGTCGCCCGCCAACGCGTACAGGTCGCGCTTGAGATCCTGCTCTCGGATCAGCGCCATTGCCTCCGGTGGCGTGACCGCACGGGGAGACGGGCGAGCGGCTTGCGCGCCCGCGGAAGCGGCGACAGCAACCACAAGGAACAGGGCGACAAGCACGACGAGCCGGCGCATGGTCAGTAGGGTTTAGGTTAATCCCTTCCTTTATACAGCATCTCGGCCGAGCGCGCATCCGGATGTGACACAAACGCTCTCAGGCGTCGTTGTGTCATATACCTCGGGCTCATCGACCACCTCGGAGACCGTGATCAGATCAGTGCTTCCTCCTTATTTGGGAAAAGCGGCAGTGGTGGCGACAGCGCTCACCGTGCTCGCGAGCGCGGCACTCGCCCAGGCGGACCCTAACCGCGCTCAAGCGGTCGCGCGCAACGCCGGTCACGATGCCGCTCCCTCACTGCGCGCGGCACGCAAGACCGGAACCGTTCGCGTCGACGGACGACTTGACGATGCGCCATGGCAGACGGCGCTCGCGTTCTCGGACTTTCGCCAGCTCGATCCACAGGAGGGCGCGCCCGCGTCCGAGCGCACCGAAGCACGCATGCTCATTGACGACGATGCCATCTACATCGGAATGCGCATGTTCGACCGTGAACCGGGCAGAATTCAATCGGAGCTCGCCCGCCGCGACGAGGCCATCGAAGGCGACATTGCCGAGGTGGCGCTCGACAGCTACCACGATCATCTCACCGGTTTTGTGTTTCGTCTCAGCCCGGCGGGCGCGAAGCGGGACGCCGCGAAGAGCGCGAGCGGCAACGAGGACAATTCGTGGGACGCGATCTGGGACGGGGCCGCCAGCATCGACAGCGCGGGATGGACCGCCGAGTTCCGCATTCCGCTCTCGCAGTTGCGCTACGACCCCGACAATCCCGAGCACGTGTGGGGGCTGCAGCTGGCGCGCCGGATCGCCCGAAAGGGGGAGGTGCACTTCTTTGCATTCACGCCCAAGAGCGAGCAGCAGGGCGTGAACCGCTACGGCCACCTGACGGGACTGGGCCGCCTGCCGGCGCCGCGCCGCATCGAATTCGTGCCCTATGCGCTCGCGAAGAACACGAATCCCACAGTGGCGTCCAACGATCCTTTCCGAGACAAGAACGCAATCGCGCCCGGCGCGGGGCTCGACGTGAAGTACGGCATCACCAGCAATCTCACGCTCGACGCGACGTTCAATCCGGACTTTGGCCAGGTAGAGGTGGACCCCGCGGTGGTCAACCTCAGCGCCTTCGAAACGTTTTTCCCCGAACGGCGGCCGTTCTTCATCGAAGGCGCCAGCATCTTCAGCTTCGGCGACATGCGCACGCAGAACCAGTCGAACGGATACAACTTCTTGCACACGCGGCGCATCGGACGCTCGCCGCAGCGCTTTCTCTTCGATCCCACCTTCAGCTTTGTTGACGCGCCGCAGGAGACCACGATCGCCGGGGCGGCAAAGCTAACTGGGAGGACCCCAGGCGGGTGGTCCCTCGGCGTGCTCGACGCTTACACACTGCGCGAGCAGGCACGGTTCAGAACCGCAACCGCCCTCGACACGACCGCGACGGTGGAGCCGGCGGCGAACTATTTCATCGGCAGGGTCAAGCGCGATCTCCGTGGCGGCAACACGACTCTGGGTATTGCCGTCAATACGGTTCACCGGCAGTTCGACGACCCGTCGCTCGACCCAATCTTCCGTAGCGCGGCGTACGTCGGCGGTTTCGATTGGACCCATGCATGGAACAACCGCCGCTGGGCATTCGACGGCGCCATCGTCGCGACGCACAACGTCGGCTCGGCCGAGGCGATCGATGCGCTACAGACGTCGCCCGCGCGCTATTACCAGCGCCCCGACAAACGACGCTTCCGGCGCGAACCCACCAGGGAATCGCTGACGGGCTACGTCGCTGAAATGACGTTCGCCAAGCTGTCCGGAGAGCACTGGCGGGGAAGCGTCACCTACCAGGAGTACAACCCAGGCTTCGAGATCAACGAGAGCGGCTTCCTTGGCAGCACGGACATGCGCAGCTTCGCGCCGATCATCTCCTACCGCGAACAGAAGCCGGGCAAGCGCCTGCGCAACTGGGAGCAGTATCTCTTCTACAATCCCTCGTGGAACTTCGACGGCGATCTCACGTTCAATGGCGTGGGCGCGATCACCGTCTTTGAAACGCCGAATTTCTGGAATTATTTCCTGAGGTTCGACTGGCGCCCGCCTACTTTCGACGACCGGCTCACGCGAGGCGGACCGGTTGCCGGATTCGTCACGAATGGCGGCGCACAAATGGAGATCAACTCGGACCGCAGGAAGAAGCACACCTACGGCGCGTTCGGGGCGTACTCCTTCAACCGCGCGGGAGGGTGGGGCACGACCATCGGTCCACGCGTCACCATTCGTCCATCAACAGCCGTGCGCGTGCAGCTCCAACCCACGTACTCGCGGACGCACGCGATGGCGCAATTCGTCACGCGAAGCGTCGACGCGAACGCCATCGACACATATGGGACGCGCTACGTGTTCGCCACGCTGAATCAGAACCAGCTGTCGATGACGACGCGCATGGATTGGACTTTTACTCCCAACGTCTCGGTCCAGCTCTTTGCGCAGCCGTTGCTCGCGGCCGGCGATTTCCTCGACTACAAGGAATTCGCGCGTCCTCGAGAGTTTCAGTTCGAGGTATACGGGCGGGAGATTGGCACGATCTCGCGCAACAGTGCGGGGGTGTACACCGTCGATCCCGACGCCGGGGGGCCATCCGCGCCCTTCACGTTCAACGACCGCGATTTCAACGGCCGCTTTCTCAGAGGCAACGCCGTGCTGCGCTGGGAGTACCGGCCAGGCTCGACGCTCTTTCTGGTCTGGCAGCAGAGTCGCTCCGGCTCCGGTCCTCCAGGAGACTTCGAGCTGGGACGGGATTTCGACGAGCTCTGGTCCGCGCCACCGGTAAACGTCTTCGTCGTCAAGGCCACCTGGTGGGTGGGACGCTAGCACGAGGCGCTTCGCAATTCGCGCGAACCGCTGTATGATTTGGCGAACCTGAGTCTCCCGTAACAGAGGTTTCCAATGATCCGGTATTCAATCGCGCTGCTGAGCGCCGCCGCCGTTGCGTGCGTCTCGACGCCCGCTGTGAGCCCGACACCTCAGACGCAAGTACAACGTTCGGCACACCACGATTACCGCGTGGTCACGGTGGCTGAAGGACTCGTGAATCCATGGTCCATGGCTTTTCTCGCTGGCGGTGACATGCTCGTCACGGAGCGGCCGGGCCGGCTCCGCATCGTCCGCGACGGCAGACTTCTTCCTGATCCGGTACCGGGACTGCCGCAGATCCGAGCCGGTGGCCAGGGTGGTCTCCTCGAGGTTCTTCCTCATCCAGCCTTCGCGTCGAACCGACTGATCTACCTCAGCTATTCCAAGCCGAGCGCTGACACTCTACAGGGAACGACCGCGGTCGCGCGCGCGCGTTTCGACAACGATCGCCTCACCGACGTGCAAGAGATCTTCGAGGCTAAGGTCTGGTCGCGCGGTCGCGGCCATCACGGCTCTCGGCTTGCCTTCGACCGCAACGGCTTCCTGTTCATCACGCTCGGTGACCGTCAGGTGCCGCCCGCTGGCAATCTCGAGGCGCATCCGGCGCAGGACCTCACGACCCACCATGGCAAGACGATCCGGCTGCATGACGACGGCCGAGTTCCCGCCGACAATCCGTTCGTCGGCCGAGCCGACGCGCTCCCAGAGATCTGGAGCTATGGGCATCGCAACGTTCAGGGCCTCGCCATTCACCCTGAAACAGGCGACGTGTTCGCCACCGAGTACGGACCGCAAGGCGGCGACGAGCTCAACGTGATTCGACCGGACGACAACTACGGCTGGCCAGTCATCGGGTTCGGCGTGAACTATCGAACGGGAGCCGCGATTCATTCCGGCACCCAGCGCCAGGGGATGGAACAGCCGATTCACGTCTGGGTGCCGTCCATCGGAACGTCGGGACTGATGATCTACACGGGCGACCGCTTTCCGCAGTGGAAAGGGAACGTCTTTGCCGGCGGCATGGTCGGGGAACAGCTCGTGCGCCTTACGATGGAAGGACGCCGAGTGGTGAACGAGGAGACGCTGGTGCAGCGCAGGGGAAGAATCCGCGATGTGCGTCAGGGGCCGGACGGGTTCATCTACCTTGCCATCGAGGATCGCGACAGGAGACCCACGCCGATATTGCGCCTGGAGCCCGTTCCAAGGGGCTGACGCGGCTGTCGCCGTCTCGACTCGTGCTCGTTGCGCTGACGCGACCGGTTCCGACGAGCATCGCGGAGTGCGAGCTGACGCATCTGAAGCGGGAGCCGATCTATTGGGCCCGCGCTACCGAGCAGCACCGGCAGTATGAAGCCGCGCTGGTCTCCCTCGGCTGTCGCGTGGAGCATTTGCCCGTGCAGCCGGCGCTACCGGACTCGGTGTTCGTCGAGGATACCGCCGTGGTGGTTGACGAGTGCGCGGTGATCGCGCGACCCGGGGCCAAGTCACGTCGAGGTGAGACGGCGACCGTCGCCAAAACGCTCGGCGCGTACCGAACGCTCTCCAAGATCGTGGCGCCAGGGACACTCGATGGCGGCGACGTTCTACAGATCGGACGCCGGATTTACGTGGGTCTGTCGAGTCGCACCAACACGGACGGGGCGCGGCAGCTTGCCGCATTCCTTCAGCCGTTCGGCTACACGGTCCAAACCACCACCGTCAGGGAATGTCTGCACCTCAAGTCCGCGGTGAGCACGCTGCCGGATGGGCGCTTGCTACTCAACCCGCGCTGGATCGACGGCGCCGCGTTCGCCGTCCCTTACCTCGAGGTCGACGCGATGGAGCCGCATGCTGCGAACGTGCTCTGCGTCAGCAAGACCGTGGTATGCCCGGCCACCGCCGTCCGGACGCGAAAGCGGCTTCAATCCGAAGGTTACGAAGTGGTTTCCGTCGATGCATCGGAGCTCGCGAAAGCCGAAGCCGGGCTCACATGCTGCAGCATCGTCTTTTGGGCCGATATTGGCTGAGCGGTCTGACCTAGGGCCGGATATCCACGGCGATATGACGCCACTGCCCCTGATTGAACCGGATCACGCTCAGGGCGCATCGTGTCGCATGGCCGATGAGGATCGCGAGCCAGATGTGAAGCGACTGCAGCGTGCTCGTTTGCTGAATGACGAAGCAGATACCGAGGGGTACGAGGATCTGCGACACGATCGAGATGTACAACGGGCTCTTGGTGTCTCCCGTCCCCTGAAGTCCACCGGTGTACGTGAGCGCGACCGCGATGAAAAGGCCCGATACGCTCAGCACGCGCAGGAGCTGCACGCCGATCTCCACGACGACCGGTTCGTTCATGCCGAAGATCGCGAGCAACTGCCGTGGGAAGAACATGAAAAAGACACCAATGAACGCCGCGCCCGCGATCCCGTAACGCGCCGCGACGTGGACCGCCTCATCGGCTCGGTCTGGATGACCGGCGCCGAGGTTCTGGCCAGCGACGGCCGCGGCGGCTCCCATGAGGCCGACCGACGTCCAGGTGATCAGCGAGAAGAGCTGCGAGTACGAGACGGCGAACGCCGCCTGGGCCGCCGCGCTCTGCGCGAGTGAACCAATGAAAGCGAGCATGAACACGCCGCCCACGTTCATCGCGATGCCCTGGATTCCGGTGGGGAGACCAAACCGGAAGAGGGACTTGATGATCGTCCAGTCCGGACCGAACCCGTGGCCGCGCGGGAACGACACGACCCATCCTCCACGCCACAGCTTCACGATCGCGAACACGGCCAGGAGCCCGGACGCGACGCACGTCCCCATCGCGGCGCCTTTCGTGCCGAACGCGGGAATCGGCCCCAATCCTCGGATCAGGAGGACGTTGAATACGATGTTGAGAATCGTCAGCGCAATGCCGAGCTGCATCGGGGTGCGCGCATCGCCCGCCGAACGCAGCGCGCCGCTGAGCATGAAGAAGATCATCATGCCGCTGCTGAACAGGAACATGATCCGCAGGAACGGCAGTGCCTCCGCCTTCACGGCGGGCGTGGCATTCACGACATCGAGCAGCCAGGGCGATACGAAGTAGCCAATGGGTGCCATGATGCCGATGGAAATCCCCATCGCCGTCAGGAACGCCTGATAGACGACGCGGTCCACCTTCACCTCGTCGCCCGCTCCCGCGAACCGCGCGACCAGCACGCTCATGCCCGTGAACAGCGACATGATGAACACGATGACGATGATGAAGATTTGCCAGGCCACGCCAATCGCCGCGTTGCCCGTGTACCCGACGAAGTTGCCGACCAGCGCGTGGTCGATGATCCCTTGGAGCCCGCCGATGATGTTCGTGAGCATCGTGGGCCACGCGATCTTCCAGACCGCGGCACGCAACGGTCCCTCGACGATGGAGCGGTCGTACCGGCGCGCGGCAGGCGGAGCAGCTGGCGGAGGGACAACCGACGCGGCGGCCGCCGTCAAGGGCGTGGCGGGGACGTCGCTCGTGGGACTCGTCACGCCTGCAATCTAGAGTCGCGTATACCCGGCTGGCGAGTTTCCATGCCGAGACTTGCTCGCGCGATGGCGGGGCGGCATACTCTCGCTGACCCCATAATCCAGCCATCGCCACACCTCGTCACCGGAGTGACGCCATGCATGTCCGCGCGTCTTGCCTAGCCCTCGCACTCCTGTTCGTTGCCGTCGATGCGGCGCGGGGACAGCGTCCCTCCGATCGACTGACGCTCGCCGACTATCTCGAGTGGGAAGGCGTTCAGGCGCCGTCGTTTTCCCCCGATGGCCGCCAGATCGTCTTCACCCGCCGCTGGATCGACAAGCTCAGCGACAAGTGGGAGTCGTCGCTCTGGATCATGAACGCCGACGGTTCGCGCGCGCGCGCGCTACTCAACGGATCGGCCGCGCGCTGGTCGCCCGACGGCACGCGAATCGCCTACGTCGCAACGGGCGAGCCTCGCGGCACGCAGATCTTCGTGAAGTGGATGGATGTGGACGGACCGGCGACGCAGATCACGCATCTCACGGAAACGCCGTCGGACCTCACCTGGCTGCCCGACGGCAAGGCGATCCTGTTCCGCATGAATGTGCCGGGGCGCGACCGGGGCAGCTGGCGCGTGGAGAGCCAGGTCAGCGCGATGCGTCCGCGCAATGCCACATGGACCGCCGCGCCGCGCATCGTCGAGAGGCTGAATTACCGCCGGGATCGCACGGGTTTCACGAGCGACTCGGTCTCGCACCTCTTCATCGTCACCGCGGACGGCGGTACGCCCCGCCAGATCACCGAAGGCGAGTACGGCATCAGCGCCATCGACCTCGCGCCGGATGGCAAGACGGTGTTCTTCTCGTCGGGTCCCCGGACCGAAGACGGCGACTACGCCTGGCGCGAATCGGACATCTACGCCGCCGACCTCGAGACCGGCGCGGTGCGGCAGCTCACGACGCGGAAGGGCCCCGACAATGGCCCCGCCGTCTCGCCCGACGGCAAGCTCGTCGCCTACACCGGCTACGATTGGACGGACGACACCTGGGTGGACTCGCGTATGTACGTCATGAACGCCGACGGTTCCGGCACGCGCGTCGTCACCGGATCGCTCGATCGTTCGCCCGGCGGTTTGAAGTGGGCGAAGGACGGGAGCGGCGTGTACTTCACGGTGCAGGACCGGGGATCGCAAAACCTCTACTTCGCGACGCTGCGCGGGGACGTCAGACCGGTCACGAGCGGCGCGCATGTGCTGACCGTCGACGAGATCACGGCGACCGGCAACGCGGTCGGCGTGCTGACGAATGCTCGCAGGCCGCCGGACATTGTGACCTTCAACGTTCGCCGTCCGGCGGAGCTGAAGCAGCTCACCGACGTCAACGGTGACGTGCTGGCGCGCAAGAAGCTCGGAGCGGTCGAGGAGCTTTGGTTCACAGGCGCCGACGGCTGGAAGATTCAGGGCTGGGTGATCAAGCCGCCGGACTTCGACGCCGCGAAGAAGTATCCGCTCATGCTCTCCATCCATGGCGGACCGCACTCGATGTACAACGTCGGTTTCAACTTCGGCTGGCAGGATCACGCGGCCAATGGCTACGTCGTGCTGTACACCAATCCACGCGGCAGCACCGGCTATGGCAGCGCGTTCGGCAACGCCATCAAGCGCGCGTATCCCGGCAAGGACTACGATGATCTGATGGCGGGCGTCGACGCCGTGGTCGCGAAGGGGTATGTCGACACGCAGAACATGTACGTCTACGGCTGCAGCGGCGGCGGCGTGCTCACCGCGTGGATCGTCGGGCACACCACGCGTTTCGCGGCGGCGTCGGCCAACTGCCCGGTGATCAACTGGATGAGCTTCGTGGGCACGACGGACGGTTCGACGTGGTACCGGAACTTCGACAAGCTGCCGTGGGAAGATCCCGCCGAGCATCTTCGCCGCTCGCCGCTGATGTACGTCGGCAACGTCAAGACCCCCACGATGCTCATGACGGGGGTGAACGATCTGCGGACCCCGATCTCGCAGACGGAAGAGTTCTACGAGGCCCTCAAGGTGCTCAAAGTGCCGACCGCGATGATCCGCTTCAATGAAGAGTGGCATGGGACGGGCTCTAAGCCGTCCAACTTCATTCGCACGCAACTCTACCTGCGCGAGTGGTTCAACAAGCACTCGAAGAAGGTGACGCCAGTTTCGGATTGAGAGGTTTGGTTGGTATGAGGGACTCATCTCCTTTGTTTGTCGCGGCGTGCGCGATCGTCGCGATCGGCTGCGGCAACACCGGCGGGCCTGTGATTCCCAAAGACGCCAGTGCGCTACAGATGCAGAAGCTGCCGGAATTGCTCGTGGTCGAGCATTACAGCGGAATCTCCACGCGCGAGCGTCTGGTCATCCGCGACGCCAGCACATGGGCGAGTACGTGGGCCGAGATCATGGAAGGCCGCTCGCCCACGCCACCAGTGCCGGCCGTCGACTTCGCAAACGAGATGATCATCCTCGCGGCCATGGGAGGCCGGTCAACGGGCGGCTACAGCATCGAGTTTAAAGCGGTACACGAAGCCAGCGGACGGGTCTACGCGACCGTGGAGGAACGGTCTCCAGGGTCAAACTGCTTCGTGACCAACGCGGTGACGGCACCCCTGGCGGGTGTCCGCGCCCCCCTTCGAGAGGGAGAAGTGGTTTTCGTCGAGAAGCAACAGACGACGAATTGCTAGCGAGCAAGACGCGATAACGACCGCGGATGACCGGCCTGGCGATCGGACTGGCGCTGGCCTCGGCGGTCCTGCACGCCGTGTGGAACTTCCTCGTCAAACGGTCCGGCGCCTCCGGCGCGACCTTCACGTGGCTGTTCACGCTGCCGTCTGTCCTCGTGCTTGCGCCGGTGGCCTTTTATTTGATGGCGGCGGGCCATGTGGCGCTCGACGCGCGCGCCGGCGCTTTCCTCGCGGGGAGTGCCGTCATTCACACGATCTACTTTCTGGTGCTCCAGCAGGGCTATCGCGTCGGCCACCTGTCGGTGGTCTATCCCATCGCGCGTGGATCGGGCCCGGTGCTCGCCGGAATCGCGGCAGTCGTGATGCTGAAAGAGCAACCGTCGGTCGGGGCAATCATCGGCGTCCTGTGCGTGGCGGGTGGCGCCGCGATGCTGGCCTTCGAGACAGCGCACGCCGATGCCGCTGTCAATCGCGCTCGAGCATCATCCGTGCGTTACGGGCTGCTCATCGGCGCCTTCATCGGCATCTACACCGTGTGGGATAAGTACCTCGTCGCGGACCTGGCGATGCCGCCGGTGTTTCTCGAATGGGCGCTCAGCCTTTCCATTCTCCTCCTGGTCACTCCCGCGGCGGTGAGCAATCGCGCCCGCCTCGCCGCGACATGGCGAGCGCATAAAGTGACCGCGGTCGCTGGAGCGATGCTGGGCTCGGCGTCGTACATCCTCTTTCTCACGGCGCTGGCCCTCGCGCCAGTCACGCGCGTGGCGCCCCTGCGCGAGACCAGCATTCTCATTGGGGCAGCCCTGGGTTCGCGATTCCTGGCTGAGGGTGACGTCGTTCGCCGGCTCGCCGCGGCGGGCGCGATCGCGCTTGGAGTGGCGCTCCTTGCGGTAAGCTGACGCGGGTAGGGTCGGGATGACGATCAGGCTCCTCGTCTGGCGAGCAGGTCTCGATAGAAATCGAGCGTGACCATCGCGATGTGACGCCAGCTGAATTCCTGAACGACGCGCTCGCGCGCGGCTCGTCCCATTGCCAGGCGCCGCTCCGGCGAGCGCAGCAACTCGTTGATCGCGGTTGCGAGCGCGCGCGAGTAGCCGTCGGGATCGCGCGGCTCCGGAGAATCGCCATCTTCCGACTCGAACGGCACGAGCAGTCCCGTTTCATTCGGAACGACGACCTCCGGGATCCCGCCCACCGCGGCCGCGACGACCGGCGTCTCACACGCCATTGCTTCGAGGTTGATGATGCCGAATGGCTCGTACACCGATGGACAGACGAAAACCGCCGCGTGCGAATAGAGCGCAATGACGTCTTCCTTCGGGAGCATCTCCGGAATCCAGATCACCTCGGCGGAGCTTTGGCGCTTCGCGTCGCCCACCAGTGTCGTCATCTCCTTGGCAATCTCCGGCGTATCGGGGGCGCCGGCGCAGAGCACGACCTGCACGCCAGGCTGGAGGTGTCGTATCGCTCGCACCAAGTGCAGGATTCCCTTTTGGCGGGTGATTCTGCCGACGAACAGCACGATCGGGATCTCGGGATCCACGCCGAGTCGACGGAGCGTCGCGGGAGCCTCGCGAGGGCGATACTCGTCCGGGTCGATGCCGTTGTGGATCACGGCCACTCGCTCCGGCGGCACGCCATAGAGCGTCTGCACGTCCTGCTTCATCGCCTTCGACACGGCGATGACGCCGTCGGCATTCTGATAGGCGGTCCTTTCAATCCACAGCGTCGCGTGATACGCCGTCCCCAGCTGCTCGACTTTCCATGGACGATGCGGCTCGAGCGAATGCGTCGTCAGCACCAGCCGCGCGCCGGTGAACGGACGCGTGAGGCATCCCGCGAGATGCGAGTACCAGGTATGGCAATGGACGATATCAGGCGCCTCGGCGGCGCCAACCATCGCGAGGTTTCGTCCGAGCGCGTCGAGCAGGCGCGCGTGTCGGGGGTCCTGCGCCGGAACGGGCTCGGGCGCCGCGATGCCCCGCACGCGAAGATTGCCGCGCGTCTCGTGCTGGTCTCCAAAGCACAGGACATCCACGTGATGGGCGCCGTCCTCTGCGCGCGCGAGCTCGCGCGAGAGATATTCCACGTGTACGCCGGCGCCGCCATACACGTTTGGCGGGTACTCATTTGTGAGGAGAGTGATGCGCACGGAAAGGGCGGGGAACAGGGAACCGGGAACCGGGAACCGGCCTAAATGATGGTCCCGTCGGGGATGTCGGCGTTTTTCACCACGACGACGATGCCGTCACGGATGTAGAAGCCTGGTCCCTCTCCTTCCTGAATTCCGCTTTCGTTCGTAACGACGCACCGATTGCCAATAGATGCGTTCTTGTCGATGATGGCGTTCTCGATGCGGGTCTCCTTGCCGATCCCCGGGTAGTCGGGTCCCGGTAACCCACTGCGCGTGTCCGACTCCTGCCAGCGAAAGTAGTCGGCACCCATCAGCACGGTCCGGTTGATGCGCGCGCCACGGTCGATGAACGACCGGATTCCGATGACCGAGTCGGAGATGTCGCTATCGACGATCACGCTTCCCTCGCCCACGAGCGTGTTCTCCAAACGCGAGCGCGTGACCTTGGCCGGCGGCAACGTCCATGCGTCCGTGTACAGAGGCATGTTCGCCTGGTAGAGATTGAACGCCGGGTACGGCTGCGCGAGCATGATGCTCGTATCGAAGAACGAGCGCACGGTCCCGATGTCGTTCCAGTAGCCGGAGAACGGATACGCGAACACGCGGCGCTCGTGAATCGCGCGCGGAATCACCGCCTTGCCGAAATCGTGGTCGTCGGGATGGCCGTCGAGAACTTCGTAAAGCACGCTCGCGTTGAAGACGTAAATACCCATGGACGCGAGGTAGATGCGTCCCGCCGCGGCCATCTCCGGCGAAGCCGGACTCTCCTTACCGGCGAGATCCTGGCGCTTGGGCTTCTCGTAGAACTCCGTGATGCGTTGCTGCTCGTCCGTCTTGAGAATACCGAACCCGGGTGCGTCCTCGGCGATCACCGGCGTTGCCGCGACGGTTATCTCCGCGGCCTGCTCCTCGTGATTCCGCAGCATCAGGCGATAATCCATGCTGTAGAGCTGATCGCCTGAGAGAATGATCACCTGATCGTGCGTGACGCTCTGAAGGTGTGCGCGGGACTGGCGAACCGCGTCGGCGGTGCCCTGATACCAGTTCTCTGAGGTAGGCGTTTGCTCCGCCGCGAGGATCGTGACGAACCCGCTCCGGAAGCGATCGAAGTCGTACGCTCGAGCGATGTGCTTGTTGAGACTCGCCGAGTTGAACTGCGTGATGACGAAGATCCGGTCGAGGTCCGAATTGATGCAGTTGGAGATCGGCACGTCGACCAGGCGATACTTTCCGGCGAGTGGGACCGCCGGTTTTGCGCGGTCACGCGTGAGAGGGAAGAGCCGCGTGCCGGCGCCACCGCCAAGGATGACCGCAAGAACGTTGTTCACGAGATGCGGAACCTGCGCTGCCTAGTCCGCGACAGTCAACTCCGGAGGCCCGAGAGTCGTTCGATGGCGGAACGTGATTCCCAAAATCGAACACCGAGACGAGTAAGCCGGCCTCGTGTAAAGCGCACAAGTCGCTGTCACAGAACAGGTTGGCTATGGCGTGAGAAGGCACGCGTCTTCCCTATAAGCGGCCCGTCTCCCGACAGCATGAGCATCCCGTCTCCCCAGCGCCACCATGGACACGCTCCTCCAGGACCTTCGTTACGCCGCCCGCAAGCTGTTGCACGCGCCCGGATTCACCTTCGTCGTCGTCGCCACGCTCGCGCTCGCAATCGGCGCGACCACGGCGATCTTCAGCATCGTCAACGGCGTGCTCCTCAAGCCGCTGCCGTTCCAGAATCCGGAGCAGCTCGTCTTCGTCGCTTCGACGGGGCGCGAGTCTCAGACAAATCCGATGTCGACGCCGGACTTCATCGACTATCGCGACCAGAGCAAAAGCTTCGTCGGCATGGCCGCGATCGATACGCGGACGATGAACGTCACGAGCAACGGCTCCGAGCCGGCTCGCGTTCGCGCCGCGCAGGTGGGTGCCCAGTTCCTCGACTTGCTGGGCGTCACGGCACAGCGCGGTCGCAATTTCACCGTCGGTGAGGACAAAGACGGCGCGCCGCGGGTGGTGGTGCTCGGCGACGGCCTCTGGCGCACCCTCTACGGTGCGGACCCGAGCATCGTCGGACAGCAGATACGGCTCGACGGTGAGGTCTACACGGTCGCGGGCGTTGCGCCTCCGTCGTTGAAGTTTCCGGCCGACGTAGACCTGTACATCCCCTTCGTGTTCGCGCCGTGGCAGCTGGACCCGAGGAACCGCGGCGCGCACAGCCATTACGCGATCGCGCGCGTGAAAGACGGG
>JBBDXZ010000068.1:0-1412 GCA_040902075.1 Gemmatimonadaceae bacterium
GCTACCGGATGGCGGCCCGCGGGGGCCTGGCTGTCCTGGGCATTGGGGTGGCAATCGCGCTGATCATCGGCGGCTGGGGGGTCATCGCGCCCGAGTCCCGCTCACCGGACCGGTCTGACTCGGTCAGCGGCTCCATCACGAAGGTAGCGCTCGGCGCCGCGCGCGTGCGAGCGCCCACATCGCCCCCGGCGCTCCCGGGGCCCCCGGGGCCCCCGATCCTTCCAAGCATTGCCGAGGGACGGCGCGAGCTGGGCGACAGCATGTTCGCGGTGCGCGAAGGACCGCAGGTGACCGTGAACTTCGACACGGAAACGCTTCGCACCCGCTTCGACTGGAAGTTCGAGGGCGTGGTGCGCGCCACGCTCCCACTCGTGTTCGGCGCCGGCGCGCGCGCGGCACTCGACTCGATACCGGCCGGGACGTTCGTCCGCGGCGGGGATTTGATGAACGAACTGCCGACGCGCGGTATACCGCTGAAGATGGGCGAACATACGCTCCGCGTATGGCCCATTACGCGCCCGGGCCGTGATGGCCCAATCGTCGTCGCCTACCGCGCCGCTACCGCCCGGTAGCCGCTGCGGGAGGTGGCGACCAGAACCCCGTCACCCACTCGATCCGGCCGGTGGGGCCGAACACGAAGACGTTGGTGCCGTTCCCGCGATTCTTGCCGTCGAGCCCAGCCACGGTCCAGTCGGCGAGCACCATGCCCTGACAGTGACGGAGCTCGCCCGCTCGGCGCATCCGCATGCCCGGCATGAACCGCTGGGAGGCCGAGATGTGCGGCATGAGATCGTCAACGCCATCGAGGTTGCTGAAGCGATCCTGCATGCGCACCTCAGGAACGACGATCTCGGTGAGCATCGTCTTGCGCGCGATGACGTCGGGCTCGGCCCACGCCTCGAACCACAGGTCGATGTATTTGGCCGCGTTCGCGGTGACCTCGTCGGCGACGACGTTCGCGAATAGCGACAGCTGGAAGCGCCAGCCTTGAACGTGCTCGTCCCGGGCCGCGGCGTCCGCCAGCTCGTGAGTGAGCTCGAGCTGGGTACCCGCGCGATGCGGCTCGAGAACGATAGTGACGCGGGAGCTACCGACCGGGATCGGTTGCCCGCTGACGAAGCCGTAAGTGAACACGAGACGCTTCGGCGCGTCGACTTCGAGCACCTCACCGCGAGATTCCACTCCACCGGGATGAACGATGTAGAGTTGGCCGCCCGGCCGCGCGTCGATCGTTGAGCCGGCTCCCCACCACTTTGCCCATCGCGGAGTGTCGGTGAAGAATCGAAAAACGGTCTCCGGCGTGGCGTTGATCACGACGGTGCGAGCGAGTGTGTGGGCTAACGTTGCAATGGCGTTCACGTTCCCCTCCGCTTCCTGGCGGGCCGGGGGGGGGGGGGGGGGGGGGGGGGGGG
>JBBDXZ010000068.1:1422-5077 GCA_040902075.1 Gemmatimonadaceae bacterium
CCTGGCGGGCCGGCGCCGGGGCTGCGGGCCCCGGCGCGTTTGTTCGAGCTCGGCGGCCAGCTTGAGCCGCCACAGCGCATCATTCCACATGGTTACGAGTGCTTGGGCCAGGGGCCCGAACGCATCCCGGCGCGCCCGGTAAAACCGGTGCTTACCCTCCGCGCGGGATTGTACGAGTCCGGCCTGGGTCAGCGTTCGGAGTTGCAGCGATACCGCCCCGAAGGTGACGTCGGGCATCGCCCGATGGATAGCCCCGGCATTCCGCTCCTGGTCCCATACGAGCCGCAAAATCTCCTGGCGTCGCGGGGACGCGATGGCCGCCAACACCGAGGTTTCCATGATTTTAGTTTAGATATAACTAAAGTGACAGTCAAGTGAGCTAAGTGGTAGGTGGTAGGTGATAGATGGTAGGTGATAGGGCGCGACCTACCACCTACCACCCACCACCTACCACCCACCACCTTATCCCCATGACCAACCAGCTCCGCCGGACGCTGTCACAGCGCGATCTGATCTTCATCGTCGTCGGCACCGTGATCGGCTCCGGGAT
This sequence comes from Gemmatimonadaceae bacterium, assembly GCA_040902075.1. Taxonomy (GTDB): domain Bacteria; phylum Gemmatimonadota; class Gemmatimonadetes; order Gemmatimonadales; family Gemmatimonadaceae; genus DASPMP01. The sequence goes on from JBBDXZ010000068.1 coordinate 1,973, forward strand.
CTTTCTCACGCCTGGGGGCGTCGTTCGCGATGCCGGTTCTGGCGGCGTCGCACTCGCGGTCTGGGTCATCGGGGGCGTGCTGTCGCTGCTCGGCGCGCTTACCTTCGCCGAGCTCGGAGCGTCGCGTCCGGCGTCCGGTGGGCTCTACATCTATCTGAGAGACGCGTTCGGCCCGCTGCTCGCTTTCCTCTTCGGGTGGACGATGTTCCTCGTCATTGGCGCCGGATCGCTCGCGACACTCGGCGCGGCGTTCCCCCGCTACGTGAGCGTGTTCGTCCCGCTGTCACCGCTCGCCACCAAGCTCGTGTCCGTGGCGATGATCGCGCTTGTCGCGGCACTCAACATTCGCGGCACGCGGCAGAGCGCCGACGTCCAGGGGATCGCCACCGCGCTCAAGGCCGGCGTGATCGTTCTGTTGTCGATCGTGTTGATCGTGGCGAGTCCGGACCTTCCACCGCAACAGTGGTGGCCGGACAGCTTCTCGTTCTCGACGCTGACTGGGGGCGTCACGGCGATGATCGGCGTTCTCTGGGCCTACGAAGGGTGGCAGTACGTCACCTTCTCGGCCGGCGAAGCGGTAGATCCACAGAAGACGTTCGGCCGCGGCATCGTGATCGGCACATTGCTCCTGATCGGCATCTACGTCATCGCCAACATCGGGTATTTCAGCGCGCTCGGTATTTCAGGCGTCGCTCAGAGCGATCGCGTCGCGTCGGACGCGGCCAGCGCGGTGATTGGGCCGTGGGCGGCCCACGTGCTCGCCGCGGTCATTCTCGTCTCGATCTTCAGCGCCTCGAATGGACTCACGCTGACGCTGCCGCGCCTGTTTTACGCCATGGCGCGCGACCGGCTTTTCTTTGCGCGTCTCGCCGAGGTGCATCCGCGATTCGGAACGCCGGCGGCGGCGATCGTCGGCACGGCGCTGTGGGCGGCGGTCTTGGTGATCTCGGGCAGCTTCGAGCAGCTATTGACGTACGTCGTGTTCATGTCGTGGGTGTGGTTCGCGCTCGCCGCGCTCGCGATCTTCGTGTATCGCCGGCGCGAGCCGAATGCCGTGCGGCCATTTCGGACGCCTGGGTACCCCGTCACACCAGTGCTGTTTGTTCTTTCTGCGTTGGTTATCGTGGGGAACACGATCATCTCGCAACCGAGACAGTCCATGATCGGGCTCGGCATCACGGTCTTGGGACTTCCCGCATACTTATGGTGGCGGGCGCGACCAACTGCACACCCGTAGCGCACCGAGTGGCGCGTCGTTTTTTAGCGCGCGATAGCAGGCTGGCTCTTCCAGAATGCGATGCCGCTCGCCTGCTGGCCGACGTCGACAGACGCGACTCGTATCAGCGCGCGCAGATCGTAGATGTCCACCTTGCCGGGCTGCGCGCCAACACCCTCGTTGCTGACGAACGCGTAACGCGAATCAGGGCTGATCGCCACACCATGGGCGACAGTAGTGGAGCTCTTCTCGCGCATCACACTGCGTCCCAACGTTAAATCGAACACCTGCACTTCTCCTCCCTGCTTGAGTGAAACCACAAGCAGCTTGCCGTCGGGAGTTGTGCCGAGATTATATGGACCGCGACCGGTGGCCATCCGGCGCGTCACGGCCCATGTGTCGCGATCGATTTCCACGATCTCGTCCAACTTGTTGCAGGCCACGAAGATCTTTTTGCCATCCGCGGAGGGCTGCGCCCACGTCGGCGAGCAAGTCGCCGTCATCTTCTGTCCGGGTGCGATGTGCTGAGCGTGTCCACCGGAATCCGCCGTCGCCGCGATCGGTCCGGCGTTGGTCTTGCCCAGCCCAAAGCGCCGCGATACCTGAAAGGTGCGCGTGTCGATTTCGACGACCTGGTCGTCCATCATGCACGTCGAATACTGCAGCGCGCCGCTCGACTCGATGCGGCTTCCGTGCGGCATGACGCACGTCGTGACGCGCGCCACCTCGGTATTGGACGGCGTGAACACCACGGAGACCGACGACGGCACCATCTCGCCGTGCAGGTTGAAGTTCACGACGAAGGCGTAGAGTCCGTCGGGCGTCACGTCCAGCGACGCCGGGAAAAAGCCGAGGAACGTGCCGTGACCGACCAGTGTGTCCGGCCCGAGCTCGTATTTCCAGTACTTCCCGTCGGGAGAGCCGTGCCCCGTCGTCATGTGCAGGTACTTTCCATCCCGGGAGATCTGGAGGCCGTGCGGTCCTTCCATTTCCACGGCTGACTCGCCCACGGGAATCGTTTTCTCCACGACAGCCCCACCAGGGCCGAAGCGGACGCGATGGATCAGGTCCGCGGACTCAGCCCCCACGTAAACCCAGTAATCGTGGCTTGGCTTCGATTGTGGCTGCTGCGCGATAGCTGGTGGCGCAAGCACAAGCAAACCAATTAACCGCAGAGCTGTTCCTCTGCGGTCCAAATGTGTTCCCTGGTTGAAAAGCAGCGCGCTCGCGTCCATCATCAATATCCTCAGCATCCACCCGGAGTCTCCTGTGAACGTAACAATGGACGCGCGACTCGTCACGGTCGCGCTGCTTTTATCGCTGACAGCGACGCTTGCCGCGCAGGAACAGCGGGGCGACGTCCCGCGCACCGATACCGCCGTCGCTCGGCTGGTGGTCGAGCCCACGAGCCTCACCGTCAGGGCGGGTGACTTCGTCCCGATCACGGTGACCGCGTTCGACGCGCAGGGGAACGAGCTGCGCAACGCGCGCGTCCGCGTCTCCGGACCGCGGAGCTCCGTGATGGTCTCCAACGGCCAGGTGAAAGGGCTGCGCGCCGGCCGGTTCGAGATCGTCGCGTCCGCGTCGGGCCCTCCGGGCACGACGCCGGTCGTCGTGCGCGTGCCGATCACGGTCACATGGCCGCCGGTCATGCGCGTCGCGATAATCCCTGAGCCCGGACGGCTCTACACCGGCGTCACACTCGCCCACAGCGCTCGCGCGCTGCACGCCGACAGCAGCGAGCGCCGAGGCGCGACGATCAGCTGGCGCAGCTCCGATGAGCGCATCGCCAGCGTGGACCGTTTCGGGAACGCCACCGCGCATCGCTCGGGCCCCGTCACGATCACCGCGGAGTCCGAGGGAGTGCGCGCTCAGATCCGGCACACGGT
>JBBDXZ010000069.1:0-11728 GCA_040902075.1 Gemmatimonadaceae bacterium
CCCCCGCCGCCGCCGGCGCGCGACACGACCGTCGTTGAGCTCGACCGCATCGTGGCGGTGGTGGGCGATCAACCCATCACGCAGTACGACATCCAGGAGCGGATGCTGTTGATGCGTCAGCAGCCCGGGTTCACGCCGCCCGCGAATGAGGCCGAGTTCGACAAGCTGGCGCTCGATGTCGTCAACCAGCTGATCGACGAAGAGGCGTTGGTGCAGAAGGCAGAGCAGCTCAAAGTCGAAGTGCTGGATCAAGACCTCACGCCGAATGTCGATCGCCAGCTGCGTGAGATTCGCTCGCGATTCAACAGCGACGCCGAGTTTCGCGCCGAGCTGGTGAAAGCGGGCCTCGGCAGCCCGGAGGAGTACCGCCGGTTTCTCATGGACCAGATGCGTCGTGGCGAGCTGCAGCGGCGCGTCATCGACAAGTTGCGCGTCGACGGAAAGATCCCGCCGGTGAACGTCACCCAGGCGGAGGTCGAGGAAGCCTTCAACCGGTCGCGCGCTCAGCTTCCGCGGCGGCCCGCGACCGTGACGTTCCGGCAGATCATCGTCGCGCCGCGCCCTGGCGCGGCGGCGCGCGAGGTCGCGCGGGCGAAAGCCGAGTCGCTTCTCGCCGAGATCAACAGAGGATCTGAATTCGAGCGCGTGGCCAAGCGCGAATCGGCTGACTCCGCGTCGCGGGAACAGGGCGGCGACCTGGGCTGGAACCGGCGCGGCAGAATGGTGCCCGAGTTCGAGAAGTGGATGTTCGGGATTCGCCCGGGCAATCTCAGTCCCGTCGTCGAGACGGTGCACGGCTACCACATCATTCGCGTGGACCGCGTGCAGCCGGGCGAGGTCAAGGCGAGGCACATCCTCATTCAGCCCGTGATCGATTCGCTGGACGACGCGCGCGCGCGTGCCGAGGCGGATAGCGTCGCGAAAGCGTGGAGCGCCGGCGTGCCTTTCGATACGCTCGTCAAACGTCACCACGATCCCCTCGAGGAGACCAGCATTCTCACGCCGGTCACCCGCGATTCTCTACCGCCGTCATATAAGGCCGCGTTCGAAGGCAAAGGGCCGAACGACATCGCCGTGTTCGAGATTCCCGGCCTTGCGGGCCACCCGAAATTCGTCGTCGCGCAGCTCGCGACGGTTGACGAGGGAGGCGAGTACACGCTGAGCGATTTGCGCGAGCGCGTGCGGCAGCAGCTCGTCGAAGAGGGTTCGATTCGCCGATTCCTCGACGCACTGCGGAAAGAGATTTACGTCGCGGTCCGGCTCGACGCGTCCCCCCGCGCCGACAGGCCAGTACGACCGTGACAAGGCCGCGCCTCGCCGTCACGCTCGGCGATCCGCGCGGTATCGGCCCGGAGATCGTCGCGAAGATGCTGCGCGACGGACGGGCGTCCCGCGATGCAACGCTTGTACTGGTCGGACCGGCTGGGACGGAAGTGGACGTCACGGAGTCAGTCGGCACCTGGCGCGCGGGCGCGGAGCCCGCCCTCGCCGGCAAGATGGCCGGCGCCGCGATCGAGCGGGCAGTGTCGCTCGCGTGCGAAGGCGTCGTGGACGGCATCGTGACGGCCCCCATCGACAAGTCGGTCCTGCTCAGCGGGGGTTACGACTATCCGGGGCACACGGAGATGCTCGCGGCCCTGACTCGCTCGAGGGTGGCGATGATGCTGACGTCTGCTGACGGCGGAAATCGCCCATTGCCGAGTTCCGCACTTAGGGTAGTTCTCGCCACTACGCACATACCGCTCGCCGACGTCACGCGCACGCTCACGCGCGAGCGCATCATCGAAATCGCCGCAACGACGCGCCGCGCATTGCGCGAGTGGTTTCATGTGGCCGAGCCGCGCATCGCGTTGTGCGCGCTCAATCCCCACGGTGGCGATCACGGGCGCTTCGGCCGGGAAGATGACGACGTGCTCGCGCCCGCGGCGCGCGAGGCCAACCTGTCGGGACCGTTTCCCGCCGACACCGTCTTCGTGCGCGCCCTGCGCGGCGAGTTCGACGCCGTGATCGCGCCCTACCACGACGTCGGCATGACCGCGATCAAAGTGGCCGCGTTCGGCCGCGCGGTGAACGTGACGTTGGGTCTCCCGTTCCCCCGCTGCTCTCCGGATCACGGCACCGCCCTCGACATCTCCGGGCGCGGCATCGCCAATGCGTCCAGTATGATCGAGGCCACGCTGCTGTGTGCGTCCATCGCGCGCAGCATCAAGAAGGACTCGCGCGCGCGGACCTCCATCCACTAGCTCGCTTCGATGACGCGCGACGCAGGACATCGGTCTCGCATGAGTCTCCGCCGCGCGGTTGTCGCGGCCGTCCTGGCCGCCGTCCTGGCCGCCGTCCTCGCGGCGTGCTCGCGGGGCACTCCCAGCGCGAGACCGTCTCCCGCGGGCCCCCCTCCGCCCCCGAGCATCGCGCAGCTCGGCGCGCGCATCCTGGCCGATTCGTCGAGTATCGCGTTTCTCGTCAGCGAAGGGATGCAGCGCAGCCGGGTCCCGGATGATCTTCGCTATCTCACCGATGTGATCGGGCCTCGACTCACCGGATCCGCCGCCATGCGGCGAGCCAACGAATGGACGGCGGCAAAGCTGCGCGAGTATGGCGCCGATACCGTGACGCTGGAGCCCTGGCCGTTTGGCGTCGGCTGGCAGCGCGGCCCGCTCACCGTGCGGTTGCTCGCGCCGCACGAACGGTCGATTGCCGCCGCCTCATGGGCATGGGCTCCCGGAACGAACGGCCCGAGACCGGGCGACGTGAAGTTCATGGACGCGACGACGCGGTTGGACTTCGATCGCCGCTTCGCCGGGAAGTTGCGTGGTGCGTGGGTGATGCTGTCGCCTCCGTATCCGAGGACGAATCCCCACGCGCCGAGCGCCCGAGACTCCGCGCGAGTCGATTCGCTGCGGCGGGCCATGCGCAGGGAGAGAACGGCGGAGGAGCGCGCTTTTCTTGCCGGCCAGGCCGCGCTGCTCGCGGCGGAGGGCATCGCCGGCGAGATCCTCGATGGCGCGAAGGACCATGCGCTGCTCACGATGAGCGGTTCACCCGATGACATCTCGCCCTACCCGCAGATCGTGATCGCGAATGAGGCATTCACCGAGCTGCATCGTTCGCTGGCGACCAGCGAGGCCGTCCGCGTCGAAGTCGATGCCACCAACACCTTCGGACGCGACACGCTCGTGCAGTGGAACACCGTTGGCGAGATCCGGGGAAGCGAGCTGCCGAACGAGGTCGTCCTGCTCGGCGCGCATCTGGATTCGTGGGACCTCGCCACCGGCGCCAGCGACAACGCCACCGGGTCGATCGCCGTGCTCGAGGCGGCGCGCTTGCTCGGCGCGTTGAAAGCGTCCGGCGTGCGTCCGCGCCGCACGATTCGCTTCGCTCTGTTCAGTGGTGAGGAGCAGGGGCTCCTGGGGTCGCAGTATTACGTTCTCGCGCACCTCGCGGAAATGCCGCACTTCCAGGCCGTGCTCGTGCTGGACAACGGGACCGGCCGGATCACCGCCATGGCGGTCCAGGGATGGGACGACCTGCACGACCTCTGGACCAGCATGCTGCGTTCGATCTCGACGCTCGGACCGTTCGTGGTGCGGTCGGGACAGAAAGGGGGCACGGACCATCTGCCATTCGTTGCCGCCGGCGTCCCGGCGTTCAATTACGACCAGCTGTCACGCGGCTACGACTACACACATCATTCGCAGATCGATCTCTTCCACTACACGGTCCCGGACGACGTCAAGCAAGCGGCGACGGTGATGGCAGTGAACGCGCTGCAGTTGGCGAACCTGGATCGGTTGCTGCCGCGAAGAAGGCCATGAGAGGGCTCCCTCAAGTTCCTTCCCGCTTCTTATCTCTCCGATCCCCCGCCGTATGCAGGTCGACGGCCAGCGTTTCGATGCGGCGGCCCTCCATCTCGCGAACCGTGAACACGGCGCCGCCGGCGGTCACCCGGTCGCCCACAACCGGCAAGCGCCCGAGCACGCCGAAGACGTAGCCGCCGATGGTCGTATAGTCCTCGTCGGGAACGCTCAAAGCGAAGCGCTCGTTCAGATCAGCGATGTTCGTCGAGCCGGGTATGAGGACGAGATCGGGCGACTCGCGCGACTCAGGCTCGGGAGGCTCGTCCTTCTCATCGAGAATCTCGCCGACGATCTCCTCGAGCAGGTCCTCCATGGTGACGAGCCCCGCCGTGCCTCCGTACTCGTCGAGAACGATCGCAAGATGCTCCTTCAATCGCTTGAAGTCCGCCAACACCTCTTCGACCTCGCGCGAGCCGGGCACAACGTGAATCGGCCGCATGATCGAGCGGATGTTGAACTCCGTGGGCGGCTTTCGGAGAACTGGTATCATGTCCTTGGCGAGGACGAGCCCGATGATGTCGTCGATGGTCTCCTCATACACCGGATATCGTGACCGGCGCGTCTCCTCCACCATCGCCAGCGTGTCGTCCAGGGAGGCATCGACCGCGAGGGCGTCGATCCCGGTGCGCGGCGTCATGACCTCGCGCGCGTTCTTCTCCGAGAACTCGAACACGCCCTCGATCAGCCCCGCGGGCGCCGACTCCAGCATGCCGCCCTCTTCGCTCTGCTCCACGAGGATCCGGAGCTCTTCGGGCGAGTGCAGTGTCTCCTCCATGTTCATCGGCTTCTGGCCAAAGGCACGCAACACCAGTTCGGCGGAGTGGTTCAGCACGTAGGTGAACGGACGCATGATCCACTCGAACAGGAAGAGCGGTCCTGCCAGCACGCGGGCAACTTTCTCGGGATGCGTGAGCGCCACGCTTCGGGGCGCGAGCTCGCCGAACACCACGTGAAAGTATGTGACGAAGGTGATCGCGAGGATCGATCCGCCGGCCACGCGTACCCCAACCTGCGCGGCGAAGGGCAGTTGCGTCAGCCAATGCTGGAAAATTTCCGCGAGCGTCTCTTCGGTCAGCGCTCCCAGTCCAAGGGACGACAGCGTGATCCCCAGTTGGCTGGCGGAAAGCATCCGGCCGAGATTGGCGATCCCGCGAAGCGCAATGCGCGCCAGTCGATCGCCGCCGCGCGCCATTGACTCGAGCCGCGTACGTCGGGAGCGAACCAGCGCGAATTCGACGGCGACGAAATAGCCGTTCAGGAGCAGCAGAACGACGATGGCGACAATGCGGCCGAGCACGACCACTAACTTATGGGGGAGGTGCGCGCGCTACTAGATGATGACTCCGGCGCGACCCTCTCCTACCTTGTAGCGCCTCTGATGCAGGACAAACGCTGACACACGACGCTCGACGCAAGGGTCGTTAATGCATCATCACGGCTCCAACCACCACCAGACAAATCCGGAGCAAGCCGAGCGATCCACGCGCGCGCTTCGGGCCGCGCTCGCGCTGACCCTTGTCGTACTGGTGGCGGAGGCGATCGGCGGCTGGGTCTCCAATTCTCTGGCGTTGCTCGCCGACGCCGGTCACGTCCTGACCGACGCGGCGGCGCTCGCCCTGTCGCTCTTCGTCGCCTGGTTCTCGCGACAGCCAGTCACAGCCGAAAAGACGTACGGCTATCTCCGATGGGAGATTCTCGCCGCGCTCATCAACGGCGCCACCCTCCTCGGTATTTCGGTGTGGATCGTGATCGAGGCGGTGGCGCGTCTCCGGACACCCGAGCCGGTGGGCGGTACGCTCATGCTGGTCGTGGCGGCCGGCGGCCTGCTCGCCAACGCCGTCGCGGCGCTGATGCTGCATCCGGTGAACAGGAGCAGTCTGAACGTCCGCGGTGCGTACCTGCACGTCCTCGGCGACCTGCTCGCCTCCGTGGGGACGATCGCGGCGGCCATCGTGATCGCCGTGACGGGATGGCTGCACGCCGATCCCATCGCGTCGCTTCTCACGACGGCGTTGATCGTGCGCGGTGCCTGGCAGTTGGTCCGCGAATCGGTGGACGTGCTACTCGAGTCGACGCCCTCGCACATCGCGCTCAACGAGGTCCGCGCCGGCCTTCAGGGTATTGCCGGAGTGGAGTCCGTCCACGACCTGCACGTGTGGACCGTGACTTCCGGCGTCGTGGCGTTGAGCGCCCATGCCATCGTGCGCGAGCCCGAGCTGCATCAGGATGTCCTCGAGCGCGCGTGCCAACTCATGGGGCAGATGGGCATTCATCACATCACGATCCAGATCGAACGTCGCGAAATGTTCGAGCACGAGCAGCATCTCCATCCTTGACGGCCCGCTCCGTTCCCCCACACAATGGCGGCATGAGCGAGTACCACATCGAAAAGCTCCGGCGACCGCTGAAGGTCTTGCTCATCGATGGCACCCAGCTGACTGGCGATGTCTTCCTGCGGCCGGTCTCGCGCTACCGCTCGCGCCCGGAGGAGCCGGGCGACCTGCTCAACGACGCGGAACCGTTCTTTGTCCTGGAACGGGACGGTCAGACGATGCTCATTGCCAAGTCCAGCGTCGCGCGAGTCGAGACGTTGGCGCACGGGGAGGACGAGCTGGACGTCGCTACGCTGGGGATACCCGTGGAAATCACGATGGCCGACGGAAGCGTCTGCACCGGGAGTATTTTTCTCGAGTCGCGGTCTGATCGTCCCAGGTTGATGGACTTCCTGAACGCGTACCGCGAGCGCTTCCTTCCCGTGGTGGATGCCCGGCAGGTCTTTCTGGTGAACACGCACACAATCGCGCACGTGCGCGAGGTCGCTTAATGGCGCAATTCGATCGTCTGCTCACCGCCATGGTGAGCAACAAGGCGGACTCGCTCGTCCTCGAGGACGGCGATCTCGTGAAAGTCGAGGTCGGAGGTCAGCTCCGCCCGCTGACCAAGACGCCGCTTACTGGCCCGCAGATCATCGCGCTGCTGAAGGAAATCGGCTCGACGGAGGCCCAGAAGAATCTCGACGCCAATAAACCGGCGACCATGTCCTACGTGACCAACGACGGCGCCTTCATCGTGCGCGCGATGCTGCACGGAACCAAGTGGCACGTTGTCGCCATGATCGACGACAAAGCCGAGTTCAAGCGGCTGACCGGCCAATTCAAGGCGGTGGACCTTCCCCCCGAAACGCCGGCCAAGGGTGTCGCCGCGCAGCCCGAGGCCCCGGCGCCGGCCGCGCTACCACCGCCACCCCCGCCGGCGGCGACGACCGCTGCGAGTGGGTACGCGCCCGCGCCAGTCACCGGCAGCGCGCTGGACGTGATTTCGCCATTCGAAGGAAGTGACGAGGCACGCGCGGCGCTCGATGCCTTGCTGCGGACGATGGTGGAGAAGGGAGCATCGGACCTGCACCTCCGCGTCACCGAGCCGCCGATCCTGAGGCACCATGGCGAGATGGCTCGCATGGAAGGCCATCAACCCCTCAGCGACGTGCAGCTCTCGAACATGATCAAGTCGATCATGCCCGAGCGGAACCGGATCGAGTTCAAGGAGAACAACGACTCGGACTACGCCTACGAGATCAAGGGCGTCGCCCGCTTCCGCGCCAACGCCGCGCGCGACCGCAACGGCGCGGTCGCGGTGTTCCGGCAGATTCCGGCCCAGGTCGTGACGGTCGAGCAGATGAAAGTCACCGAGGAAGTGCAGCGCCTGTGCTTCCTCACGAAGGGCCTGGTCCTCGTCACCGGTCCCACGGGCTCCGGCAAATCAACGACGTTGTGCGCGCTCATCGACCTCGTGAACCGCGCGCGCAGCGATCACGTCATCACCATCGAAGACCCCATCGAATTCGTGCATCCCAACAAGGCCTGCATCATCACGCAGCGGCAGGTCGGCGTGCATACGAAGTCCTTCAAGTCGGCTCTGCGAGCGGCCCTCCGCGAAGATCCGGACATCATTCTCGTGGGGGAAATGCGAGACCTCGAAACCGTCTCCATCGCGATCGAGACCGCCGAGACCGGGCACCTGGTCTTCGGAACGCTGCACACGACGACCGCGGCAGGGACCGTCGATCGCATCATCGATCAGTTTCCGGCGGACCGGCAGGAGCAGATTCGCGTGATGCTGGCGGAATCGCTCAAGGGCGTCATCTCGCAGACACTGTGCAAGAAAATCGGTGGTGGGCGTGTCGCGGCCCGCGAGATCCTGCTGACGATGCCGTCCATCACGAACCTGATTCGTGAAGGAAAGACGTATCAGATCAACTCGGTGCTCCAGACCTCGAAGCGGCTCGGCATGGTCACGCTGAACGACGCGCTGATCGCCTACGTGGATTCCGGCGACGTCGAGCCGAAGGAAGCCTACATGAAGGCAGTCGAGAAGCCGGGCTTCGTGGCCATGCTCAAGGCCCGGAATCTCGACGTCAGCTTCGCCGAGAGTGATCAGAGCCAAGCGGCGGCGGCCCCCCCGGCGGCAGGCACGGCCGCACCCGCTGGAGCTAAACCCGGAGCTGGCGGGAAACCGGTGGCCGCGAAGAGATAAAGGGCCAAAAACGGGAGCGGCACGCGGATTCGTCCGCGCGCCGCTTTGCTTTGGGTTTCTGGGGAGCGCAGCAGCGCGATTTATCGCACTGTGCGCTAGGTTCGTGACTCCTCCGTATCCGTCTGGCCGGACTCACTGTCCGAGGCCTGGAGCTCTCCGCGTCGTTTCTCGTACTCCTCGCGCTCGGCATACCCATACCCTCCGAGCACTTCGCCTCCGCGCATGTAGTCGTGGCCGTAGCCTCGACCGTGGGGGTAGTCCTCAAGCGCGGGGTCGTGTGAATGATTCATGGGCGCTTACCTCCGCTGGAGTTGTCAACCACTGCTAGCCGCATTGTGCGCGCCAACATTTGTATTTGCAAGAGGGAATTCACCCCAGACGACCTCATCACAAAACATGGCATGCTCGACAGTTTAGGACCCATCCAGACGTGAGTAACGTGCTGAGGTCCTCCCAGTTCTCTGTTTGGGGGTGTAGAGCGGTCCAGATAGGTGTAGAGAACGTTCAGCGACACCAATGTTTCGAACTGCTGCCCTCTGCACCTATCTGAGCGCTCTAAACCTGGTAACAGAGAACCGGGAGGACCTGAGATCTTAGACCTCAGGACTCGCCGTAAGAATCGAGATGGCAATCGATTAGGTTTCCCAGGTCATGGAAATCAGGAATATTGCGATCATCGCGCACGTCGATCACGGCAAGACCACCCTGGTAGACAAAATGCTCCGGCAGGCTGGGGCATTCCGCGAAAATCAGGTCGTCGAAGAGCGGGTGATGGACTCCAATCCCCTGGAGCGCGAACGCGGGATCACGATCCTCGCGAAGAACACTTCGGTCCGGTGGCACGGCACCAAAATCAACATCGTCGACACGCCGGGCCACTCCGATTTCGGCGGTGAGGTCGAGCGCATCCTTCGCATGGTGGACGGCGTGCTGCTCGTGGTGGACGCGTTCGACGGTCCGATGCCGCAGACGCGATTCGTGCTGCGTAAAGCGCTCGAATTGGGCCGCACGCCGATCGTGGTGATCAACAAGATCGATCGTCCGGGCGCGGATCCTATGCGGGTACACGACCAGGTTCTCGACCTGTTCATCGAGCTCGAGGCTGGTGAAGCGCAGCTCGACGCGCCTGTCGTCTACGCGTCGGCCCGCGAAGGGGTGGCGACGCTGGATCTCGCGAACACGCCCGTGGATCTCGCGCCGCTGTTCGACGCCATCGTCTCATACGTTCCGCCGCCTCCACGCGATGCGACCGGAACCTTTCAGATGCTGATCTCCACCATCGACTACTCCCCGTATCTGGGGCGTCTCGGCATCGGGCGCATCGAGCGCGGAACCGTGCGGGTGGGCGACAGTGTCGCCCTGCTCCCGATGGACGGCTCGGCGGTGGCGGGCGTGGCTGGCGGAGCGGGGACTGGAGGTGGGACTGCCGACCCGAGCGACTCGCAGGTGGAGCGCGCGCGCGTCACCAAGCTGTACGCCTATGAGGGACTCGATCGCGCCGAGGTGGCGTCGGCGTCCGCCGGCGAGATCGTCGCGCTCGCGGGCCTCGACACGGTCGAGATCGGACTCACCATCACCGATCCGGAGCACCACGAGCGGCTGGAGGGCATCGCGGTGGAGGAGCCGACGATTTCAGTCGACTTCCTCGTCAACAACTCGCCCTTCGCTGGAAAGGAAGGGAAGTACGTGACGTCGCGCCAGGTCCGCGAACGGTTGTTCAAGGAGCTCGAGCGCAACGTCGCGCTGCGCGTGGAAGATACCGATGCCACCGACACCTGGACGGTCTCGGGACGCGGCGAGCTGCACCTGTCCATCCTGATGGAGACCATGCGCCGGGAAGGCTTCGAGTTTCAGGTCTCGCGCCCGCGCGTGATCACCAAGGAAGGCGTGAACGGCGAGCGGTTGGAGCCCTACGAGGAGCTCATGCTCGACGTGCCCGAGGAGTTCCTCGGCGTCGCGATCGAGAAATTGGGTCCGCGCCGCGGCGAAATGATGGACCTGCGGAACCCCGGACACGGCATGGTGAGGATCATGTTCAAGATCCCTTCGCGCGGCCTCTTCGGTTACCGCTCCGAGTTCCTGACCGACACACGGGGCACCGGGATCATTCACCACCGCTTCCTCGAGTACGGTCCGTGGGCTGGCCCGCTGAGCGGCCGGATGCGCGGCACGCTGGTTTCGATGGAGAAGGGCGTCGTCGTTGGATTCGCGCTCTTCACGCTCCAGGATCGGTCGACGCTGTTCGTGCAGCCGGGCGAGCCCGTCTACGAGGGAATGATCATCGGCGAGAACTCCCGGCCGGGGGATATGGACGTGAATCCCACGCGCGAAAAGAAGCTCACCAACATGCGCAGCAAGGGAAGCGACGAGAACATCACGCTCGAGACGCCAAGGGAGTTGACGTTGGAAGCGGCCCTGGAGTATATCGAGGACGACGAGCTGATCGAGGTGACGCCGAAATCCATTCGGCTGCGCAAGCGCTTCCTCGGCACGTCGGACCGCAAGCGATTGTCACGCGAGGCGAAGCGCGAACGCGACCGCGCGTCGATGTAGGACCAAGCTCCTTGCCGTACAAAGCTCCTGAGATAGTTTGGTTTCCTCATCCACTCAGGTTCACCGGGAGATCCGAGCAATGTTGGAGCGGTTCGAGTCGTCGGCGCTGTCCCTGTCTCCTCGGAGCGACGAAGACGACCTGGACGAAGACGTCGAGGATGATGACGACGATGATGATCTCGACGACGACGACGACGACGACGACCTCGATGATGACGAGGACGATCTCGACGACGATGACGACGACGAGGACGATGAGGACGACGAGGACGACGAGGACGACGACTTCGACGACGAGCTCATCGATCTCGACGACGAATACGACGAGCTGGATGTCGATATAGACAAAGACAAGCCGACGAGGCCGGGGAAGTATGAGGACTAGGGCGGCGGCACCCTCGTACGTGCAGTGTGCGAGCCAGGATTGAGCTCGCGCGCGATGAACTCGATTGAGCGTAAGTGCTCACTCTATTAGCTTTACGAGTTCGAAACCCAGCCTTGATGGGGCCTGTAGCTCAGGTGGTTAGAGCGCACGCCTGATAAGCGTGAGGTCGGTGGTTCAACTCCACCCAGGCCCACTAACGACTTAGCCCACCTTCAGGTGGGCTTTTTCATGTCGCTGAGGTCCAGCCCGCCCGCGCGATACATTAGAGGCGTGATCATACCACGCGCGTTCGCGGCTCGGCGGAAAACTGTGGATCGCCGCGCGCGCCGGCGCACGCGCTGAGGAAGCCGACCAACGCGAGGAATCGTACACCCAATGGCCGCGTCATGCCGCGCTCTGC
>JBBDXZ010000069.1:11738-32244 GCA_040902075.1 Gemmatimonadaceae bacterium
CGCCGGAAGTAGCACAGAAAACCGCGCCCTTGGGCTCGTGATCCGCCACCCAGATGACGCCGCCGTGCGCCGCCACGATGTGGCGACAGATGGCCTTCTGACGGGGACCGAGGGGCCGCACTACAACGTGATAAAGATCCGTCCGCCGATGTGTTTCGATCGGCGGAACGCGGATTTCCTGGTGGAGCGGCTTGATCGAGCTATTTCTTGCTGCGAGTAGTCGACCAGATGTCGAACATGTCGCTAAGATTGCCGGGTCGAAACGCGGAGTTGAAGTAGAGCGTTGTTCCATCGTGGGACAGCCAGGGACGCGAGTCGTTCGCCTGCTCCAGGGACGGATCGCGCGGCGGCGTGTTGATCAAGCCTCCGAGATTCACCGGCGCCGACCATGCGTCCAGCGTGCTGGCTCGCCGAGATACCCAAAGATCGTTGGCCCCGTACGTGCCCATCCGATTCGACGCGAGAAAGAGCTCCAGGCCGTCTTTGCGCACGGACGGATCTGCATCCGTGGCGGCGGTGCTCAACTCCGCCACGAGCTGCGCCGTGCCGAACGATCCGTCGGGCTGTATCGTGCTCGAGTAGATATCGATTCCGCCCACGCCGCCGGCGCGCTGCGAGCTGAAGAACATGTTGACGCCACCCGCGTCATCCTCGAAGAACGTCAGGCCGCTCTCCTCATTACCCGCCGAGTTGATGACGTTCCCGAGGTTGATCGGCGCCCCCCATCCGGATTCGTCGTCCTTGTGCTTGCGGTACGACACGTAGATGTCGAACTGTCCGAAGCCGCCCGTGCGGTTGCTCGCGAAGTACAGTCTGTGGCCGTCCGCCGAGATGCTTGGCTTCGACTCGTGTGCAGTCGTGTTGATCACGCTGCCGAGATTCGTGGGCGTGCCCCAGGCAGCGTCGACGCTCGCGCGCTTCGCAACCCAGATGTCCCGCAGCCCAAAGCCGCCGCGCTGCACTCCGGCGGTGAAATACAGCGTCAGTCCGTCTTTGGAGACGGACGGATCGAAGTCCGAGAATACCGAGTTGACCTCGGAGCCGAGATGAACCGGCTCCGACCACTCTGCGCGGTCGAGCCATGAGAACTGCGGGATTCCACCCTCCCTGACCACCGTCGGTATCGAGTCGACGGTGCAACCAACGGCCAGAAGAGCTACCAGGGCGAGAAGGCCCGGTCGGCAGAGGGATGCTTCTGGGCGCTCTTTCGTCGGGCGCATGGACACTCTCTCCTTGTGAGTTCGATTTGCTGCCCGTACGATAGAACGACACGATCACCGCGATCTGACCCTGATCTCACCGGGGGCGGTGAGACCTCCTGATTGCCCTCCGACCGCGTGATCGAGATCAAGGTCCTTGGTTCCCTGCGCCTCACGGCATCGAATGACCGCAACGTCGCCGACGTTGTGCGGCGCTCGAAGCGCGCGGCGTTGCTGGCGTACCTCGCGGCCGCGTCGCCCCGCGGCATGCACCGCCGCGACACCCTCGTGGCCCTCTTCTGGCCGGAGACGGACGCGATGCACGCGCGGTCGGCGCTCAGTCAGGCGGTCTATGTCCTTCGCAAGGAGCTTGGCGACGAGGCCATCATCGCCCGTGGAGATGACGAAGTCGGTCTGAACCCCGATGTGGTCCGGGTGGATACGTGGGAGTTCGAGGACGCGCTCGATGCCAGTGACGCCGCGCGAGCGCTGTCCCTCTATGAAGGCGATTTCCTCGCGGGCTTCTTCGTCGCCGAAGCTCCCGACTTTGAGCGCTGGCTCGAACAGGAGCGCGGCAGGTTGCGCGTGCGTGCGTCGGACGCCGCGTGGTCGCTCGCGCAGGAGCGGGCAGCACGGGGCGAACGCGTCGATGCCGGTCGTTGGGCGCGCCGGTCCGCGGAGCTTTCTCTGCTCGACGGGTCGGTGGCCAGGCGTTCCATCGCATTCCTCGAGCGACTCGGCGATCGCTCCGCGGCGGTCCTCGCGTATGAGGAGTATGCGCGGCGTCTTAGGCAGGAGCTCGACCTCGAGCCGTCCCTCGACATGCAGCAGTGGCTGCGCGACATGCGCGCCGCGCCGATCGCGGCCGAACCTTTGGAAACCGAGCCAACCCTCACCGAGCATTCCGTCGAAGGTGGCTTGCCGGTGGAGCCCGTGCGCGATCAGCATCGAGGCGCGGGCCGCAACGAACCACGAAGACCAGTGCGCGCGATGATCGCGGTGGCCTTCGGCGTCCTGGCCGTGCTCGTTCCGCTCGGCGTCCAGCTCACTCGCGCAGCGACGAATGGATTCGCTCGGGATCGTGCAACGCGAATCCTCGTGCTCCCGTTCCAGTACGTCGGCGACAGCGCGAAGGCTTTTTACGCGGACGCCATCAGCGACGAGATCATGTCGCGTCTCGCGATGGTTCCGGGCTTGAGGGTGATTGGACGCCAGACAGCCGTCCATTACAGTCGCGCGGGAAAATCAGCGCGGCAGATCGGCCGTGAGATCGACGCCGACTACATCCTCGAAGGCTCGGTGACGGCCGAGCGGTCCGGGAACGCGGCCGGTCGTCTCCGCATACGACCGCAGCTGACACGGGTGAGTGACGAAACGCAGCTGTGGGCCGACATCCTGGATGCGAACGTCGCGGAGGTGTCCGATCTGTTCGCGCTTCTCTCCCGGATTGCCAACCGCGTCACGCAGGATCTTCACGCCGCCGTGCGAGACGGGTCATCGGATGACGCCGAGCGACCTCCAACGCGGGATCTTGCCGCCTATGACGATTATCTCAGGGCACGACAGATCCTGTACGGCACCTGGGCCTCCACGAACCGGCTGGCGGCGATCAGGCTGCTTACACACGCCGTTCAGCGGGACACGATGTTCGCCCTGGCATATGCCTGGTTATCCTTTGCGCACACCGACGCGTTCTGGCTCAACGCTTATCCGCCGGCACATCTCGATTCGGCGCGGCGGGCCGGGGAGCGCGCGCTTCGTCTCGATTCGTTGCTGGCTGACGCACAGATGGCGATGGGGCACTACTACTACGCGTGCTGTCAGGATTATCCGCGCGCGATAGCTCACCTTCAGACGGCGCACGGGCGACGACCGGGCGACGCCCAGGTGGTGATGTTCATCGGCAACGTGCACAAGCGCAGTGGCAATTGGAAGGAGGCCGCGGCCGCCTACGAGCAGGCGTCACAGCTGGATCCGCGGTGGAGATCGCCGCTCCTGAATCTCGGACAAATGCGAATCTGGGAGCGTCGCTATGACGCCGCCGACCGCACGCTGCAGCGCGCGCTGGAGCTCGATCCACAGGAGGCCTTCGCTTACAGCTATCGCGCGTGGATCCCGGTTCTGCGGAATGGAGACCTCGCCGCGGCGCGTCGGGTGATGTCGGACGCTCGGTTGCTGTCCGATGGCTTCGATGGCATCCGTTCGCCGTTCTATATCGAGTTGCTGGCGCGCGATTTTCGAAAGGCAGCGTCCATTGCGCGTTTGGGCCGCCCAGCCGGAGAGTCGTTCGATGACTGGTTGGGGACGACGCACATTCGTCGCGCAGTCACCGCCCGACTGCTTGACGAGCCCACAGTGGCCCGAGTCCAGTTCGACTCCGCCCGGGTCGAGCTCGAAGCAAAGCTTGGCAACGCGCCGGCACAGGCGCGCATTGCGAAAAATGTGACACAGAGCTCGCTGATAATTGCGCTCGCCGCGCTGGGGATGAGTGCCGAGGCGTCCCGGATGGCAACCGAGCTACTGGCCGATGACCCCGTGTCGGTCGACGCCATCACCGGTCCCATCGCGCTACAGAATGTTGCACTCGCGTACGTGATGCTGGGACAAGAAGACTCGGCTCTCAACATTCTCGAACGACTGGTGACGACACCCTCACGGTTCTCAGTCTCGCTGCTCAGGCTCGACCCGCTGTGGGACCCGCTGAGGAGTCATCCGCGATTCATTCGTCTCTTGCGCGAACGGTAGGAGAAGCTCTCGTAATCCAACGAGGCTGGATCAACCCGGAACCCAAGGAAGTAGCAGGTGCTCTGCGGCGCTTCGTTCTTTCTGGCGTGGTTCTCGGGATCCGTCTACTTCAACCCGAGCTTCTCTCCCGCCGCCAGCAGCGCGATCGATTCGCGAATGCGCCTTTCGCGTGTTTCCGGCCGTTTAGCTATATGAATCCAGACGACGAAATTGCGTCGGTGAGTACGCGAAAGCTCCCGAAAGAATTCCCACGCTTTGGAGTTTTTCTTCAACGCCTTGGCGATGTAGGCCGGGAGCTCGGGGATTGCTGGTTTCGGCGCATAGGTATTGTTCGTTGGTGGCGCCGCGAGACCGGCCGGCGTGAGCAGGCCCTCCGCCTTGAGCTGCGCCCACCGTTTCCGATTGGAATCGGACCATTTGCTCGTGGGCTTTCGCGGCGTGACCTTGAGCGCGTATCGGTCGGCATCGAGACGTTTGACCAGACTGTCGACCCATCCGAAGCAAAGCGCCTCGTGAACGGTGTCCTCGTAGCGAATCGACTTTACGCCGGTGTGGGCCTTGTAGAACACGAGCCAGACTCCTGGGCTCGACGTGTGATGCTTTGCCAGCCACGCGCGCCATTGCCGGCGACTCCGAACTTCTAGCGTCATGCGTTCTGCCGTCATGCTGACTGACCCCGCTGCACCTTTCAACGGACGATTGCGCTTCGCCTACAACTGAACGCAAAAAAGCGCGGCTGCACAAGTCGACGGCTGGCGGGTAACAGCATCCTTTTAGGTCTCGCACTCTAGCCCAGTCGCGTGCAGTGTCTCATCATCTACGCCGACTCCCAACCCCCCCAGTAATGCGACGTCTATTGGCCCTCACCATCGCGCTCTGTCTCACGAACGCGCCCGTCGATGCACAGCAGCGCCCGAAGCTGAAGGTGTACATCTCCTCCGACATGGAGGGAATCGCGGGACTGGTCTCCGGCTCGCAAGTCTCCGCCGGCGAGCGCGATTATGGGATTGGCAGACGCTTGATGATCGCCGAGACCAACGCGGCAATCGTGGCGGCGTTCGATGCCGGCGCGACGGAGGTCATCGTCAACGACTCGCACGGCTCGCAGACCAATCTTCTGGCGGAGGACCTCGATCGGCGCGCCATACTCATTACCGGCGCGCCGAAGCCGTTCGGCATGATGCAGGGGATCGATTCGACGTTTGATGCGGTCGTCTTCATCGGCTATCACCCGCAGGCGTCCACCACCGACGGCGTCCTCGGCCACACCTACAGCGGTGCCCTCAAGAGCGTTAAGCTCAACGGCCGAGAAGTGGGCGAGTACGGACTCAACGCGGCAGTCGCTGGCCACTTCGGTGTGCCCGTCGTGTTCATCTCCGGAGACCGCGCGGTGGCAGAGCAGGCACGTGCGTTCATTCCGGGCGTCGAAGTCCTCGCCGTGAAAGAAGGCATCGGACAGACCGCCGCGCGCACGATGCATCCGGCCGAAGCGCGTGAGCGCATCGCCGCGGGCGTCAGGACCGCGCTGTCGCGCCGAGGGCAGATCCGCCCCGTCCAGCTTACGCGGCCGGTGACGCTCGATGTCGAGCTCTCGAACGTAGAGTATGCCGACGCGGCCGCCATGGTGCCTGCAATGCGGAGAATCTCCGGTCGCGTCGTGAGCTACACGGCGCCCGACATGACGGTCGCTTACAAGGTCTCGCGCCTCATCTCGTCGCTCGCGCGGCCATGACCGCGCCTCGCCCGAGCGTTCACGGGGGTGAGCGCCGCGGCCGTGGCTTGAGATCGATCTCCTTGAGACGTTGAAGCTCGAGCCGCAACGCGCGCATCTGTTCCTCGCGGTCTCGCAGGTCCGCCTCCAGTAGCGACGCGCTCACCCGCAACGAATCGTTCTGCGCGCCGACCGAATCGCGCGCGACACGCAGTGCCTCCAGCTTGGCGCCGAGCGCCTGGATCGTGGCCTCGAGCCTCGGCTCGGGCGAGAATTGCGGATCGATGCGCGCGCGAGCGCAACCAGTTAGCGCGGACGCGGCGACCAGCGCGACTGACGAAAGCAAAAACAGTCTGCTCATGCGGCGGACCCCGTGAGCGTCGAATTGCCCGCCAGCTCTTCCCGCGCGACACTCGCCGATCCCGGCAACAGGACGCAGAACACACTTCCGCGGGGCTCATAGTCCGTGACCCAGATCGCTCCTTCGTGCTGTTCGACAATGTGCTTGCAGATCGACAACCCGAGGCCCGCACCCCGCGATGCGACGGCGCGCCCGGCTTCCGTCTGATAGAAGCGGTCGAAGACGCGTTCCTTCTCGGCGTCCGGAATCCCGGGACCCTCGTCCGCGACGGTGATCAACACGCCGCCCTGCGCGTTGGTGTCGCCGACCGTGACGCGTACCGTGCCAGCGGGCGGTGAGAACTTGACGGCGTTCTCGAGCAGATTGTCGAGCAGCTGAGCGATAGCTTCGTCGTCAGCATGAAGCAGTCGCGGTTGCGCGTCCGACGCGATCAACTTCACGACGGGCTTGCGCCCTGGCCAGCCGGTTGCACGATCGACCGCATCGCGCGCCAGACGTCCGACGTCCACGAGACGAGCCTTGCGCGCGGGAACGGATTCGATGCGCGACAACTCCAACAGCTTCGAGACCATCGACGACAGCCGCCGCGCGCTCTCCTGATTCAGCGACAAGAGTCGTCGCTGCGTCTCGGAGAGCGGGCCGGGAAGCTCGTCCAACATCACGTCGATCGTCTCCTGCATCGAGGACAGCGGCGTCTTGAGATCGTGCGAGACGTTCGAGACGAAATCCCGCTTCATGCGATCGAGCTCGCCCAGTCGCTCGGTCATCGCGTTGAAGTCCGTCGCGACTTGCGCGAACTCGTCGGTGCCGCTCGCGTCGAGCCGGTATGCAAATCGGGATGCTGAGACTTCGCGTGTCCCTTGCGTGAGCGTCTGGAGCGGCCGCACGATCGAGCGAATGAGAAGCGCGGTGAGAAGGAGGCTCGAGAGCAGCGCGCCCACCGCGGTGAACCAGGACACACGTTCTGCCGTGCGTGCCGAGCGTTCCGCGGCGGCCAGCTCGCGAGCCATCGTGGTTCTCGACGCTTCCGTCAGCCGCATCGTGAGTGCCTGCAGTTCGCCGATCGGCCGGTCCAGGCCGCCCACGACCTCGAGCGCCACCTCGGACGATTGTCCGCTCGCGTCGGTGAGACGAAGAACTTCGGCTTCCAGGTGACGCCAGCGCTCGACGACCCGCAGGAGTTGCGCGCGCTCCTCGCCGCTCGATCCACTGGTCTGAAGCCGCTCGAGCTCCTCTCCGTGCGCGATCGCCAGCTCGACGAGCTTCTCCAGGTAGCCCCCGTCGCGGGTGACGAGATACTTCTCGGCGACGCTGCTCATCTGCGAGAGACGCTCCGGCTGGACCGTTGACGTAACGCGCACGCGAGAGGACACCGACGCCAGCGCGCGGCCGCGCTCCACGGCGCGCCGGTTCGTGCGCACGTGGAACACCAGGACAGCGGCCATGAGCGCCGTGTACAGCGCGAACGCAGCCCGCAGCTTGAACGCGACTCTCATTCGCTCCGCCCCCCCCCGTAACCGCGCAGCTTGTTGCGAATCGTCTTCACGTCCAAACCGAGCTGGCGCGCGGCTTCGGCCTTGTTGTCGCCCACGTGCTCCAGCGTCCGCAGGATCAGCCGACGCTCGGCTTCCGCCAGCGTGGTCCCGACTGGCAAGGTCAGCGTCGGCGACCCGCCCGCGAAGAGCGTCTGCAGATACGGCGGCAAATGTCTGGGCTCGATCCAGCCAACGCGAGCCACGATGACCGCGCGTTCGATCACGTTGCGCAGCTCGCGCACGTTCCCCGGCCACGCATGCGCCTCGAGCAGCTGCCGCACCGCGTCACCAACGCCCTCGATCTTCATGTTGTGCTTACGCCCGAACTCCCGCACGAAGTGCTGCGCCAGGAGCGCGACGTCCGCCGTGCGTTCGCGCAGGGGAGCAATGGCGAGCTCGAAGACATTCAACCGGTAGAACAAGTCCTCGCGCAGCCTTCCGTCTCTGATGGCGTGAGCGGGCGCTCGGTTCGTCGCGGCGAGCACACGCACGTCGAACCGAACGTCTCGGCTGCCGCCCAGCCGCCGCGCGCGTCCATCCTCGAGAACGCGCAGCAACTTCGGCTGGAGCGCGATGGGCATCTCGGCGATCTCGTCGAGGAACAGCGTACCGCCCTCGGCGAGCTCGAAGCATCCGGCTCGCGCGCGCGTCGCGCCGGTGAACGAGCCCTGCTCGTGCCCGAACACCTCGCTCTCGACCAGGCCCTCGGGAATCGCCGCCGCGTTCACGGCGATGAACGGCTTGCCCCGCCGTGCGCTCAATGTGTGAATCGCGCGGGCGACGACTTCCTTCCCGGTTCCGCTTTCACCGGTGATGATCGCCGACGCGTCGCTCGACGCCACCGTCTCGACGGCGCGCTGCAGCTCGCGCATCGCGCGGGTCTGGCCCACGATGACGCCTGCGCCGTTCAAGCCGTCGAGGTGAACGTCGAGGGAATGGCTCTCGCGCCGTTTAGTGACTTCGCTTGCCGTCGCCTCGAGCAGCGCATGCAGCATGTGGTGGTCGAGCGGCTTGGTGAGAAAGTCGGACGCTCCCGCCTTCATCGCTTCGACCGCGCTGTCGATGTTGCCGTGCGCGGTGATCATCACCACGGGCAGCCGGGGATTGTGCTCCTTGATGCGTCTCAAGAGCGCCAGTCCGGAGCTTCCCGGCAGCACGACGTCACACAGCACGATGTCCGGCGGGCGAACGTCCAGCTCACGCAGCGCGTCGACCGCATCCGCGATCGTGCGGACGTCATGTCCCCATTCCGTGAGCCGCAACGACAACACTTCCCGGAGCGCGGGCTCGTCATCGACGACAAGAACCCTCAGACGCGTTTTCATGTGCTGGTGCTGTAACGGTGCTCCAATCACCGCTTTGTCTTGCGTGAAAGCCTCAGCATGCCGCGTTACGGCACGCTGAGGCTACCTGCATCGCGCCGCAATCGGTCAGGAACGAACGATGATCAGGAAGCGCGACGTGCTCCAGAATTGTTCCGGATCTTCGATCTTGAACGCGCCCGCGACCGTTCCGCCTTTGCCGAGCGATGACACGTGCGCGACGTTCTGACGCGACACGATCTTGTACACTCCATCCGGCAGAATGATCGTGCTGTCGGCGAGGCGATCGATCCTGGTGAAAACGCTGGGATCCAGCTCGCGCGCCGGCACCAACGGCTTCGACCCGACCACCAGGAAGCGCTTCGTCCCCTCGGCAACGAGAACGCCCTTTTTGATCAGCTCCGCTTTCGTCCCCACGACCACGTACGCCGTGTTGCGGTCGGAGGTGAGCTGGCCCAGCGTGCCGGTGAGGGTGTCCACCTGCTGAGTGAGCGAGGCAATCTTCGTCGTCTGGCCGTCGCTCACCGCCTGGAACTCGGCTTTCTGCCGCTCCGCAGCCAGGTTCACGTCGGCCACCATCTGCTCGTATTCGGCGACCTTCCGCGCAAAGGCCGAGTCCTTGTCGGCGAGCTGCGTGCGCAATCCGACCACACGTCCCTGAACGGCGCCGAGGCGTTCCACGAGCTGAGTGATGCGGGCGAGGACTTGCTTGCGCTCCTCGTTCGCGTCCGCCAATTCGGCGGCCGCATGGAGCTGTCGCGCGGGGACGCCGGTGAGCGAGCGCGCTTTGGCCAGCTCCTTGTTGATCTCGTTGACGAACTGGCTTCCCTCCATCACCTGCAGGACGAGCTCATTGCGGAGGTTGGAGATCGAGTCTGCCCGGACCGAATTCGCGAGGTCGAGCTCCTCTTTGGAGGGGCCGGTGCAGGCGGCGAGCGTTGCAACGGCGAGAATCAGGACCGGGATGCTGCGTACGGCTTTCATGGGACACCACCTATAAAGGAAGTAAAAGGAAGAGCTGACGCTCCCTCCTAAAGCACCGGCGGTGCCGAGGTGGTGTTGCGCGTAACTACATATGCGCGATGTAGTTGCGACGCCCGCTCAACGGCCCGCATGCGTTGGTCAGCGGGGAACGCGGAGAATTTCCCTGCACCTATTGGGCGCGCGCAATGAAATGATGGCAGCGCGCCCGCCGAGCCTCGTATTTTTGACGCAGCAGCTCGCCCCCCCCCATGGCCAACGTGAAGCTGGATCATCCGCCAATCGCCGACACCGTCGACGCGATCGTTCGCTTGCTCAAGCCGCGCCGCGTCATTCTGTATGGCAGCCACGCCCGCGGCGACGCTCGCCACGACAGTGACATCGACCTCCTCGTGGAGATCGACGCAGGGGAAGGTCTCGAGGAATCGCGCGCCATTGTCGAGCAGTGCAAGGCGCGTGACTGGGAGACAGATATTCTCATCGTTACACCGCAGCATCTAGCCCGCGCGTGTGATGATGTCGGCAGTGTCATCTACGACGTGGTTCGGGAGGGGAAGGTCCTCTACCGGCGCGCGGATGTCGAAACGGCCATTGCGCGCGTGCGTGAGACGCCGAGCGGTCCGCCGGCCACGCTCGGTTGGTGGGTTCAGCACGCGGAGCAGGACTTTGAGATAGTCGAGCAGTGCGCGGCAATGGGGTCGCCACCATGGTCGTCCACCGCATTCCTTGCCCATGAGAGCGCTGAAAAGCTGCTCAAAGCAAGCTTGATCGCTCGAAATGTGCGTCCACGCCGAACGCACGACCTCAGGAGACTGCTTGCGTCGTGTGTCGAGGCTGGGCTGGGCTTCGAACATCTGGCTGCCGCGTGCGACGTCTTACAGCAGGCGTGGCCCCGGTCGCGCTATCCGGTGGAGGAGCATGGCGCGGTCCTGCCGCCCATCACCGAGAGTGAAGGGCGCGCAGCAGTTGCTGCCGTTCGCGCGATACGCGAGGCGGTGCTGCCCCTCCTGCCGCGCTGACGTTTCTTGGCCTATCCTGTTTCAAACACCTCTTCGACTGCTCGGCGAAAGCTCGCTGGATCGATGGCCGGAAAGCGATATAACTGCGGTTCGATCTGAGCGAAGTAATCCAGCGCCTTTGCCGGCTCTACGAGCTTCCGCTCGAGCATGACGCGGACGTCCGCGAGATCTTGGCCGTGTCCACGCTCCACTTTGGCGAGGGCTTGAGCATACGAATCGAAGTGGTAAAAACGGACGCGTCCCATCTCCGCGATGAAGATCCCGCGATCCTCCCAGCCCGGTGGCACCGGTATGAAGTCCAAGGGGGACGCCAACTCCACGTTGATCTCCAACGACTCTTTGAGCTCGGGAATGGCCCGGAGGAGCGCGTCATCCTCAGGCCGCATGACGAAGTCCACGTCGATAGTGGTCTCGCGCCATCCCATGAGCACGGCGGTCGTGCCGCCGACGAAGTGAATGCGCACATTCTTGCTCGCCGCACGAGCGAACGCCTCCATCAGGCGCTGAATGCGCGCCCGGTCAGTCGGAAGACGCATCGTGCCGGCGCACGGATTCCGCTGCGCGCTCGAAGCTGACCAACCGCCGCACGAGCGCGTTGTAGCGCCGGTGCGCCGACGCACCGTTGCCGAGTGCGAGCACGTCATACAGACGGCGCTCGGGGTTCGGAAATGGACGCGGCACGTCGTAGCCGAGGCGGCGCAGCCGAGGAGCACCGATCGACACGAGTAGGGCGGGGATGGTTTCCATGCCGCGCGCCAGGTCGTCGCACCCCGTGCGAATCAGGTCGCCCCCTGGCAAATCGACGCGTGTTTCGCCCATGTGAGAAACCTACTTCTTCGTCGCGAGTAGAGTTCCTCGGCAGATGTTCGACCCGCATGGCCGAGCGAGCGCCAGCGACCGGCCTGAATCACGTCGCGGCGAGTGCCTTGGCGGCTTTGTCCACGTCGGCCTCCTTGACCCAGATGAGCGCGCCAAAGCGAGTCCCAGCTCTCACCGCGTCGAATGCGGTCACGTTCGTTCCCGCCGTGGCCAGCTTCTGCAAAAGCTCGGCGACGGCGCCCGGGCGGTCATCACCTTCGACGAGGAAAACGGTCTTTCGCCCGCTGAGCTTGAGCTTGGCCTTTTTGGCTGCATCCTGAAACGCTCGCTCGTCCGCAGGGACGAAGTCGAGCTGCGATTGTCCGCCGCCGCTGGGAAAGGCATGAAACGCCAGCAGGTTGACGCCGCCGTCGCGCAGCGCGGACAACACCCGGGCGCCCTCTCCCGATTTGTCAGGCGCGGTGACGTAGAAATACCCGACCTTCTTCGCTGTCGTCGCCATAGAACCTCCATTCGATCACACTAAGTTGGTGCGAAACGGTCCGGAATTGCAAAGACCCCAAGGCCCTAAGGCCCTGACCGTGTTTCTTGCGCGACGTATCTTGATCCCCATCATTCCAATCCTGCGAGCATTCCAGATGCACATCCACCGTTCGTCCGCCGCGGCGTTTCTACTGCTGTCGTTCACGACGGTCGCCGCCGCGCAACAACCCAAGCGCGCTTTTGCGCTCGCCGACTGGTACAAGCTCACTTCCTTGAGCGCGCCCGCCATGTCTCCCGATGGCAGCCGGATCGCGTTCCAGGTGCAGACCGTGAACGAGAAGGACAACAAGTACCATCGCGAAGTCTGGGTCGTGCCAACCGCTGGCGGGCAACCCCAACGCTTCACATCGCCGAGCACGGAAAGCTCGAATCCACGGTGGTCGCCGGACGGCAGGTATCTGCTGTTCACGTCCCAGCGGTTGGGCGGAAAGGGAAGCACGTGGATGCTTCGGATGGACCAACCGGGCGGTGAGGCGTTCCAGGACGACAAGTATCCGCGCATCGGCTCGGTGTCGTCGGATCTGCGCGTCTCGGTATGGGCGGAAGGGGATTCGCTGCCGTCCGACAGCGCGCGTCGCGCCAATGACCCGTTCTCCAAGATGCAGCCCATGGCGCGTCCGCCATACGGCGCGATCACGAAGCCGCTGGAGCCCGCCCGGTTCGACGGCCGGCATGTCTACGACATGCAATACAAGAGCAACACCGCCGGCTTCGTCCCGGGTGCGCGGGAGGCACGCCGGTGGAATCCCGCGCAGATCTACGCGCAGTCGTTCGACGGCTCGGCGAAGCGGAAGATCACCAACACCCGCTACTCGCATCGCGGGGTGACGGTCTCACCCGACGGGCAATGGATCGCGTTCGTGGCCGACGCGCGGCTGCGGCCGGATTCCGTCGTAGACATGGAGCGCGATTCGATCGCCCGCCTGCCATACGACAGGCGGCGCGACGAGGCCGAGCGCAATGACAGCGACATCTTCATTGTGTCCATCGCCGGAGGGACGCCGCGAAAGCTTACGGATCTCGTGGGTGTCGAGTCGGACATCACCTGGTCTCCGGACGGCAAGCGCATCGCGTTCATCGGGCGACCGGCGCGGACGAAGAGCGCGCGCGTCTACGTGGTTGGCGCGACGGGTGGAGTTCCCGACAACGCGCTCGGGACGTGGAAATACGAGCCGGGCGACATCAATTGGGCCGCGTCCGGCACCATCGTCATGACGGCTGCCTTGGGCGGAAGCACCGGCGTGTTTCGCATAGATCCCAACACCAAAAAGCTGAGTCCCACGCTGTCCGGCCGGCGGCGAATGAGCGGATTGAGCTCGGACGCCAAGGGTACGAGGATCGCCTACGTCGCGACCGACATCAGCCGGCCCGGCGAGCTGTATGTCGCCAACGCCGATGGCACGGGCGAGCGCAAGCTGACGAGCTTCAACGACAAGCTCGTGAACGAAATCGCGTTCAGCGACGCCGAGCGATTCACGTATCCGTCGGTCGGCGGTCTCGAGATCGAGGGATGGCTCATGAAGCCGTACGGGTACGACCCGGGGAAGAAATATCCGCTCGTGCTCTACATCCACGGCGGCCCCCACGCCGCGTACGGCGAAACATGGTTCGATGAGTTCCAGAACCTCACCGCGGCCGGGATGTTCGTGTTGTTCACCAATCCGCGCGGCTCGAGCGGCTACGGCGCCGACTTCACGTACAGCACGCGCGGCCGCTGGGGCTTCGAGGACTACGAGGATCTCATGAAGGGAGTGGATATCGTGGCGAAGCGCCCCGACGTCGACTCGACGCGAATGGGGGTCACCGGCGGATCGTACGGCGGCTTTATGACCGCGTGGATTACCACCAGGACGAACCGGTTCAAGGCGGCCCAGGCCGATCGCATGATCAGCGACTGGCTGTATTGGTACGGAGCGTCGGACGCGCAGGGGCTCACCGAGTTCGAGTTCTTCGGCAAGCCGTGGGACAACTTCGCGTTATACGATTCGCTGTCCCCGATTCGTCACGTGACGAAGGTCAAGACGCCCACTCTCATCGTGCAGTCGGAGGAGGACTTCAGGACGCCGATGGGGAACGCGGAGATCTGGTTCATGGCGCTCAAGAAGCAGGGGGTGCCGGTGGAGCTGGTTCGGTATCCACGGTCGACGCACGAGCTGTCGCGCAGCGGCGAGCCGTGGCTGCTAGTGGACCGGCTAGGGAGGCTGCGTCAGTGGTTTACCTACTGGCTCAAGGACAAGCCGGTCGCCGCCAACTGAGAGTGGGGCCCCAATTCCACTTCCCACTTCCCACTTCCCACTTCCGACTCCCCACTTTGTGACTGGCGTCACTATGCGCATAATCGTATGTTCGCATAAGTAACTCCCTCCCCCAGGGCAGCACATATGGGCAGCACGCCGAGCAGCCTTATGGCGTCAGGCCTTTTCGCGGGTCGTTACGCGATCGAGCGCGTGCTTGGAGTCGGCGCGACCGCGACCGTGCATCTTGCCCGCGACACGCAGGCTGGGATTGCGGTCGCCATCAAGATCATGCGTCCGGAGTTGGCGCAGTCTCAGGCGACGGGCCGGTTCCTGAAGGAGATTCGGCGGACTTCCGCGCTCCAGCATCCGCATATCCTGCGGGTCCTCGATTCCGGCGAATACGAAGATCGTCCGTACTTCGTGCTTCCTTATATGGAAGGGGGCACTCTGCGCTTGAAGCTCAAGCGTGAAAGCCAGCTCTCCTTCGACGATACGATTGGGATCCTTCGGACGATCGCCGACGCGCTCGACTATGCGCACCAGAAGGGGCTGATCCACCGGGACGTAAAGCCCGAGAACATTCTCTTCACGGGCGGCCAGGCGTGCCTCGGCGATTTCGGCATCGCCCGCGCGCTCGAGACCGTGTACGGGACAGACGCTTCGACGTCGAGCAATACGGTCCGCGGCACATACGCGTACATGAGTCCGGAGCAAGCGGCGGGCGGAATGAATCTCGACGGACGCAGCGACATCTATTCGCTCGCTTGCGTGACATATGAAATGATCACGGGGATGCAGGCGTTCATCGGTCCGACGCCCGAAGCCGTGGTTGCGCAGCGATTCGTGTACACGCCACGCGAGGTTCGCGTGTATCGTCCGTCAGCGCCGCCGGCCGTGGACGTCGCGCTGTCGAAGGCGTTCGCGATGGCGCCGGCGGATCGGTACAAGACGGCGAGCGATTTTGTGGAGGTTCTCGCAAGCGCGATCCATGCGCCGGGCCCGCAAGCCACAATGGATAGCCGAAAAACTCCAGCCGGCTTTGCTCCGACAACTAGTCAGAAATGGTTTATCGCAGCTGGGGGTGCCGCCGGTATCGCCATACTCGCTGCTGCGGTGACGTGGGTGTTTTCAGCGATCGCCCCATTTGCCCGCGACTCCGTCCAGATGGACACCACACGCCTAGTGGTGCTGCCACTCGAGCGAGATTCATCCGCGACGTCTCCTTGGCTCGACGACGATTTGTTGCAACAGGGTCTGGCTCGGTGGCGCGGTTTCACGGTCGTCGATCAGTACCAGGTCGCCGATGCGCTACGCCAGTACGGTGCGATCGGAACCTCGGATGATGCGGCGGCGATCGCGAAATCGTTGGGGGCTGGACGGTACATTCGCGGTCGAATCACCGCGCTGGGCGGTGACTCGCGCGTAACGCTGTCGTTGTACGACGCGTCGCGCGAACAGTCGCTCTACCAGAAAGCGGCAAACATTCCCAAGGACATTGCGGGAGCGGTCACCGCCTACGCAACGCTTGCCGACTCTCTCTTGTTGCGCGGACTCACCGCCGATTCAGCACCTTCGACCAGCACAGGCAGCCGGTCACTGCCGGCGATTCAAGCTTTCAGCCGCGCACTCACTGCTCTGGATGATTGGGATCTCATTCGGGCGGATTCCGGATTTCAGTCCGCGGCTTCGTACGATCCTGAGTATGCGCGGGCGAGTCTGTGGCTTGCACAGGTACGTGCGTGGCAAGGACAATCGCGGAACTCTTGGGGAACGGTCGCGGAACGGGCGGTCAGCATGGTTGACCAACTCGGGCGGCGTGAGCAGCAGCTTGCAAGGGCTCTCTTGTATCTCGACCGCGGGTTATTCGCGAGGGCATGCGCGGCATATGACAGCTTACGCCAGCGAAACGATCATGATTTCGCCGCTTGGTATGGGTTAGGACAATGCCGCCAAATGAATCGACTCGTGATCGCTGACCCACGGAGCCCGTCGGGCTGGAGATTTCAGAGCAATACACACCAGGCGATGGAGGCTTACGAGCGCGCGTTCCAAGTGCTTCCTGTTGTGCACCGTGGCTACGAACGCGGTGCGTTCGAGCGCTTGCAGGTGTTGCTCCTCGCTTCAACAACGCTTCATTCGGGCTACGGTGCCAAAGACAGCGCCCTCTTTTTCGCACGCCCAAGCTGGACGGGCGACAGCTTGTTTTTGATTCCATATCCTTGGCAGCTTGTTTCGGCAGGGGACAGCACCACGATACCGCCCGGCTTTGCCGCCGCGCTCGAAAAACAGCGGGTACAGTTTAGGAGAATTGCTGCAGGCTGGTCCGCCGCTTATCCGAAGAGTGCGGGAGCGAAGCAAGCGGTTGCATTGTCGTTGGAGCTGCTAGGCGATCCAAGCGCGATTGACACAGTTCGGTTGGCACGGCGTCTGGCCGTGGATGCGTCGCGACAGCTGCAACTCGCTGCGCTCGAAGTAAGGCTCAGCGTAAAGTTCGGTGCACCTGATGATCTTTCATCCATCGCGGCAGCGGAGGTGTTGGTGGACTCCGTGCTTGCTGCCACACCTGAGCCCACAGCCTCAGAGGCTCAGCTTCTTGCGACGCTCGCGGCGTTGACCGGGCGCTGTCGCGATGCTTCTCGGCTCATCGAGCGAAGCGCTCCGGCATCGACCGAGCCACAACTACGTCAACAGCTAGTGAAGAGGTCGAATCTTCTTCTCGCGCAAGTATCGGTTGGATGCGACTTTCTAGCAACGGACCTGCGGGAACTGATAGGAGCCATCGATCAAGCCTACTCGAACGAGGATGAGCGACGCAGCGTAAAAGAACGACTGCTGCAACGACCAGTGCTTCTTGTGGGTGCGTCCGATCGAGCACTCCGCGCGAATCTCGCGCACCTCGGTGCAAGTCCCTATGTCGCCGCTGCTGATGCGCTGGAGCGAGCGGACACTGCCCGTGTCCGCGTCTTGCTAGTCCGATTGGACCGACAGAGCAGTCCTCTGCTGGGGCCTCTCACTCCAGACATGGCGATGATCAAGGCAAAGCTATGGCTCGGCATACGCGATACCGTGCAAGCCGTGCACACGCTCGACGAGTCTCTCAGCAACATGCGCTTGTATAACCCGAGCGACTTTCGTGACCTTGGCACCTCAGGGTCCCTCGTCAGAGCAATGATCCTCTACGCGCAGATCTCCGAGAATCGGAAGGACTTTGTAACTGCCCGGCGTTGGAGCGCGCCCGCGCTTCGACTTTGGACGCGCGCAGATGCTCCTCCGCGCACGCTCCTGCAGCCACTTACGAAGTACACCTCCCAATAGCAGCAGGCACCTCCGCAGCATCACCTCTTTTCCAGGAGCTGTATATGGACTCGCTATCGCCTCTGCGCTGGTATCGAGCGACCAAGTTCTGGACGTGTGCCGCATGGCTGGTCGTTTGTGTCCCACGGTCGTCTGAGGCCCAAAGGCTGGAGCGGATCCCCACGCGCGGCTTCGTCCGAGATACCGCCTGCCTAAACCTTATTACTCTGGCGCGCTTCACACCAAAGGATCATCGCGATACTCTCCTCTCGGTTGACACCGCTGCAGCGCGTCGGGGTGAGCTGTCGTCAAGGTCTCATTGGACGTTGGTTCGGAATGCGAGAGATGCATGCGTGTACACAGCGGATTGGGGGCCCTTCAGCAAGTTTGGAACTTGGACCGAACCGACTGCACAGAGTCTTGCCATCGCTCACATGAACATTCCCGAATACCATGACGAACAGCGGCTCCCTGCCTACGTCGATGCAGCCGGAAGAGTGGTCCTGGGACCACTGGCCAAAATCTTTGCGTCGCCTTTTCTAGGTGGGTTCACTCGCCGCGAACAAGTCGAGGAGAATGGCAAACCAGGAATACTCGTGGCCATGGTGATGGTCGATCTTGCGAACGACGAAGCGCTGCCTGGCAGCTATTCGGCGCTCGGAATCGCCAAGGGTACGAACTGTGTCTGGCTCAATGTCGATTCAGGTGAGCCGTCCCGATGGATCGCGTACGTCTCGACTGTCGAGACGGATGCTCCATGCGATCGCGGTCGACCGTCCGACTGGTTTGCGGGTGTGCCGGCGGGATTCAAGGTGCTAAAGGTGCAAAAGTCCGATGTGAGGAACTTCGCTCCCGGTGATTTTCCGCCCGTCGCCCGATTTGACGTGGACGCAGGCCGAATGATGCCACTTCTCGGTGTTAAATGCCTGGATGCCTGGTGCGAGATTGGTCCCGCAGGCATCACCGTTCGGAAACCGTACGAGTTCGCAGCTGCTGCCGTCGACAAGGCGCAGGGAATAAAAGCGGTGCGCGGAATCAAAGGTTGGCATGACGAGCAAGAGCTAGCGCTACGCGATGATCTGGGTGTGTGGAGACTTTCGGGTATTCGTGCGACAATCATCCCGTCCGAAGACTTGGACAGGCTTAATACGAAGACGTTCCGCGACGCTGGGACGAACAACACCTGGGTTACGGTCGCGGAGATTGTAGTTCACGACAATCCCCGGGGAACGAAGTACGGCGATAAATGGGGGCTCCTTCAGGGAAGCAATTTCTTGGACCTTAGACTGGAACCAACTGGCTGGAAAACGCAGATACGGCCGCCGGGTGGACG
Source organism: Gemmatimonadaceae bacterium (assembly GCA_040902075.1). Lineage (GTDB taxonomy): Bacteria > Gemmatimonadota > Gemmatimonadetes > Gemmatimonadales > Gemmatimonadaceae > DASPMP01. The sequence continues at coordinate 30,838 of JBBDXZ010000069.1, forward strand.
ACCACCCGTTCCGTGGCTATTCGTAATGCGACATCCACACCACGACGCCGTCGTTCCTGGCACGGCACGCTTTCGGTGGACCGGTGGCGACGACACGGTATGGACACCCTGTGGCCAACATTGCTGTCAGGTGGAAGGACCCAGGACTTAAGGTGCGGTTTTCACCCAACACCTCAACACTTCCGCCACACTCCACGCCTGCGCCACACACCCGCGTGGAGTGTACGGCGGCTCCGCATCGAAAATCTCCGCGATCGATCCCACCCCGAAGTCCGGCAGGTGCGCGATGAGGCCATCGAGGAACCGCCGCGCACCTGCCTTGTCCTCCGGATGCACCTTGAGCCACGCGTCGATCCATGGCCCGATCAACCACCCCCACACCGTCCCCTGGTGATACGCCCCGTCGCGCGTCCGCAGATCGCCGAAGTACGTCGACTTGTAATCCGGATGGTCGGGCGACAGCGACCGTAATCCGACCGGCGTGAGCAACTTCTTCTGCACGACGCCAATGACGTCGCTCCAGCGCGACTCGTCCAGCACGGGATTCGGAAGCGAGATCGCCAGAATCTGATTTGGCCGGCAAGCGGGATCGTCACCGTTGGGGCCGTCGAGCACGTCGTACAGGTGGCCGCCCGCATCGTACCAGAATCTCCGATTGAACGAATCGCGTACCCGAGTCGCCTCCTCACCGTACCGCTGCGACAGCGCCCGGTCGCCGAAATCGCATTCCCATCGAGCCAGGAGGCTGAGCGCGTTGTACCAGAGCGCATTGATCTCGACCGGCTTCCCTCGACGCGGCGTGACCACCCAACCATCCATCTTCGCGTCCATCCAGGTCAGCTGATACCCTTCGGCGCCCTGGCGCAGCAGTCCGTCGCTCGGATCGACGCCGATACCGAAGCGCGTTCCACGCAGGTGCTTCTCGGCGATCCGCCGCATGGTCGGCAGGATCTGCTCGACGAGCTCCCAGTACTCGGTCACCTGCGCATAGCGCTCGAGCGCGTGAAAAAACCAGAGCGTGGCGTCCGCGGTGTGATACAGCCCTTCGTTGTCGCCGTCAGGAAAGAAGTTCGGGATCAGTCCGTCGCGAACGTAGTGCGAGAACGTGCGCAGGATGAAACCGGCCTCGCGGTGACGGCCTGTCGTCAGCGTCAGTCCCTCGAGGCTGATCATCGTGTCGCGGCCCCAGTCCGTGAACCAGTGGTATCCCGCGATCACCGTGCGCACTTCGTCGCCCACCGCCGCGGAGCGAACGGTGTCGCGAACGCGGCCCACGGGTTTGATGACGAATTGATCCGCCGCCACGACGAGTTGCGCTCCCGGCCCTCCCCCGCTGCGTGCCGGTTCCGCCGCGCTGGCTATCAGGCGGCGCTTGCGCTCCCGCTCCACCTCGTACGACTCCTGCGC
>JBBDXZ010000070.1:0-31915 GCA_040902075.1 Gemmatimonadaceae bacterium
CGTCGTCCCCCACCTCACGGTCGATCAGCGCATCCTGGGCGGCTTGGTGATCCGCGTCGGCGACACCGTCATGGATGGCTCAGTTCGCCGGAAGCTTGGTGCTCTAAAGCACCGCATGTTAAGTCGTTAGGCCCTTGCTTAAGTCTGCGCTCGGCCCCAAGCTCTAGGCCGGCTGCGTAAGGCGGACAGCGGCGTTCGTCGGCCGAACCTAAGAGAGGAGCCATGAGCGAGACGCAACTGCACAGTCCCGATCCGACTCAGGCTCCGATCGAGGGTGGCAAGTACGTCTACTGCATCATCCGTAGCGACCGCCAGCGCGAATTTGGCGGAATCGGGATCGGCGGCAGCAACCGCGTCTACACCGTGCATCATAACGACCTTGCTGCCGTGGTCAGCGACACGCCCATCGTCATCTACGACCCGACGCGCGAAAACGTCCTGGCGCACGAGTTCGTCAACGAGACGGTCATGAAGGAGCACACCGTTATTCCGATGTCGTTCGGCACCGTGTTCCGCTCCGAGGAAGACGTGACGGAACTGCTGCGCTCGACCTATCAGGCCTTCAGCGAAGTTCTCGACAAGATGCAGGACAAGATCGAGTTCGGCCTGAAGGTCCTGTGGGATCGCGACAAGGTGGTCTCCTCGCTCGAGCAGGACAACGAAGAGATCCGGCGCCTCAAGGACGAAATCACCCGGCACACCAGCAGCTCAACGTATTTCGCGCGCATGCAGCTCGGACGGCTGGTCGAGTCATCGCTCGAGGAGACATCGCAGCGGTACGTCGCCGACATTCACGAGTTCCTCAAGTCGGTCGCGGTCGCGAGCCGCAGCAACAAGCCTATCGGCGACCGCATGATTCTGAACGCCGCGTTCCTCGTGGATCGCGCGCAAGAGGGTCCCTTCGACGACCGCGTGAAGGAAATCAGCCGCAAGTACGAGGACATCCTGACGTTCAAGTACTCGGGCCCGTGGCCGCCGTATAACTTCGTGAATATCAAGCTGAAGCTGGAAAGGGCTGACTAGCCGCTCCCTAATCCCTGCTCCCTTATCATGGGCATCCTCAAGCACCTCTTGTTCTGGCCCGTCACGGGTCCCATTGCCGGGGTCGAGTGGTCGTTGAGCAAGGTCGCACAAGTCGTCGATGAGGAGCTGACGGACGACACGCCGATCAAGCAGGAGCTGATGGAACTGCAGATGCAGCTCGAGCTCGGCGACATCGACGACGACGAGTACGTTCGGCGCGAGGCGGTGCTCATGGCGCGTTTGCGCGACGTGCGGGCCTGGCGCGAACGCCTCGGAAAAGGCGTGTCCGGCGGACCGGTCAAGGTCTCGAGCAGCGACGACGCGGAAGCGTGAGCGCGGCTGACGCGCTCGTACGACCACTTCCGCGCACCACACTCGTCGTCGGGAAGGGCGGCGTCGGCAAAACGACCACCGCCGCGGCGATCGCGATGCACGCCGCCACGTTGGTCGGCCAGACCCTCGTGCTCTCCACCGATCCTGCCCGGGCGCTCCCGGCCGTGCTCGAGCACCCGATCCAGTCCGAGCCCACTCCGGTTCCCTACGCGAAGCGTCTGACCGCGCAAGTGCTCGACGCCGGTGTCCTCCGCTCTCGCTTCATGGCGCGATGGGGTGACGTGATTCGCACGATTCTCGACCGCGGCACGTACCTCGACGACAGCGACATTGGGCCGCTGGTGGATACCGCCCTTCCGGGCGGCGACGAGATCTTCTCGGCGCTCGCGCTGGCGGTGCTGCTCGCCCAGGATCGCCCCTACGAACGCATCGTGGTGGACACCGCCCCAACCGGCCATACGCTTCGGCTTCTCACCCTTCCCCAAACTTTCCGGGCGCTGGTTCAGCTCCTGCAAGCGATGCAGGCGAAGCACGTCTTCATGGTGAAAACGCTCACTCGCCAGTATCGCAAAGACGAAGCGGACCGATTTCTCAATGAAATGGCCGCATTGGTGACGGCGCTAGAGGAGGCTTTCAGGAATCCGAAACGCTGTGTCGCCGTGATGGTGACCAATCCGCAGCCGCTGGTGGTGGAGGAGACACGCCGCTATCTCGCGGCGCTGAGCGAGCTGCCAATCCGGGTCGCCGCCGTCGTCTGGAACGCGACCGACGGGGCGGTGGCGCCGCTGGGAGGGGGCGCCGTGGCCCAATTCGTCGTCCCGAAGCTCGATCGCTGGCCAACTGGAAAAGAAGGGCTCGAGCGATGGCTGGCCGAGCTGCGGCCGCTGGCCGCGGGGCAAGCGGGACAACGCTCCGAGCCCGGGACGCATGCTCGCGGCAAACGGAAGGCCCGAGATTCCGCTCTGGCGGCGCCGTCCGTCGCCAAGAAGCACCCTGCCTCGCTCGACACACTGCTTCGCTCGCTTACCATCGTTGCGGGCAAGGGTGGCGTAGGGAAAACCACGGTCGCGGCTACGCTGGCTCTTTGGGCCGCGGACCGCAAACGCACCCTCGTCGTCTCCACCGATCCGGCGCCTTCGCTCGCCGACGCGCTGGGACAACCCGTCCCGGATGCGGATACGCCGGTGTACGGCGTGGCCAACCTGGCGGCGCGACAAATGGATGCGTCGGCGGCCTTTGCCCGGATGCGTGAAGAGTATCAGTCGCGCGTGGACGCATTGTTCGAGGGGTTGGTCGCCAAGGGCGTCGACCTGTCGCACGACCGCCGCATCGCGCGTGACCTGCTCTCGCTCGCGCCGCCCGGTGTAGACGAAGTGTACGCCCTCTCGCTCCTGTCGGACGCGCTCTTCCAGGATCACTACGGGTGTGTCGTCGTCGATCCCGCTCCAACGGGACATCTCTTGCGGCTGCTCGAGATGCCGCAGTTGGCGCTGGCATGGACGCACCAGCTCATGCGGCTCATGCTCAAATACAGAGATGTCGGCGGACTGGGTGATACGGCGCGGGAGATACTTCAGTTCTCGAAGAGTCTGCGGGCTGTCGACGCGCTGCTCCACGACGCGCACAAATGCGCCGTCGTTCTCGTGACGCTCGACGAACCGGTGGTGCGGGACGAGACCGAGCGACTCGCCGTCGAAGTCCGGCGGCGCGGCGTCGCCAGTTCCGGCGTCGTGCTCAACCGCGCGACCAAAGCCGCGCCACTTCCTGTGACTGATGCGCCCGTGCACTTTCAAGCTCCCCTGGCGGACCCTCCGCCCGTGGGTCCACAGGCGTTGCGCCGCTGGGGGAACTCCTGGGTGACGAGCGATGAATGACGCCTGCTGATACACGACTCGTGACTCGTGCCGGACTCCGACAGGCGGACGCAACGTGACGACAGCCGCGCGGCTCCTGTACGTCTACGGCATCGTCCGCCCCGACTTCGACGTCGGCGGCGCACCCCCTGGTGTGGATGACGTGCCGGTCACCATCGCGAAAAGCGGCGGCGTCGCGGCCCTGCTGTCGCGCGTCCCCGACAGCGCTTACGGTCCCGACGAGATCGAGCGCAACAGCGGCGATATCTCCTGGCTGAGCCCGCGCGCGATGGCGCACGATCGCGTGCTGACGTGGGCTCAGGATCATGGCGGTGTGGTTCCGCTGCCGATGTTTTCGCTGTGGGGAAGCGACACGGCCCTGGCCCGATCGCTGGCGGAGCAAAGTTCCAAGCTGGAGCAGGTGTTCGAGCGTGTGGCCGGCGCCGAGGAATTCGGCGTGCGAGTACATCGCCGCGATGCGGCGATGATGGACGCCATCGACGATCTCGATCCGGAAATGGCGAAGCTCCGGCGCGAAGCGCAGGCGGCGTCGCCGGGTCAGCGCTACCTGCTCGAGCGCAAGGTCGCGGATCAGGCCAAGCAGGCGATCCGGGCGGCGAGTCACCGCATGGCGAAGCAGGTCTTCGAGGCGCTCCGGGCGCTTGCCCGCGACGCGATCGCCCGACCGCTCGTGCCGGAGACGGGACGTGCCCCCGATGCGACCCTCGTCCTGAACGGTGCGTTCCTCGTCGAGCGCAAGCGGCTCGACGAATTTCGCGCCGCTGTTGGTGAGCATGTCCGCGAATACCAGCCCAAGGGCCTGATCTTCGACTTCACCGGTCCCTGGCCGCCGTACAACTTTGTCGGTGACGATGGCGGCGGGGCACTGCGCGCGGCCAAAAGGAAAGCATGAGACGTTCTCGCTCTCCCGCGATTGGCGAGCCGGACTCGCTCGAGGAAATCTATGAGCCCGAGCAACTCGTTCTCAGCGACTTGCTCAATCGCGTGCTCGACAAAGGGGTCGTCATCAGCTCGCATATCACCATTTCGATCGCGGACGTCGATCTCATCCAGCTCGATCTCAGGCTTCTCATCTCCTCGGTCGAGACGTTGGCCGGGCGAACCAAACGTGGCCAGCTACCTGTACGGTCTCGTTCTCGACCATAACGCGCATCTCGTCCCGGCGCACATCACGGGCTTGGGCTCGACAGTGCTTCGCGTTGTCGAGTGCAAGGGGCTCGGAGCGCTCGTGAGCACGCTCGAGCGCGCGCCGGCCCGTAACCTCGACGACGTGAGGGCGCACGATCATGCGCTGCAGTCCGTCGTGCATCACGGAGCTACGGCCGCGGCGGTCCGCTTCGGCCAGACATTCGCGAGCGACGACGATGTTCGCACGCACGTCGCCGAACGAGGCGAGCGGATCGCGCGCGTGCTCCAGGACTGTGATGGCTGCGTTGAAATGCGGTTGCTCCTCGCGCACGTCCCGAATGAACACCAAGCCAAGCTCGCGCCGGATCGGGAGCTCGGCCCGGGACGCGCCTACCTCGAGGGGCTGCGCGGATCGACCGAGCGCCTCAAGAGCCTCGGCTTGCACGAGGCCTTCGGCTCGGTCGTGCGGGCAGAGCGCCTCGAAGAGCTGCCGAAAAATCGCGGCGTCGTCTTCTCGCACCTGATTCGCCGCACTGATGAAGTCGAGTACCGGGAGGCGGTTTCTTCGTTTCCCGCGCTCGCCGAGGCCAGGATCGTGGGACCACTGGCCCTGTACAGCTTTGCGGAGCCGGCGGAGTGAGTGACGCAGACGATATCGAGCTTCAGCTCAACGAACTGTCGCGTTCGCTACCAGACCGGATCAATGCCCAGCCGGATAGCGCCGGACAGGAGCTGGGGCGACTCGTCTTGACGCTGGTTGAGGTAGTCCGTAAGGTGTTGGAGCATCAAGCTGTACGGCGCATGGACAGCGGCACGCTCTCGCCGGAGGAGATCGAGAAGTTGGGTTTGGCACTCCTGCGACTGAGTGAGCGAATGGCTGAGCTAAAAGCTGCTTTTGGCCTGCGCGACGAAGAACTCGACATCGATTTGGGCCCACTCGGCCGGCTACGTTAGCTCAGGCCTAAAAAAGGACTTGCCAGCATTGCCTGAGTTCGCATCTCCGACCCGGACGCACGGTCTCGTCGATATTCTCGACCGTATACTCGACAAGGGCCTCGTCGTCGCGGGAGACATCAAGATCAACCTCGCGAACGTCGAGTTGCTCACCATTCAGATTCGATTGATCGTCTGCTCCATCGATAAAGCGGAGCAGATTGGATTGAATTGGTGGCGCAACGATCCTCGTCTGACGGCCACTCCAGTGGGGCAGGTGAACAGCGGAGAGACCGAGGAGCGGTTACGGAACATCGAAAAGCAGTTGCAGCGGCTCGTCGCCGACACCGAACCGCGTCGGAAAGGGAAGTGACGACGCAACCCGAATCACGACGTTAAGGGAGAGACCACATGGCTGTCGAAAGAACCCCAAGTGGCAGTTCACTCATTGATGTACTCGATCGAGTGTTGGACAAAGGCATCGTCATCGACGCCTGGGTCCGCGTCTCCCTCGTGGGCATCGACCTGGTGACGGTCGAAGCACGCATCGTCGTGGCGTCGATCGACACCTACCTCAAGTACTCGGAAGCGGTGGGCATGACGGGGCCCGGTTCCCGTCCGCGCGAGGTCACCTCGGGTGACACGGAAACCATCGACCGGTTGCAGCGCGAGAATACGGACCTGAGACGGAAGCTTGAGCAGTCGCGCGCATGATCTCGTAGTTCATCCGGACACCGCGGGTGATGATCGGCGGGTAGCAAGACTGCTGTCCGCCCTCGCCGAAGCGCCCGACTACGGGTCGGCCGCATCGTTTCTACTGAATGAAATGAGTGCGTTGGCGGGCGGCGTGTCCGCCGTCCTGTTGCGGTTTGTCCAGGCACAGGAATCGTTGGCGCTCGTGGACCACGTTCGGGTTCGAGCCGAGGACGCTCGGCAGTTTCCCGACACGATCGAGGAGCGCTCGCATCCGATCATGGTGTGCGCCCTCGCGCTCACGCCGGTTGTCCGTGAGGCGCCGCGCGGCGCGCGGCCGGGCCGTTTCGGCCCGATCCACGAATGGACCGCGCTCCCGATGCCGCAGCCGCATTTCCGCGGAGCGCCCGCCTTGATGCGAGACACTCACGCCGAGGGACTGATTGAATCGGCGGGAGCGAAGCTCATCCCGCTGAAAAACCGGGGCTTCAATGCCGCCCCCGGCGGCGTGGTGTTGATCGCCCGAGCTCTCGACGACCCGGCCGCGCGGGACCTCTCCGACATTACGATGATGGCCGGTTCGATCCTCGCCCGAGTCGCGTCGCTCGAATGGTGGAAAGATCAGGGCGATCGCCTCACGCGCGAGCGCGACCGGTTGACGCTGATGGTGGACTCGTTGCCCGACGCCGTGGTCATCACGAACGCCGCCAACGACATCATCGCGCAGAATCGCCGCGCCGTACACCTGCTGGCTTTTGGGGAGGAGGACAGCCCCGGGCGGCGCCGCGCGGTCGAGATGAACAACCTCCTCTTCACGTCGTTCCTGTCGCGCGCGGCCATGATCGGGTCCGGTGCGCTGCGAGGCAGCGACGCTCGCGAGCTGAACCTTGTGGACCCGGACGAAGGCGGTGACCTCCTGTTCGAGGTGCTCGCGCATCCGTTGGGCGAGCGCGTCGGCCCCGAAGACGCCGTGCTGTCCGTCCTGCGCGACGTCACCGACCTTCGTCGCGCGTCGCACGAGCTGGAGCGTCAAGTGCAGCGCGTCCGCCAGGCGGAGGTCAAGGCGGCGGGCGAGCGCGACCGGCTGAACCTCATCCTCGAGAACGTCGCCGATCCGATCCTCGTCACCGACAACGCGTCGAAGATCATTCTGATGAACGAGCAGGCCGAGCGGCTGTTCGAGCTGCACGGCGAGGTGACGGCCACCCGGCGGCAACAGCAAGCGGTGCGCGGCAACGATACGCATTTCACGACGTTCATCTCGGACTTCCTGCTCTCGACGGAGCGGTCGACCCAGGCCCGCATGACCCTTGTCGATCCGCGAACCAGCAGCATGCTCCCGGTCGAGGTCGTGGCGGGCAAGATCATGAACGAACGGAGCGAGCCGATCGCGGTGGTCTCGGCGCTTCACGATCTGCGGCAGCAGGTCGAGAACGAGCGGCTGTACGAGGAGCTCAAGCGACTGAACCTCGATCTCGAGGACCGCATCCGGTTTGCGACGTCGCACCTCGAGGACCAGAACGCGCAGCTGCTCTGGCAAGCGCACGAAGTCGAGAAAGCCAACCGGCTGAAGTCGGAATTCCTGGCGAGCATGTCGCACGAGCTGCGCACGCCGATCAACGCGATCATCGGGTATGCTGCCCTGCTCCTCGAAGGGATGTTCGGCCAGCTCTCCGACCAACAACGAGAGCCGCTCGATCGGTCGCGCGCTGCCGCGGATCACCTGCGCGCGCTCATCGACGACATCCTTGATCTCGCGAAGATCGAAGCCGGCAAGATGCAGTTCACGCTCGAGAAGCTGGCGCTCGCCGAGGTCATGAAGGAGGCGAGCCAGCAGATGGAGCCGATGATTCGCCGGAAGTCGCTGAGCTACACCGTGGACGTGTCCCAGGACGCGCCGACGATCCTGAGCGATCGAACGAAGTTGAAGCAGGTGCTGCTCAACCTGCTGTCCAATGCCATGAAATTCACGAACAAGGGCGGCGTGTCGATCGTCGTGCGGCCACACGCGATGGGGGTGCGCATCGACATCAACGACACGGGCATCGGCATCAAACCGGAGCATCTCTCGGTCATCTGGGAGGACTTCCGGCAGGTGGACCAATCTCGAACGCGTGAGTTCGGCGGAACGGGCCTGGGCCTCAGTATCACTCGGAAGCTCGTGGAACGACTCGGCGGCACGATTGCCGTCGAGAGCATCGTCGGAGTCGGAACGAGCTTTACGGTCATGCTTCCGCTGTCGGCCCCACAGCACCTTGCGCACGAGTCAACGACGGAGCCCGAGACGCCGTAGGTGTAGTAAGCCGTCAGCAACCTTCCGACGCGAGCGGGAGTCCAACGGTTGGAGTTCGATGTGAAACGCTTCGCTAGCCCCTCGCTCACTCGAGAGTCATGAACCGATCTGGCGCCGCGGTGTGCGCGGCCTTCTTCGGGTCCCTCCTCGCCGGACCCGCTGTCGCACAATCCGACGTGATCCGCGGCCGCGTCACCGGTCCCGACAGCCTGCCGCTGGAAAACGTCGTCGTGACGGCGACGTCCATCGCTGGCAACGTCAATCGAACCGCGCGCACCGGCCGAAACGGCCGGTACACGATCACGTTTCCCGGTGGTGAGGGCGACTACATGGTCGCCTTCGCGGCGTTGGGTTATGCCGGCCGGCGCTTCGAAGTCAAGCGCATCGCCGACGAGGACATTCTCGTGGCGGATGCGCGCCTGCAAAAGGTCGGCGGCATCCTCGACGCCATCGACGTGCGGGCCGCGCGTGAGCGGCCACGACGCAACGAGAACGTGCCCGATGTGAGCGGTACCGAGCGCACGGTGGCCACGAGTGAGGTACCGGCCAACCTGCTCGGCGATCTCGCCGCGATGGCGGCAACCCTCCCCGGCGTTCAGCCGGCGACGAACGAGGACGGAAGCGCTGGCTACTCCGTGCTCGGTCTGGGCGCCGATCAGAACAATACGACGCTCAATGGCATGTCGTTCGGGGGGAGTCAGCTCCCGCGCGACGCCGCCGTCAGCATGTCGCTCGTCACTTCACCCTACGACGTCTCCCGCGGCGGATTCAGCGGCGCGCAGATGAGCATCCGGTCGCGGCCGGGTTCGAACTTCATCTCGCGCACCAACAGCTTCAACTTCGACTCGCCGGCCATGCAGTGGACCGATGCCGCCGCGCGATCGCTCGGCCAGGAGTACACGAATGCGTCGCTCGGTGGCTTGATGTCCGGTCCGTTGGTGTTCGACAAGCTGTTCTACAGCCTCTCGTACCAGGTGGGGCGCCGCGCCAATGATTTTCAAACACTGTCCACGGCGGACGAAGTGGGGCTGAAGACGGCGGGTGTCTCACTGGCTGCGCGCGATAGTCTCCTCGGCTTCATGAGCACGCGCGGCATTCCCCAGTGGATGGGGCCCATCCGCGAGGATCGCATTGGCGACAATGGGTTGTTGTTTGGCAGCGTCGATCTGACGTCACCCACGGCGACGAGCGGGCGGGCGGTGAACGTGTCTTTCAACGGCAGTTGGGGCAAACAGAGTCCGGCTGGTGGATCGGCGACCGAGGTCCCCGCGTTCGGCGGCGACCGGACCAACTGGAGGTTCGGCGTTCAGGGAAGACACAGCAGCTTCTTCGGCATCGGCATCCTCACCGAGACGTCCGTTGGCCTGAACGCCTCCAAGAACTACGGCACGCCGTATCTGGACATGCCCGCGGGCCGGGTGCGCGCGAGCTCGACATTCCCCGATGGCTCCAGCGGCGTGCAACTGCTGTCGTTCGGCGGCAATCAGACGATGAACATGAACAGCACGCAGCGCACGATTGGCGCCGCGGTCCAGAATCAGCTCTCCTGGTTCAGCGCCAACAACAAGCACCGCCTGAAACTGGCGAGCGAGCTGCGCCATGAGGCCTCAGACCAGCTCTCCGCGTTCAACACGCTCGGCACCTTCACGTACAACTCGCTCACCGATCTCGAGGCGAACACGCCGTCCTCCTTCTCGCGACAACTGTCGCCAAGACGGCGCGATATCGGCCAGCTCGTGGGAGGCGTATCGCTCGGAGACTCATACCGCCGCACGCCGAATCTCCAGCTCACGTACGGTGTCCGCCTCGACGGCAGCCGGTATCTCTCGAGCCCGACGCTGAACACGTCGCTCGACACCTTGTATGGACTGCAGAACGATCGCGTGCCGAACCGCCTGTACGTCAGCCCCCGATTCGGCTTCTCATGGACGTACGGTACCGCCGCGCAGATTGCGTCCTTCCTCGGTGCGGTACGCGGTCCCCGCGCCGTGGTGCGCGGCGGGATCGGGCTCTTTCAGAACCTGCCCGGTACGAACCTCGTCGGCGGCGCGCTCGACAACACCGGTCTGCCGAGCGCCGTGCAGCAGGTGACGTGTATCGGCACGGCGACGCCGGTCCCCAACTGGAACGCCTACGCCTCCGACCAGAACCTCATTCCGGCGCAATGTGCCAACGGGTCAACCGGCACGCCGTTCGCGAATGCGGCCCCGAACGTAACGGCCTTCGCGCCCGACTACATGTCCCCCCGAAGCCTTCGCTCCAATCTCAACTGGAGCGGACCGACGCTGAACAACCGGTTCTCGACGTCCGTTGATTTGACCTACTCGATCAATCTCAACCAGGCGAGCACCGTCGATCGCAACTTCAATCCGGTGCAACGGTTCGCGCTCAGCACCGAGAACGACCGCCCAGTGTATGTGATGCCTGCCAGCATCGTTCCGACCACAGGAGCCATTGCGTCGCAGGATGCACGCGTCTCAGGACGGTATTCGCGCGTGAACGAGATGCGCTCCGATCTGCGTTCCGAAAGCTATCAGGGCACGGTGCGGATCTTCCCCACGCGCTTCAGCACGGGCTTCTCCTGGGGCACGTGGTACACCTACTCCCGAGTACGCGAGCAGTTCCGTGGCTTCAATAGCACGGTGGGCAACCCGCTCGAGGTCGCGTGGGGACGCTCGGCGGGCGCGCCGCATCAGATCGGCTACAGTCTGGGCTACAATTTCTTCGACTTCCTGCGCGTGAGCTGGTTCGGCCAGTTCCGGTCGGGGATGCGGTATTCACCGATGGTGGTTGGCGACGTCAACGGCGACGGAAACTCGAACGATCGCGCCTTCATCTTCTCGCCGAGCGCGGTCTCGGATACCGCAATCGTAAACGGGATGCAGACGTTGCTCTCGAGTGGATCCCGCAGCGCTCGCGGATGTCTGTCAAAGCAGCTCGGAAGGCTCGCGGGGCGGTTCAGCTGTGAGGGCCCATGGACCTCGACCGCGAGCATGTCGTTCACGTTCAATCCCGTGAAGGTTCGGATGCCGCAGCGGGCGTCGCTCTCGTTCCAGCTTTCGAATCCTCTCGGCGCCGCCGATCTGATCGTCAACGGCTCCAACAATCTTCGTGGGTGGGGACAGACGCCGATCCCGGACGCCTCGCTGCTCTACGTGCGCGGTTTCGATCCGGCGACCGCCACGACGCCAGCCAGATATCGCTACGAGGTGAATCGTCGCTTTGGCGCGACCAACCCCGCCTTTACTCAATATCGGACGCCGGTGACGCTCACGGCGCTCGTGCGATTGGACGTCGGCCCCACCCGCGAGCGGCAGATGCTCACGCAGCAACTCGATCGCGGACGCCGCACGCAGGGACAGAAGGCACCGGAGATATTATTGCGCGCCATGTTCGGCAACGGCGGCATTCCCAACCCGATGGCGAACATCCTCCGCGATCAGGACACCCTGAAGCTCACGAGCGCTCAGGCGGACAGCGTCGCAACGCTGAATCGGCAGTACATCATCAAGCTCGATGGAATCTGGACGCCGATCGTCAGGGAATTTTCGGCGCTACCGGACACGTACGATCACGACGAGGTTTATCACCGGTACATCATCGCCCGGCGTGAGACAGTGGACCTGCTCAAGCACATGTCCCCGCGCGTCAGGGGAATCTTGACCGACGAGCAGTTCCGGAGGCTTCCGGCGTTCGTCGCCAGCCATCTCGACACGCGCTACCTCGCTTCCATTCGCTCCGGCACCGCGGGACTTGGGACGGGCGGCGGTCCGTTCGGCGGGTTCATGCCAGCCGGCCTCGAGAGGATAGCGATCGGCGGCGGTGGCGGCACCATCGAAATTCGGCGTCCGTAAATCTTCATTTGGTACATGGCCATGCTCAAATCGACACCATGCAGCGCGATCGCTCTCCTCATGGCGGCGACCGTCGCTGCCGCACAGCACCAGCCGCCTACTCGGCAACTGGGTCCCCTCGTCGCAACGTCGACCGAAACGCTGGGGGGCAACGTCTCCGTGCGCCACTTCAAGAGCGGCGTTCTCGTCAACGACGTTCAAAACCGGCGGTTGCTGCTGCTGGACTCGAGCCTCGCGAACGCACTGGTGGTGGCCGACACGACGCCAGCCACGGCCAACGCGTACAGTGGCCGGGCCGCGGGTCTTCTCGCCTATCGCGGCGATTCGTCGCTGTTCATCGATGCACAGTCGCTGTCCATGCTCGTCATCGATCCGATGGGGAAGGTCGCGCGCGTCATGTCCGTGCCGCGATCGCAGGACGCCATGATGCTTGGCAACGTCATCGGAGGCGCAAGCTTCGACGGGAGCCGGATCGTGTATCGTGGTATGCCACGACCGCAGTTTCGCGGCGGTTTCACTCCCGGTAGCGCCCCGACGCCACCCGAAATACCGGATTCCACGGCGGTCGTACGAGTGGACCTCGCGACCCGACAGGTCGATACCGTCGGCTTCACGAAGATCCCGAAGATCAAAATGGACGTCCAGCGCGACGATAACGGCAACATCAGGATGACGTCGCAAGTAAACCCGCTGCCGGTCGTCGATGATTGGGCCGTGCTTTCCGATGGCTCGATCGCGTTTGTTCGCGGCCGAGACTATCACATTGATTGGCTGCGCCCGGACGGCTCACGCGAGTCGTCTCCTAAGATTCCTTTCGACTGGCAGCGGCTTACTGATGAAGACAAGGTCGTATTCCTTGATTCGGTGAAGGCGCAGCGAGAGCGCATGGCCGCGTCCGCGCCGGGCGATGCCGGCGGCCCTGGTGCGATGCTGGGTGGGGGAGGGCCGGGCGGCGCCGGGATGACAATTGTCCTCGGCGACGGCGGCGGAGCCGGTGGACCTCGCGGCGGCGCGCCGGGCGGTACCGCTCGAGGCGGGCCTGGTGGACGGGGCGGCGGCATGACGGGACCGCAAGTGAGCCTGGTTTCGCCCAGCGAACTGCCAGACTACAAGCCGCCTTTCTTCGCGGGACAGGTCCGTGCCGACCAGGATGGCAATCTCTGGATTCGCACGATTCCCACCAAAGGAATCGCCGGCGGCCCTGTCTACGATGTCATCAACGCGAATGGCCAGTTAATCGATCGCGTGCAAGTGCCGAAGGATCGGGCCATTGTGGGGTTTGGCGCCGGTGGCGTCGTCTACCTCCTCGCACGGGAGGGAACGACGACGAAGCTCGAGCGCGCGCGCTTCCAGTAGTCCACATGACGCGTCCGTAAGTCAAAGCTGTGATGCAGTTTGCTGTGCGCTACATCACAGTCTTGCAGTTGCAGTTTTGCGTGTAAGAGCGAATCCTTCCCCCGCTAAAAACTCCCAACCCCCAGGAGGGTTTCGTATGCGACGTTGCCTGATGGCAATACTCGTGATAGGTGTGGTTGCGATTACTCCCCGCGATGCCGCGGCGCAGGTGCTGGAGGCGGCAGACTATGCGGCGTGGGCTTTAGGTGGTACGCCTGCGGGCGGACTCACCCCGATGATGGCCGCCCCTGGTACGAAGGGCGAAAAGGCGTTCAACAACTTCTCTGGACGCTTCTCGCATCATGCGCCGAAGACCGGCGACGGGTCCAATAGCATCGGCGCGTCGTTCTTGACAGCGGCCGGCTCGAACGCGGCAGTGTCGGGAACGATCGGGTATCTAATGGTGGCGTGTCCCGCAGGCGCGACCTGCGACAACGTGATCATGCTCGGTGGAGACGTCCACTCCACGCTTTGGAACAGCGCCACGGACGCGAACAAGACCACGCGGACGAGCGTGAACCTGCAAGGCGGCTTGGGTTACGGAAAGCAGGGTGACCTGGGCTATCTGTCGGCGGTGGTGGGTGTTCCTCTCGCCATCTCGATGGAGCAGGCAAGCAAGGCCCGCATAAGCGCGTTCATCAATCCAGCCTTTGGCTGGGGCCGCGTGAGCATGAGCGGCGCGGCTGGTAGCGGCAGCGAAAGCGGCACGACTCCGATGGTCGGCTTGGGCGGCTCGTGGACGGCTCCCGCAGGTTGGGGACTGCACGCGAGCTTCAACAAGATCCTCGTCGAAGACAGCGGCAACAGCTTCGGGCTCGGTTTCAGCTACAACCTGAAGTAACGCCGAACACCGCAGTCGGACATTTCGAAGCCGGTCCGCGCGAAAGCGCGGGCCGGTTTTGCGTTCTTCCGGTGTTAGACGCTCTGGTCGCGAATGACGCTCAGCGCGGTAACAAACTTGGCGTGGCGGCCGTACGAAGCTCATGCGGCTCGTGACCCACCCGGCGACGCGGACGCTCTTCGTCGGAACGCTTCTCGGCGTGTTGATTCTTGGGGTCGGTGGACGAATCGCGATGGCGATGATTACCGCAAGCGCCGGCGGGGCGCCGCGTTTCACTCTGGGCGGCACGATGACTGTCGTGGCGCTCGGCGGCGCCAGCGGATTCGCCGGCGCCGTGATCGCACTGACGTGTCAGTTCGCGACGCGCCGCCTCGTGCCCGCTCTACAGTGGGTGCAACACGTCCTACTCGCGGTGATGCTCTTGCTCGTCACGATGCGCGGCCTGCGAGGCACGCCCGCGGGAGCGCACTGGTACTTCTATGCTCTCGTCGCGGTTTACGGGGTTGCGTTGGTGCTGGTAGCCAAGGAGCGCTCTACAAGCGCTCGCCGTTGAAGTCCCGTTCAGTCCCACTTCCCAACGCCCTTCGACAGAGCGTACCGGCCACTGCCGATGAAGAAGATCGCAACGGCGCCCAGCATGTAGAGCATCTCCAGCTCGATCGCCCATCCGCCGCCTTGGTTCAAAGCGAACACCTTGTCCCGCTGCGCGACGATGATTGCCATCACCATGTCGAACGCAATCACCAGAGCGGCCAACCGCGTGAACTTGCCGATGATGACGAACAGGGGAGCGACCACCTCACCCACGTACACACCGTATCCGATGAACGCCGGCAACCCGATAGCGCCGAGCGCGCCCCCCATCCAGCCGATGCCGGTCTTTATCTTGGCGATCCCGTGAAGCAGCATCAGCACGGCGACGGCCAACCGCAATATCAACTTGCCCGTATCGTCCCACCCCGCCCTCGGCGTTACCGCGGTTGCCATGATCGGCTCCTTGTAGTGGCTGGCCGAATCCTATACGAGCCGATCCCTAATCGCGATGGGAGACTCCCGCCTCAGCGTACCTCCACGAGGAGTGGTGCGTGGTCGGAGGCTTCCTTCACCAATTCCGCGGGCGTGCACAAGATCTCACAGACGGCGATGCGCTCCGAATAGCGTTTCGGAACGAAGACATAATCCAGTCGGAGGTGCGGATCCCAGGTTGGAAAGGTGAAGCCGTCGTCTTTGGGATGCAGCAGCCGCCAGGCGTCGACGTAACCTTCGTCGAGCATCAGTTGGATCGTATCGCGCGCGATGTCTCGGCCGCTGAGCCATATCATCGCGCGAATCCAACGAGGCATCTTGCGCACCTCGAGCAGCTCACCGGGTGCCAGCGCATTGAAGTCGCCGGCAATGAGATGAAATCCCTCCTGGTGCTCTCGGATGCCGTCCAGGAGGGCGCGAAGCTCACGCGCGCGCCTCCGTTCGGTCCATTTCGAGAACCACGCCACCAAATGGAGTCCGAAGATGCGGCAGTCGATTCCTTCCAGTACGAGCTCGAGGAACGAATGACGCGCGTTTCTCGGATGGTGCCACGCGTGGTGGGTCACCGGAATCTTCGTCATGAACCCCATGGAAAAGTCTGGACGCGAACCCCAGTGCCTCAGCTCGGTGTCGCGCGCCAAATGCTCGATCACCCGTGGATCGGTGGCCTCCTGGAGAAGAACGACGTCGGGATTCCCCGAGCGGATCATCTCAGCGATCGCCTGTTCGCGACGCACCCCACCGAATTTGATGTTGTAGCTGAGCAGCCTGATGGTCATTCGCCGTCCGCTTCCGTCGGCTCCGTCAGTGCTTCCTTCTGGATCATCGTGAAGTAGGGCTGATTCATGACGACGTCGCGGACGAATTGAAGGAGATCCGCCGTCGCCTGAATGTTCACCGGACGCTCGGCGATCCTGGACAGCGCTTGACGGAGTGGCACGAACATGATGGACGCATCCGGATGCGCGTCGCTCAGCGGTGCCGAATGCAGGCCGGGGATATAGAAGACCTCGAAATGCTTGACCATCCCGCCCCCGATCAACGTGAGATCGAGGTCGCTCGTGCCGGGACCGTCGTGGTCGAAGGGTGCGCCGTCTCCCCATCGGGTTCCCGTCACGGCGCTCCCGCGAAGGATGACGGAGACGTCGGGAGGAAGCGCCTCGCGCAGAGTGCGGACGAATCGATCGTATCGCTCGCGATCGCCGCGAAATGCCAGCCGGATGACGCGCTCGCGCACCTCCTCGCTGCCGCGGTCCGGCTGTCCGGTGGCGGTGGCTTCAGTCTTGGTCTTGTCTTTGGAGGGCTGAGCGGACATAGCCTGGCGGCGGGACCGTCAGACCTCCGGCAACTCCCGCACCGAAACGGCGTCGACACCTTTCGGATCGCCGGTCACGGCGCGCCGATGATAGTCGAGCTGGCCCAGATGGTATGCGAGGTGACTGGCCAGATGGACGGCAAAATCCTCCGTCGACACCCTGCGTTTGGCGATCGGTTCCGGGTAGGGCGCGGTGAGCGCTGCGTCGTCCAACCGCGGCAGCGTACGGTCGACGGAGGCGATGGCCGCGTCGATCCCTGCCAGCAGCTCCTTGCGAGGAACGTCCCGGCGGGCGAACTCGAGGTCACGATCGCGCTTGTATCCATCGCGTCCGAGGATCGCGCCAAAAAAGTGCTGGATGTTGCCCGCCACATGCAGCGCGAGGGTACCACCCGTGTTCGGAATACCGGGTGCCGAGCGCCAGATACTTGCATCGTCCGGATACGCCTCGATCTCGCGTCGTACCGCGCGAAGCTCACGGGTGAGCAGCGTTTGAAGTGTCGAGCGGAGCATGGGCAGCGAGAATACACTCGTCGACTATCGCGCGCCATCGCCCTGCGCGAACTCCGCTTCCGGCTCGAATACGCCTTCAATGGAACGACCAAATAAGCGCGCGATGCGAAAGGCGAGCGGCAGGCTGGGGTCGTACTTTCCAGTCTCGATCGCGTTTATCGTCTGCCGTGACACTTCGAGATGGTCGGCGAGCTCCGCCTGCGACCAGTTGCGTTCCGCGCGCATCACCTTGAGGCGATTCTTCATTCGCCGGCCCTCTGATGAAAAGGAGGAAGGCTCGAACCGAGTCCGATACTGTAAAGCTACCAGAGCAGTATGTCAATGAAACATGTCATAAAGACAACTTACATTGTCTATTCACAGTGCCAGCGCGGAGTTGCGCAAAAGCGTAAATACCTATGGTTGGAACCTCACTTCACCTCCTATCAGAGAAAGGCCATGCAGATCACTGCCGCCTCTCGTGTGCTCGCTCTCGCCTCCCTGGTCCTTTGTACCGCGCCGCTTTCCGCGCAGGACCGCACGACTAATGGCGCCTCGGACCAGATCCTCGCGGCAGAGCGGTATGTCCGGCCGCCGGCGGAAGTCGAGCGGCTAGTCGCGGCGCCGCGGCATCTCAATGTCACTCTGTCGAACCAAAGCCCGTCTCGGCGCCATTTCCTCAAGGTGCAAAGCGACGGGATGCCGACGGTGAATCAGTTTGGGAAGCCGTGGTACAATCTCGCGGGCCTGCAGATCGATCCCAGGGCCAACCGTGCCCGCACGCTGACGACACGCGGCGGAACGGGGCTCGACGTCATCGACGCGACGACGGGGCGCTCCACGAGCATCGACGTTCCGACTGGGGCGACCGTGGCGGGACCGCGCTGGTCGCCGGACGGCACGCAGCTCGCCTTCGTCGCCAACTTCGATGATGCGTCGCACATATACATCGCTGATGTCACGACGGGGAAGTCGCGCCGAGTCTCGACGACGCCGCTTCTCGCCACATTCGTCACGGAGCCACAGTGGACGGCGAACGGAGCGCTGATCGTGGCCGTGCTGCTGCCCGACAATCGTGGCGCGGAACCCAAGGCACCCGCGATCGCGACCGGTCCCAAGGTGCGCGTCACGAAAGCTGGCGCGCGTAACCGCACTCGCACGTACGCCGATCTGCTCGAGTGGCCGCACGAGCGTGACCTGGTGGAGTACTACGTCACCGGGCAGCTGGTGACGATCGACGTGCGTTCCCGCGCCGTTCGGAAGATCGGAGCGCCCGCGATGATCCAGCGCGTCGATCCGTCGCCCACCGGCGCCTTCTTCCGCGTTGCCGTGATGCAGAAGCCCTTCTCGCACACCGTCCCCGTCAGCGCTTTCGGTTCCATCGAGCAGATCTGGGATGCCTCGGGCAAATCGGTCGCCGAAGTGAGCCGGCGACTGCTTCGCGAAGATACCCAGGGCGGCGATGACGATACCCCTCGTGGCGGCGCACAGTCCGATACGTCGAAGCGCAACGTCGAGTGGATGCCCACCGGCGACGTGCTCTACTTCATGCAGATGGATGCGCCGCCCCCACCTGCGTCCGGAGCCGCCGCGCCGACCGACGAGACGGGAGCGGGTGCTCAACCGCGCAGCCGGGCCCGCGATCGTCTGTATCAGTGGAGCGCTCCCTTCGACGCCCAGAGCAAGAGCGCCCTGTTCGAGAACAACAATCGCACGACTCAGGTTGCGTTCAGCGCCGACGGGAAGACGGTGTTTGTCGCGGAGAATGCGGCCGGCACTGCTCACGTCTTCGCGGTGGATCTGGCCGAACCGACCAAGAAATACACGCTGACCAGGGTTCGCGGTCTGAATGCGTCGCTCGGCATCGGTGGCGGCGGATTCGGCGGTGGAGGTGGGGGTGGCGGCCGTGGCGGTACGGGCGCGGATTCCGTCACGTTCTATCAGAATCCCGGCACGGTCATCAGCGAGCGGACAGCTTCCGGCACACCGGTCGTCCTCACGAGCAGGGATGCCAAATACGCGTATCTGAACGGAGTGCAACACTATCGCGCATTCGGCGACAGCGCCCCACAGCCTTTCCTCGATCGCATTGAAATCCGAACTGGGCGGACGACGCGTCTCTTCACCTCGGCGCCAGATCAGTTCGAGCAGATCACGGCATCCCTCGATCCCGACTTCGAGGTCGCGATCGTCACGCGCGAATCGCCGACGACCGTGCCGGACTCGTACCGACGCGAGATGAAGACGGGCGCGCTCACCAAGCTCACGCGCAACCGCGACTACTCGCCGGAGATCACCAACGCGCAGCGGCAGATGTTCCAGGTGACGCGCCCGGACGGCTACAAGTTCTGGGTGAATGTCACGCTGCCGAGCGACTGGAAGCCGGGTACGCGGCTACCGACGATGATCTGGTTCTACCCGTACGAGTTCACGGATCAGGCGGGGTACGACCGCTCGAAGCGGACGTACAACCGGAACCGCTTCCCGACGCTTGGACCGCGCTCGATCGTGTATCTGATCACGCAGGGCTACGCGGTCGCCGAGCCGGATGCGCCGATCGTCGGGCCACAGGGAAGGATGAACGACAACTACGTGTCGGACCTCCGCAACAATCTATCGGCGGTGATCGACGAGCTCGATCGCCGGGGCATTGCCGATCGGCAGCGGCTCGGCCTCGGTGGTCATAGTTACGGCGCGTTCAGTACGGTGAACGCCATGGTGCACACGCCGTTCTTCAAGGCTGGCATTGCCGGCGACGGGAACTATAACCGGACGCTGACGCCGAACACGTTCCAGAGCGAACGTCGCGATCTCTGGGAAGCGCGCGAGACGTACCTCTCCATGTCGCCACTCCTGTACGCCGACAGGCTCACGGGCGCACTCTTGATGTACCACAACCTGGAGGATCAGAACGTGGGGACGGATCCGATCAATTCGATTCGTCTCTTCCACGCGCTCAAGGGAATGGGCAAGCCGGCGGCGCTCTACATGCACCCCTACGAGGATCACGGCCAGGTCACCCGCGAAACCAATCTCGACTTGTGGGCGCGCTGGGTCGCATGGCTGGACACGTACCTCAAGCCCGCCAAGGACGGAAAGATCGCGAACTGAGGATTACACGAGATTACAGGCGGTCGGCGACGCGGGCGACCGCTTCCGCGTCGCGCCATGCCGCTTCCTGGAGAGCGAGCTCGCCTTCCAATGCGCGACGCTCGCTCTCGTCATGTAGAGCCATCTCCAACGCCAAACACTCGCCATTGGAGAGGTGCATTGCGCCAAGGTGGCGCCACAAGTTGAGCACGGAGGTCATTCGACTGTTCCGCGACCCGCCGATGGACGACGCGGCTCGCAGATAGTTCGACGCGTCTCCCAGCTCTTCGATGCGGTTCACCGCCTCCAGCACGTGCCCGGCGGGTGCCCCCAAGTGGTTCACGCCGGCGAGGAGGATGCTCGCGGCCTGCATCGCTTCGAGCCCATCGAAGTGGTCCCACCCATCATCATGTTGCACGTCCAGGGATACCGAAGCGGGATCCCGGCCGCGGACGTGCAGCTCAGTCGAGCGCGCATGCTTGGCCCGCACCGTCAGGACGCGTGGGCGTCCGACACTGAAGTTCCGATTGCGACGGACGAGACGACCGATCACGCGATCATGCTGGACGTAGTCACGGAGCGCGAGTACGCCGACCACGGGCACCACGCCCATCACAGTCGTGACTCCCGGTAAGACGATGATGGAGAGAACCCCCATCGCCAGCGAAGGAACAACCACCGGAGCGAAGGCCACTGCGCCCGCCAGGGCAGCCGCGGCGGCGGTTCCTATCGCCATCTGCGCTCGCGCCCGGCGCCGGGTGAAGCGCGTCCCATAGCGCCAGGCCGCGAACTCGGGTCGGAGTGGAGCGCCAATGCGCACGAGCTCGCACCCGTCCGGGAGACGCGCGAGACCGATCTCAGCGGTCGTGACCCGGACGCGGGTGGCGCGGAAGAGCCGCTCACAGGTCTCGATCGCCTCCCAGCGCTCTTCCAGCGGGGAAAGATTCCAGCGCCCGCAGACTCCGCACACGACCCAGAGCCGCCCTTTCGCGGCGTCGAACGCGAGGCGTCGTCCGACTGGAAAGGGCTCGATGGCGTCGTTCGTTCCGAGCCGCGAGTGGCAAAACAGACACGTGGCGTACATGGCGTCTCTCCGGTACGATACGCCGAGGCACGGACTTTTCCATCGTCTTCATCAAATCTTCATCAACGTTCATGCCCACTCTCGTAGTAGCCAGCGCCCTCGCCCTTCTTCAGGGAGCGTCGGCATCGGCCGGAAATAGCTCGCCCGCGGACGGCGACACCGTAGGCTACTGGCAGCAGCGGGTGCACTACACGATCACCGCCACCCTCGATGAACGCGCTCAGCGCGTTCGTGCGAACGGCACGATGTGGTATGTCAACAACTCGCCGGACACGCTGCGCGAGATGTATTTCCATCAGTATCTGAACGCGTTCCGCCCGGCATCCAAATGGAGCGACGTGGACGAGCGCGAAGGGCGCCTTCGCTTTCAGGCCCTGCGTGACCCGGACCACGGGTACGAGCGATTCACGGCGCCCCTGCGCGTCAATGGCGCTGTCGTTCGGACCGAGTACCCAGGCGCGCCCGACAGCACCGTTGTGCGGATCACGCTCCCGACGCCGTTGGCGCCGCGCGACTCAGTCCTGGTGGCGTTCGCGTGGGACGCCCGTCCGTCGACGACTCCCAGGCGACAGGGACGACGCGGGCGACATTGGGATCTGGCGCAGTGGTACCCGAAGGTCGCGGTGTACGATCGCGGCGGGTGGCAGCAGAACGCGCTGCGACCGGCTGGGGAGTTCTATGGGGAATTCGGCGTCTACGACGTCACGCTGATTGTCGCCGACGACCAGGTGGTTGCCGCGACCGGTGTCCCGGTGTCCGGTGATCCCGGATGGTCCCGCGTCCTTCGAGGTGGAGTGAGCCGAACCGCGTCGAACGCGTATCAAGACCCGGCGGGCGCGCCCGTCGCCGCGCCGCCCGGATTCAGGGCGGTTCGCTTCTACGCCAGGGACGTGCATCATTTCGCGTGGAGCGCTTCACCGGGCTACCGCTATGAGGGCGGCGTCTACGCGCGTGCGGTGCCGACGACGCGCTTCCCCACATGGGACACCGTGTCCATCCATGTCCTGTATCGTGCTGGTGACGATACCAGCTGGGGCGGCCAGAGGGTCGTGAACCGCACGCTGAACGCGATGAAGTGGCTCGAGACGCTCTTCGGCCCGTACGCGTATCCGCAGATGACGGTAGTGCACCGACTCGATGGCGGCGGCACTGAGTTTCCCATGATGCAGATGAACGGTTCGCCGTCGCAGGGACTGATTCTGCACGAGGGGGGACACGTTTGGGCGTACGGCATCCTCGCGAACAACGAATGGCGCGCCGCGTGGATGGACGAAGGCCTCACGTCGTATCAAACCGCCTGGGCACAACTGCTCACGCCGCCGGAGCGGCACCGCTCGGGCATCGTCGATCTGCCAGTGCCACGTCGCGGCTATCGGGCCAGGGCGATCCGGATGACCCTGCCGCGCTACGAGGTCGTCGCGGTCAATCAGACCGCGAGGGATCTGTTGGGCCGAGCCGAGCCAATGGGAAAAGTCGCGCACGAGTTCCGCGACTTTGACACTTACAACGACATGGTCTACGACCGCGCCGAATTGATGTACAGCCAGCTGCGCGACATCATCGGCGACTCTGCCTTTGTGGATTTCTTGCGAGACTATTACGCGCGCTGGGCGCTCAAGCACGTAGACGAGCGGGCGATGCGCGCGTCGGCCGAACGTGTGAGTGGACGCAACCTCGGATGGTTCTTCAATCAGTGGGTCCATGATACCGGCGTGATGGACTATCAGCTCGCTGGCGTTCGCTCCTCGCGTGACGCGAGCGGGTCATGGGTGACGCAGGCCACCATTCGACGCCGCGGCGAGTATGCGCATGCCATGCACGTGGGGGTGCGAACCGCCAGCGGGTGGACGCTCGGTCGCATGAGTCGCGAACCCTATGACCGGGAAATCGTGCACGTAACCACGCGAGACGAGCCACTCGAGGTCCGACTCGACCCCTTTCACTTTTCCTGGGATTGGGATCGTCGGAACGACGCTCGCGGCTCACGCGCGCGCTACGGCTTCGATTGGCCGTTTCTCACGCAGGCGGATCGTGATCGCTCGGTGCGGCTCTTCCGGCCGATGGCGTGGTACTCCGAGCCGGGTGGCGCGACCGTCGGCTTGCGCCAGCGCAGCAGCTATCTCGGCTGGCTCGACAAATCGGAGATCGGCCTCGCCAGCGCGACCCGAGGTGATGCGGGAATGCCGACGGCGCTGAGCCTGTCACAGCGTCTTCAGGCTTGGGCGCGCCTGGAGAATCCTTATCTCCCATTCCTCCGCAGACCTGCCGTCGGGTGGCGCGGGGGCGTCGCGTCGTTGGACGACATAGTCAAGGTGGACGTTGGTAAGCGCCTCGAGTCGATTGCCGCGCGTCGATCTCGGGTGGACGAGGTGTCGCTCACTTACACGCTGCCACAGAACGACGAGCTTCTGCCGGAGGAGTGGTCGTCCGGCCATACGGCCGATCTTTCGATCAGTAGCACAGCGCAGCGCACCCGCGCGAGCGGCAGCACCTGGTTCTCGTCATCGGCCATCGTGGCCGGTATTTGCGCCAACTGTGCGTACTTGAAGGTCGAGACGACGGCGGGCGGCACTCAGAAAGTCTCGGACAATTCCCGGATATCGGCACGGGGCTATCTGGCCGCGCAGAGTTGGGACAACAGGATGCCCAGCCAGCGCGCGCTCTTTCTGAGTGCCGCAGACCCGGTCTCCACCTTCGAGAACCATTGGTGGCGCCCTCGAGAGAGTCTCCTCAAGCAAACGAGCGTGAACTGGCTACCCCTCGGCGGTGCAGCGCTCCGTGGCTATCACTGGAGCGTCCAAGCAGAAGAAGTTGCGGCGGCCAACGTCGAGCTGTCGCAAGACGTCGGGCAGCTCAACGGCACCTACGGGTCGCTGTTCGTCGCGCTCTCGGCCTTCGGCGATGCCGGGTACGTCAAGCTGAACAAGGGTGACACAGGGGAGTGGCTCTTGGACGCCGGGGCCGGCCTCAACGTTCGCGGTCGGCTCTTCGACAAAGACGTTATCATGCGCGTCGACTTTCCCGGTTTCGTGACTCGCCCCGAGCTGTCGATCGATCCGCGCCACGCCGGTCGCGATCAGCTGGGCCTGCGCTGGGTCGTCACGTTCAACGACATCTGGTAGCTAGAGACGCTTGGGCCGGTCCGTGAGGAGGATGTTCACGACCATGTAGAGCCCGATGACCCCGGCGAGGATGAACCCGATGGTCCCCAGCCATCGAAGGTGCGGCATGAGCAGGGCGCTCGCGACGACCACGCCGGCGAGCACGAGGCCGGAGAACACGCGGTTCGCCACCTTCTGCAGGCCGTTGAGCAGCGCCGCCATCTGCGGCACCTCGACACGCGTCTCGAAATCCCCGGTTGCAAGGCGCTGCGTGATCACCTCCAGCCGGTGCGGCAGATTCGCTAAAAAGTCGGTGCCTTCCGTGACCATCTGGAGCAGCCGTCGCGGCGAGAAATCCTTCTTGGCGCGCTCGGCCGCAAGCTGGTTCGCGTAGTCGCGGATGGCTTGCATCGGGCTGAACAACGGATCGAGCGCGCCCGTCACGCCATCGAGATTGAACAGCGCCTTGGCGAATAGCGTGAGCTCCGCCGGCAGTCGCAGACCTTGCCGGTACGAGATGTTGATCACTTCGTAGAGCACCCTGCCTGCTTCGATTTCGCCGATGGCAAGATCGAAGTTACGCGCGATCAACCCCGCGATCTCGCGTGTGTACGCGGCGCGATCGAAGTCCGCCAGTGGATCGCCTATCTCGATGAGCGTCATGGCGGCGTCGTCGCCACGGTTGTCCGCGAGCGCCATGAGCAAGTGAACGATCTGGTCGCGCATCTTCGTCGAGAGGCGAGCCGTCATGCCGAAGTCGATGATCGCCAGCTTGATGTCGATGTTCGGATCGGCGACGGGCGCATCTTTCTGCGCCTGCTGCTCGATACGCTGGATTGCGGTGAAGACGGGTCGCGGCGCCACGCGACGGTCGATCGCCTTGAGCTCCGCGGGCGTCATCGGATTCGCCATCTCGGGGAGAACGACGAAAAAGTTTCCGGGATGCGGATCGGCGTGAAAATGGCCGTCGAGGATGATCGTTTTCAGGTACGCCCGCGTGAGCTCTTCAGCCAGCGGCTCGAAATCATGCTCCATGCGAATGAGCGGGCTGACTTCGTCCACCTTGAGGCCCTTCACGCGCTCGGTGGTGAGCACCCTCTCGGTCGTATACCCCTCGATCACTTTCGGCACGAGCAATCGCGCGAATTCCGCGAGCGCGCGCCGGAAGGTCGCCGCATTGCGCGCCTCGATTCGATAATCCAACTCGTCCAGGAGCGCGCGCTCGAGCTGCTGGATCACCCCGAGCATGTCGACGCGAGCGCCCATCTCGGTGTGCTTCGTCATGAAGCTCGCGAGCTCACGGAAGAACTCGAGATCGTCGGCCAGGAGCTCACGAATGTTGGGCCGTTGTACCTTGACAACGACCTCGCGTCCACCGCGGAGCACCGCCGCGTGCACTTGCCCAAGGCTGGCGGTCCCTAACGGCTCCGGCTCGAACGTGTCGAAGAGTTTGCTGATGCGAGCGCCGAGCTCGCTTTCGACGACCGTGACGACCTCCTCGAACGAAATAGGCGGCACCTCGTCCTGAAGCTTCTCCAGCTCGCGGACGTAGGTCTCCGGAATCAGATCCGGACGCGTGGAGAGTACCTGACCCAGCTTGATATACGCTGGGCCGAGTTCGACGAGACGCAATCTGAACTGGATCGCCTTTTCCGGAGACGACCCGTTGCCATCCGCCGCCTCGTCGTCCACGAGGGCGCGGAGCCCGGTGCGCTCGGCGAAATCGCCCAGGCCGTACTTGGTGAAGAGCCCGACTGTGGCGGCGAGCCGTGGGATGTATTTGGGCGCGAGAATCACGCGGGCGGACAGAGCAGGAAGGATGCCCTAGTCGCCATATTTCAGCCCGCTATGCCATCCCCAGATTATCCCGCGGGAAATCCCCAGTCCGGGCGAGTTACCGTCACCCATGTGCCCAAGCCATGGGGGTACGAAATCATCTGGGCGAAGACCAACCAGTACGTGGGCAAGATCCTGCACGTGAACGCGGGCCAACAGTTGTCCGTCCAGTACCACAACCAGAAGGACGAGACCGTTCACCTCCTCTCGGGCGAGATGATCTACTGGGTCAAGGTGCCCGGAAGCGACCAACTCCAAGACATGAAGCTCAAAAAGGGCGAATCGTTCCGGATCGCGCCGCTCACGGTTCATTACATCGAGGCGGTCACCGACTGCGACATCCTCGAGGCGTCGACTCCGCATCTCGACGACGTCGTGCGTCTCAAGGACCGGTACGGTCGCGAAGGGACGAGTGCGCCATGAAGGTGATCATCCCGCTGGCCGGGAAAGGCACGCGCCTGCGCCCACACACCCACATTACGCCGAAGCCGATGCTGAAGATCGCCGGAAAGCCGGTGATCGATTACGTGATGGACGACCTAGCGAAACTTGGAGGCGTCGACGAGGTCATCTACATCACCGGCCACCTCAAGGAGAAAATCGAGGACTACACCCGAAAGAAATTCCCGTGGAAGGCCGTCTTCGTGGAGCAAAGGGAGCAGAAAGGCACAGCGGACGCGATCCGCCTCGCGAAGCCGTACGTCGATCGGCCGGTGATGGTCATCTTCGTGGACACGATCTTCGACGCGGACTTGAGCGTCATCAAGACGAGCACGGATGACGGGATCATCTGGACGAAAGAGGTCGAGGACTACCAGCGCTTCGGCGTCGTCGTCGCGGACGAGACCGGGCACATGACGCGGATCGTCGAGAAGCCAACGGAGCCCATCTCGAAGCGCGCGAACATCGGGTTGCAGTACATCAAGAACTGGCAGCTGATGTTCGAGGGGATCGATTGGGTCATGACGCAGCCGACGAACAAGGGCGAGTACTACCTGACCGACGCTTTCCAGTACATGGTGGACAAGGGCGCCAAACTGAAGGTCGAGGAGGTCGAGGGGTGGTACGACGCCGGCAAGCTCGACACGCTGCTCGAGACGAACAAGATCATGCTCGAGCAGCGGAAGATGGCTCGGCGACCGAAGAACCTTGGCGGCGACGCAAAGATCATCGACCCGGTTTACATCGAGGATGGCGTGACGATTTCCCGGTCGACCGTGGGCCCGAACGTGTCGGTGAGCGCGGGCACCGTCATCGAAGACTCGACCATTCGCGACGCGATCGTCGGCGAGAAATCGACGATCGCGCGATCGCAGCTACACGATTCGCTGATCGGTGATCACGTGATGCTCGAAGGGTTCAAGGGCGCCGTCACGGTCGGCGACCACTCGGAGCTGCGCGGCGCTTCCTAGCGGCGCGTCCAGATCACGAGGACGCCACAGACGGTGTTCAGGTTGGCGTACCGCGCCGGCGTCTGCGCTGGCGTTGCGTAGTACTCCATTGCTTCGATCAGGCTGGGTGTGATGCTGCCCAGGTTGAACAGCGGCTCCTCCTGCCTGCCGGAGTACACACGAAGGTTGTCGACCCAGACGTCGGCGTAACATCCAACGGGCGCTCCAAGCTTACTACTGAACTCGTCCGGCTCGATCATTCCCGCGGTTGAGCCAAGCCGTCCGCCAGGACTTGGCAGTTGGAGGACACCGCGGGATCGCGCCATCCACGCGGCGTTGCCTCTGCCGCGCACAACGCTGCTTCCGTTGATCTGGGACATGATCGCCGACATCGGGACGCCTTCCAGCTTTTCCAACTGCGCGCGCGTCCAGAATCTGCCAAGGCCGAGCCGGCGGTTGTCCTCGAACTCGCGCATCATCTGGTCGCGCGGGCTCGCCCTGACGGCGACCGTGTCCAGTGTGACGATGCGGCTCAACAGGGTTTGGCGTTCGACGGTCGCGCCCGAGTGAAATGCGATCGGCGACGCCACCTGCTTGTAACCCAGGCGACGCACCACGACTTCGTGGGTTCCAGGTAGGATGCCGGCTATTCGATAGGCTCCCCGATCGTTCGTGAATGCGTTTTTCCCCAACGCCGGCAACGCCACCTCCACGTCAGCTATGGGCTGAGCATTCACGTCCGAGAGGACCACCCCGCTGAGCACCGCGCCGCGTTCGACTTGCTGCTCGAGCAATAGATCCGCTCTGACGAACCGCCGATCAGCGGCCACTTGCACTTCCACGGCATCGGCCGAGACGTTGACGCGCTCCGCGCGCACCACGACGGACCTGTTGTAGGGCAGGCCGCAAATCCTGAAGGTCCCGCGCGCGTCCGTGCGCGTTTCCAACCAACGCGTCCGCTTGCGGGTTCCAGTCGTGTCGTCCTCCGTCCATTCGGCGACGACCTTCGTGTCGTGGGGCGGCACGGAATCACCCCAAAGGGCGACGGTGCCGGTGACTACTCCGCGCTGTTCGTTGCCTCCGGACGTACCGCACAGCGTGGCCGCTAACTGTTCGGCGTTCGGCACAGCGACCGTGAGCGTCGTCGTGCTGTCGACGAAGTCGAAGTCCACCGAATGCCAGTGAGCGATGGACTCCAGCGAGGGAGTCTGAACGCGCACCGTGTAATGCCCAGGCAACACGCGCTGAATGCGAAAGGCCCCCGCGGCATCGCTCTGGGCGCCGACGAACGTGCCGCCGAGCGCGACGTGCGCGTCAGCCACGCCCTGTCCTGTTTGCGCATCGACGATTCTGCCGCTCAGCGTGATCACGGGCTGCGACCAGAGCGTGTCACGGCCACGGGAGACCATCGCCAACTCCCCGCCCTGAACACGAATCTCCCTCACCCACGTCTCGACTCCACGTGACCGCATGCCCCGACCGGCGATGCGCTCGGTCACTAGAATCGGCATGCGAATGTGCCAGCGTGAGATCACCCAGCTACCGTCGGCCATACGCGCAAAATCCATCTCGCCGCCGGCGGCGGCTTCCAGCTCGCGGGCCACATTGACATAGCGGAATTCGAGACGGCGCAACTCGGACGACTTGCGGTCGACCCACACCGTGCCGCGGATCTCCGGGACGCGGCGGCGGTCGCGCGTGGGCTCGAAGGCGATGCCTATGCGAGCAGCGTCGGATTCCGACGCCAGCCGGAAACAGTGATCCTCGACGAAGATGTCGGACAGCAGGACGCCCAAGTCAGGCGCGTAGAATGATGTCGTACCGTCGAGCGCGACACCGATATATCCGGCGCGGCGCAGGCTATCCGCGGACAGTGAGCTCCACGGCGCGCTCGCGACTGATGAATTGACAAAGAGCTGCTGGCGCAGAACGTGTCCTTTCTCCGGATGAAGCGAGCGCTGATAGCTGACGACCCGCGTGCCGATGGAGCCGGTCCCGGCGGTGAGCTGTGTGGCGATGAGCGCGGTACGGACTTGCTCCCAGATCGCGAACGTCGCCATCGCCGAGTCGGGTCGGACGCGACACGCGTTGCGTCCCGTGACCTTGATGGTATCGAGGAAAGACGCCACATCCGTGAGTGCCAATCGCTGCGAAACCTCAGCGTCCGCGCCCAGCAGAATGGGATCCGATGTCACGGGCCGGAAACCGATGCGCAGCGTCCGGAGTCGGAATACTCCGGCGCTCCCGGCCCTCACACGGTACTCGCCGCGGTCATTCGTCAGCGCACGTGCTGCCTCGTTGCCCGCTCGATCGAGCAACAGCACGACGACGCCCGGGACGGGTCGATCGCCACGATCGATCACGGTGCCGGAAACCGCTTGCGCGGCCACCAGGTCCGGGAAGAGCAGCACCGCGAAACCGGCAAGGGCGCGATACCCGGTCATCATGGATGCATTGGCCGCCGCCGTCTCATGGCTTTGTATGATAAGCCTACCAGCCGAGAAGGCGCTGCTCTAGTCCGCCGCGATTCTGGCCATGGTGGCGATGATCGTGAAGGCGCGTTCCACGCCCGCCGTCGACGCGCTGTTGTCGAACCACTCGCGGCTGGAATGCGCGTCACCGCCGTGTCCGCCCCCGCCGATCGCGATCGCGGGCACCCCAGCGCCGATCGCGGCGTTCGCGTCCGTGGACGCGGTCGCGAGCTCCGGCGCCCGCCCGACGAGCCGAGTGGCCTCGAGGGCCGCGACGACCAGCGGCCCGTCCTCGGTGGTTTGCCCGCTCGGCCGGTCCCCGATGCGTGTCACCTGATAACTCAGCGCCGGTGTTCCTGGAGTGCGACGCTGATTCTCTTCGGTCGCGGCGGCGGCGGCGATCTCGCGAATCTCGCGCTCGAACCGCGCCAGAGTCGCGTCGCGCGTACTGCGCGCGTCCACCTCGAGCCAGGCGTCTTCGGGAATCGAGTTGATGGACAGGCCGCCTCCGATGCGACTCACGCTGAGCGCCGCCGGTCCCGCGCCCTCCAACCGCAAACGGGCGAGCAGCGTGGCCGCGCGGGCGGCCGCGTGTACCGCGTTCGCCGCGCCGAACGCGGACCAGCTGTGGCCTCCGGGGCCGCGGTAGTCGATGCGGAAGCGGCGTGATCCGAGCGCGGTGTTGACGATACGCTCATCCCCTGCGCCGTCGAGCGCGATAACAGCGAACGGCAGTGAGCTGTTTGCAAAAAAGTATTTGGCGCCGCGCAGATCGCCCGCGCCCTCTTCTCCCGTCGTCGCCACGAACTCGACGGGCCGGGCAAAGCCCGTCCGGCAGCGCTGTACCGTGCGCGCCAATACGAGCATGACGGCCAGGCCGCGACCGTTGTCGCAGATGCCCGGACCGACGATACGTCGGCCGTCGCGTCGAATCGACAGTTTCGTTTCGGCGGGGAATACCGTGTCCAGGTGCGCGCAAACGACGACGGGGGCATCCGAGTAGGCGCCTGGAGCGCGCGCGATCACATTGCCTTCGTCATCCGTCCGCGCGCTCAGGCCTTCGGCGCCGAAGCGCTCGGCTACCCATCGCGCGCGTTGGCGTTCCGCGCCCGTCGGCGCCGCGATCTGCGACACCTCGATCTGCGCGCGCAGGATCTCGCCGTCCAGTGCAGCGAGCAGACGCCGCTCGCGCGTGAGCTCCCGAAAGGTGTCTGCCGTGGCGGCCGCGACGCACGAGGTCATCCTTCATTCTTACGTGTGCCAGCGCAATCGCAAGTGGTACATTTGCGCGCGTGAACAAACCGCGCGTCTCTCTGGGTCGAAATGTGATCGCGCTCGGCGCGGTGAGCTTCTTCACCGACGTCTCCAGCGAGATGATCTACCCGCTGCTTCCCGTATTCCTCACGGTGACGCTCGGCGCGTCCGCGGGGATGCTGGGCGCGATTGAAGGCGCCGCGGAGACCACGGCGTCGCTCCTCAAGCTCGCGAGCGGCTGGTGGTCGGACCGGGTACGGCGGCGCAAACCCCTTGTCGTGTTCGGCTATACGCTCGCCGCCGCCGTACGCCCGCTGATCGCCGCGGCGCAGTCTGCCTCGCAGGTGCTTGCCATTCGCCT
The DNA here is from genome assembly GCA_040902075.1 of Gemmatimonadaceae bacterium. Lineage (GTDB taxonomy): Bacteria > Gemmatimonadota > Gemmatimonadetes > Gemmatimonadales > Gemmatimonadaceae > DASPMP01. Next base: position 31,789 of record JBBDXZ010000070.1, read on the forward strand.
CGCCGACCGCGTCGGGAAAGGCATTCGGAATTCACCACGAGATGCGCTGATCGCGGAGTCGGTCGACCCGTCGATTCGCGGCCGCGCGTTTGGATTCCAGCGTGCGGCCGATCACGCCGGAGCCGTG
>JBBDXZ010000071.1:0-31825 GCA_040902075.1 Gemmatimonadaceae bacterium
TCTCCGCACCGCAGGTGCGGCAGTTCTCCGCACCGCAGGTGCGGCAGTTCTCCGCCGTTCCACGCCGGCAGTTAGCCAGTGCGCCAACACGTCTCGACCGGCACTCCCTGGGAGCCGATCGTCGGCTACTCGCGCGCCATCCGTATCGGATCGCACGTGTACGTGTCAGGCACGACCGCGACCGGAGTGGACGGCAAGCTCGTCGCGGGTGACGCCGCCGCCCAGACCCGTCAGACGCTCGAGAACATCAAGAGCGCCATGGAGCGCGCTGGCGCGAAACTGTCCGACATCGTGCGCACGCGCATGTACGTCGTGAACATCGCGCGCGATTGGGAGGCCGTGGGCCGCGTGCACGGCGAGTACTTCAGGGAAATTCGCCCGGCTACCAGCATGGTCGAAGTCCGTGCCCTGATCGACCCGGCGATGTTGGTCGAGATCGAAGCCGAGGCGCTGATGGAAAAATAGGTGGTAGGTGGTAGGTGATAGGGGTACATCACCTACCTACCACCTACCACCACCTACCTAGTAATCCACCGGCCTCAAATAGGACTCCCCGATCGCCGTATTGGTGAGCATGGCGACCGTGGGGAGCCGCCGCTTCCAGTGCGTACTCTCGAGCCGCTTGCGGACGAGCTGCACGTCCGGCTCGTTGAAGCCGCGCTCGATCAGCTCCGACGGTTTGTATCCCGCGAGCATCCAGTTCAGGATCTCGTCCGCCTTGGCGTACGTAATACCGAAATCGCCCTCGTCCGTCTGACCCAGGACGAGATCCGCCGTGGGCGGCTTGGATACGATGTCCTCGGGGACGCTCAGATGACGCGCGAGCGTCCACACCTGCGTCTTGAACAGATCGCCGAGCGGATTGATCGGAGGAGCGTCGTCCGCATGCCAGGTGAAGTACCCGAACAGCCGCTCCGTCTTGTTGCCCGTGCCGAGCGGAATCGCCTGGTGTTTCGCCGAGAGATCGAACAGCACGATCATCCGCATTCGCGCCATCACGTTGCCGCGCCGTCCCGGCTCGGCGTTGGGATCGCTCCTGAGATAACCGTCCACGGCGGCGGTGATGTCCACCGTGCACGACTCGATACCCAGGGCGTCGATGACGGTCTGCGCGTGATCGAGGCTCTCCTTGCTCGAGCTCTTGTACGGCATGCGGACGCCGATCACGTTCCTGGGACCAAGCGCGCGGGCCGCGAGAAACGCGGTGACCGCCGAGTCCACGCCACCCGAGATGCCGATGAGCGCCCGGGAGAATCCGCGCTGCGCCATCTCGTGCTTGATGAAGTGGACGAGCCACTCCTCCGTCAGCTTCGCATCGATATCGAGCGGCAGCGGAGGGACGAATGGGCCGGCGCTGACAACCCGAAGGGCCGACAAAATGGGCGGGTGCTCGCCAGAGGCGTGCGGGGGGCAACCGGAAATGGGCGCGACGCCACGCCCATTTCCGATTTCCGATTTCCGATTTCCGCCTTTGGTGCAGTCGGCGCCATCATACTCCGCCGGCGTCGAGATTCTTGCCTGAATCCGCTCCACGTTGGTGATCAGATGCGGCATCATGACTTCGAGATCCGCGACGAGCGGTGTGTCCGCGCGCGCGCGGGTTACGTCCTCGAGATCCATGACCGACGTGAGGATCGCCTCTTCCCACAGCGGGCCACGCACTCGGAGGTCACCCTTCGGCCCCATCGCCATGGACGCGCCCGGAAACATCTTTCCCCCTTCGCTGCCCACGAGGCTCGAGAGGACCACGAAGATTCCATGCTCCTCGGCGATGTCGCGCGACAAACGCTCCCAGCGATTCACGCTCGCGGGGCCGGGAGTCGCGTTTTCTTGCGGCCACGGCCCCCGCGCCGGTGGTGCCGCCAGCAAGAACACGATCTGGGCCCCATCAAGCGCGGCGATGGTTCCCGTCATGCTGTGCCACGCATCCTCGCAGACGAGAAGCGCGGCGCGTCCCCAGGACGTGTCGAACGCTCTGACCTCGCGTCCGCGATCGACGAAGCGCTCCTCGTCGAACATCCCGTACGTCGGCAAAAACATCTTGCGGTGTACGTGCCGTACGGTCGCCTCGCTCCCTCCCACCGTCACGTACAGCGCGCTGTTGTACAACTTGTTCTGCCACTCTTCGTAAAAGCCAAGCGCGACATCCAGCATCCTCGGCGCGCGCACGCTACTGCGATACAGGTCGTTGAGATCGCGCGCGAGCGTGCCGGCTGTGACTGCCACGTCCCGCACGCCACCTTCCAGGAAGTAGCCCGTGAGCGCCGACTCGGGGAGACAGAGGACCTGAGGCCTCGGCTCCAATGAGTCGATCTGAGCGAAGAGCTCGCCAAGGCGCTGCAGGTTGAACCTGTAGTCGCCCTTCTTGGGGCTGAATTGGGCGACTGCGAGCTGGATGCTCATACCATAAAGATAGGGTGCAGGGCGCACCCCGCACCCTCAGCGGTGTATGATCCTTCCAAAATGCGCAGCCTGATCGCTCTCCTAGCAGTTCCCGCCATCCTGCGAAGCCAGGCCGTCGAGCCCTGGCAAATCATTCTTCCTCCCCAGTCCTCCGTCATTTTCGCTCGCGACGGCTCCCTGATCGGGGAGCTCGGCAAAGAGGCGCGTTTCAGCATCCCCCTCCGCACGCTGCCCAGATACGTTCACCAGGCGTTCGTGGCGGTCGAGGACCAACGGTTCTATGAGCATGACGGCGTCGATCTGAAGGGCGTCGCGGCCGCCATCAAGGACAACATTCTCGGCGAGCGTCGTGGGGCGAGCACCATCACACAACAGCTCGTTGGCAACATGCACCCCGATCTCATCGACCGTCGCGATCGCAGCCTTTCCCGCAAGCTCAAGGAGCAGTCGGCCGCGCGCGAGATGGAAAAGCACTACACCAAAGAGCAGATCCTCGAAGCGTATCTCAACCAGATCGAATATGGACATGGTTGGTATGGCCTCGAGATGGCTGCGCTCCACTACTTCGGCAAAGGTGCCGCGCGGCTGACCCTCGCTGAAGCGGCCACTCTGGCCGGCCTGATCAACGGACCGGGATTCTACGATCCCCTGAAGTTTCCCGACCGCGTCCGTGGACGCCGCAACCTCGTTCTCGGACTCATGGCCGGACAGGGCCACATCACGCGCGCGCAAGCCACGGCGGCGCAGAGTGAGCCGCTGGTCGTCGCGCCGAATCTGGGACGGTCGGTCGCGGCGCCGTATTTCGTGGATGCCGTTCGCCAGGCCGCCGAGGCGGCTGGCGTCAACATCACGGACGGCGGCTATCGCGTGCACACCACGCTCGAGCCAGCGCTACAGCGCGCTGCCGCGGAAGCGTTGATTGAAGGCGTTGCGGCCGTCGAAGCGCGCGAGAACTACCGGCACCCGACGTTCGCGACGCTGCCGCGAACGAACGTCGATTACCTGCAAGGCCTCATTGTCGCGCTCGATCCCCTGACGGGCGACGTTCGAGCGCTCATGGGGGGACGCGACTTCAGTCGCTCACCGTTCAACCGGGCGACGCTCGCGATGCGTCAGCCGGGATCGTCCATCAAGCCTTTCGTCTACGCGCGCGCCATCGCCGATGGCATTCCACCTAACGAAATCGTCGTGGACAGCGCGCTCGCGATCCTGATGCCAAATGGCGACGTGTACAGCCCGGACAATTCGGATAATCAGTTCCTGGGCCCGCTCACGATGCGTGAGGCACTTGTCTTCTCGCGCAACACGGTTGCGGTGCAGCTCGCGCTCCGCGTAACGATGGATTCGGTCGCGGCGTTGATGCAGCGGGTGGGCTTCGAGACGCCGATGCGCCCCTATCCGTCGAGCGCGATCGGTGCATCGGAAGTGCGGCCGGTCGACTTCGTGGCGGCCTATTCCGCCTTCGCGACGAACGGGATCGCGGTCGAACCGCGCTACATCAGGGACATCGAGGACCGTGCCGGACACACCGTCTACACTGCTCCTGTTCCCGAGCCGCGGCAAGTCATCGATCCGCGCGCGGCGTTTATCGTGCGCGATATCCTGCGGGAGGCCGCCGATCGCGGTACTGGCGCCGCGGCGCGTCGTATCGTTCCGCCACAGATCGCGATTGCGGGAAAGACCGGCACAACCAACGACAATGCTGACGTTTGGTTCCTTGGCATGACACCGACACTGGTTGCCGGCGTCTGGCTTGGCTTCGACAGGCCCAAGACGATCATGCCGGGCGCCGCGGGCGGCAGCCTGGCGGCTCCGATCTGGGCGAACATGGTGAGCCGGTACTACGGCAACGGAAGCGCAGGTGAATGGCCCGCTCCGGCAGAGTTGAGCTATGCTGAGCTGGACCGGTTGACGGGCCAGCTGCCCGATAGCATGACACCGCCCGACCGCCGATACCTCGAATACTTCCTGCCAGGCACGGAACCCTGGCTGCTGCGCGTCAACCCATGGAAGATTCCGCAATGGGGTCCGTTCATTGTTCGTTAGACGTGGCAAGGCCGTGCGCAACGCGGTAATTTCGCTCTGGTGATCATTCGTCTTTCGCTGCTCCTCGCCCTCGTTGCTGCTCCGCTCGCCGCACAAAGCAACGGCCCGCCTGAGCGATCGGCCGCCACCCACGGGGCTTATGCCGAAGACCAGGCGACTCAGGGCGAGATGGTCTTCAAGAAATTCTGCGCCTCGTGCCATGAGTTGAGCTTCCACACGGGCGAACAGTTCCGCATGAGCTGGTTCAGTCGGACGGTCTATGACCTCTTCAAGGTCCTCAAGACGACGATGCCTGAGGACAACATCGGCGGACTGACCGACGACGAGTACGCGCGCGTGATGGCGTACGTCTTCAAGCTCAATGGTTTCCCAGCCAGCGCTGACTCGCTTCGGGCCGATTCACTCGAGATGCAACGGATTCGCATCGGGCCCGTCTCGGCGGACACCGTTAAGCCGCGTCGGCGGTGAGCACGCTCGATCGACGTGACTTTCTGAAGGTCGCCGGCGCGGGCGCGGGCGCGCTGCTCACCGGCTGCGCGTCCGCGCCGGGGTTTGCCCGATCCGGGACGTCGAGCGCCAACATTGTCGTCATAGGGGCCGGCGCGTTCGGAGGCTGGACCGCGCTCAATCTCCAGCGCTTGGGCGCGCGCGTCACCCTCGTGGACATGTTCGGGCCCGGCAATTCGCGGTCGACCTCCGGCGACGAGACGCGTGGCGTACGGACCTCATACGGCGACCGACCGCACGGCGAGCTCTGGATGCAGTGGGCCAACCAAGCCATCTCGCGCTGGAAAGAGTGGGACGCGGAGTACGCGAAGCCGCTCAAGATGCGGGTGTTCTTCCCGAGCGGCGATCTCATCATGCGGGCGGACTGGGAACCGTTTCTCACCCAGACACGAACCTGGTGGCAAAAGAACGGCATTCCCCACGAGACACTGCCTGTCGACGAGGTGCAAAAGCGCTGGCCCGCGTTTCAAGTCAGGGACATCAAGGCCGTGCTGTACGAGCCGAACGCGGGGATCGTTCGAGCGCGCCGCGCGACCGAAGCGGTAGCAGAAGTCTTTCGGCAGGAAGGCGGGCGGATGATCATCGGCCGTGTGGTGCCTCCTACGCCAGGCGAATTCGACGGACATACGGTCAGGTTGACCAGCGGCGAAATGATCACCGGCGACGCTTTCGTCTTCGCGGTCGGCCCCTGGCTCGGCAAGACGTTCCCGCTGATGCAAAACAGAATGCGGACTCCGTTGGGTACCGTCTGCTACTTCGGGACACCAATCGGCGATCAGCGCTTCACCCATCCGAACATGCCGAGTTGGAATTTCCCCGGCACGACCGGCTGGCCAGGACTGCCGGTGGACAATCGTGGGTTTCGCGTGCGCGGCGGCGCCGGGAGAGGCGGAAACGCTGGTGGTGCTAACACTGGCGGAAGTACCAGCACGCGTGATGCGAACAGCGACGATGCCTCGCAGGCCGGCATGGCCGATCCAGATTTCAGCGTGCGGTGGGTCGAGCCCGAGCGTCTGGTACGTCCCAAACAATTCGTCGCCGATCGTTTTCCGGCTCTCAAGGATGCGCCCATTCTTCAGACATGGGCGTGCCACTACGAAAGCACGTCGAGCCGCAACTTCATCATCGACCAGCACCCCAACCTGCGCAACGTGTGGATCGCGGGCGGCGGAAACGCCGAAGCCTTCAAGATGGGACCGGTGATCGGCGAATACGTCGCGAAGCGTGTGCTGGGTGACGAAGGCGATCCCGCGATCGCGAAGCAGTTCCGGATCCCCGAGACGGAATACTCGCCAGCCACTCAGCGCGCGGGGGACGACGACTGACCTATCACGACGCCCCCGCCGCCGCGATCCGCTTCTCCGCCACTTCCATCATCGTCTGACCCGACGGCTCATCGTGGCGCTCGGGCGCCGGCAACAGCGCGATCTCGAAGACCTCGTCGAGCGTCGAGACGGCGTGGAAGGTCAATGTTTTCCGCACGTCTTCCGGAATGTCCTCGAGGTCGCCCTCGTTGTCCTTCGGCAGCACGATGTGCTTGATGCCGGCCCGATGAGCACCGAGCACTTTTTCCTTGAGCCCGCCGATGGGCATGACCCGGCCGCGCAGCGTGATCTCACCGGTCATCGCGACGTCCTTTTTCACCGGCCGACCTGACATCGCGCTCACCAGCGCCGTGGACATCGTAACTCCCGCCGACGGTCCGTCTTTGGGAATCGCGCCCGCGGGCACGTGGACGTGCACCTCGATCGATCCCAGGCGATCCTCCGGAATGTTCAGCGTCGACGCGTGCGTCGCGGCGTACGTGAGTGCCGCCCTCGCCGACTCCTTCATTACATCGCCCAGCTGGCCGGTGAGAATCAGCGAGACATTTCCCCATCCGCTCACCTGTGTCTTCGTCTCACTGTCCGCGAGCCGCTGTCCGAAACCGTACATGCGTCGGATGGCTGCTTCGACGAACATGATGTCGCCGCCCGCGGGCGTGTAGTACATCCCGGTCGCGACGCCGACTTCGTTTTCTTCGCCGGCCCGTTCCGGATGGACTTTCGGGCGGCCGAGCAACTCCTTCACTTCGTTCTCGTCGATCTTGCCATCGTCGATGACCTTCGGCTCGCCCCCGGCGATGCGCCGCGCCACCTTCCGCGCAACGGCGCCAATCTGCCGCTCGAGCTGGCGGACGCCGCTTTCGCGCGTATACGCGGACACGATGCGCTCCACGGCCCCGTCGGTGAACTCGACGTTCTTGCCCTTCAGCCCGGCCTCCTCGAGCTGGCGCGGAATGAGGTACCGCTTCGCGATCTCGGCCTTCTCACGTTCCGTGTATCCCGCGAACTCGACGACTTCCATGCGGTCGAGCAGCGGCCCCGGAATGTTCTGCACGAAGTTCGCGGTGCAAATGAACAACACTTCGCTGAGATCGAAGGGGACGCCGAGGTAGTGGTCGGTGAATGTGTCGTTTTGCGCGGGGTCGAGCACTTCGAGCAGCGCGCTCGCGGGATCGCCCTGAAAGGACACGCCCAGCTTGTCCACTTCGTCCAGCAGGAACACCGGGTTCTTGGTCCCTGCCTGCTTCATTCCCTGGATGACGCGGCCGGGCATCGCGCCGACGTACGTGCGGCGATGGCCGCGGATGTCGGCTTCGTCGCGAATTCCACCGAGTGACGCCCGTACGTACTTGCGCCCCAGCGACCGCGCGATGGATTTCGCGATCGACGTCTTGCCGACGCCGGGTGGACCGATGAACAGCAGAATCGGTCCCTTCGCCATCGCGCGCGCTTTGGCTTCTTTGGAATCCTTGATCGCCTTCTTTTCGTCGCGGGCGAGATGCAGCGTGGGCGTCGCGTCCTCACGCGATCCCTTGAGCTTCTCGATGGAAAGCTCACCGGTCTTCTTGAGCTCGTCCTCCATCTCCAGCGCGCGAAGCTGGCGTACCGCGAGGAACTCGAGGACGCGGTCCTTCACGTCTGGAAGCCCGTAATGATCCTCGTCGAGGACGATCTGCGCGTTCGTGAGGTCGAGACTGTCGTCCGACCGCTCGTTCCACGGCAGCTCGCTCACCCACTCGAGGTACGTGCGGATGACCTGCGCTTCCATGGACTCGCGTCCCGAGCGTTCGAGCCGTCCCAGCTCGCGATCCACTTCGCGGCGTGCTTCGTCGGGCAGGACTAGTTTCGAAAGCTTCTCGCGGAGCTCGGTGATCTCTTTGCTCTGGTCGTCATCACCCAACTCTTTCTGGATGGCTTTCATCTGCTCGCGCAGATACATCTCGCGCTGCCGCTCGCCCAGCTCTTCCTGCACTTGGGATTTGATCTCTTCCTGCGTCTCGATCATCGTGATCTGACGCTGCACGTGCACCAGCACTCGCCGGAGACGTTCCTCGACCGAGAGTGTCTCGAGGAGCCCTTGTTTTTCCGCGACCGGCAATTCGATGTAACCGGCGACAAGGTCCGCAAACCGGCCCGGATCCGTGACCGCATCGAGCACCTGGTGCACCACTTCCTCTGGCAACCCGCGACGCTCGCCCAACTCCGCGGCGCGCTCGCGAATCTCCTTGTGCAGCGCGATGAATGCGGGATCGTCCTCGCTCACCGGTTTCATCTCTTCCACCGGCATCACGACGGCGCTGAGGTAGCCCTCCGACGTGGTGTACTGCAGCGCGGTCGCACGCATCTCGCCCTGAAGCAGAAGCTGTACGCCGCCAAGTCCGCGCTGGATCTGACCGATCCGTGCGATGACGCCCATCTGATAGAGGATGTCGGGCGTCGGTTCGTCCGTGTTGTCGCGTTGGGCAACCGCGAACACGAGCCGCTCGCCACGCAGCGCCGCTTCAATCGCCCGCAATGTTCCTGGCCGGCCAGCCGCGATCGGCGCTGTCAGGCCTGGGAAGATCACCGTGCCGCGCAGCGGGAGGACAGGCAGGGTCTGGCGCTGAGCCATTGATCTCCTTTCGTGATGGTGAAACCAATTTCAGCAAACACCGTCAGGGTTGCGGCGCGCTGCAGCCGCCGAAACGCACACTCCATTCCAGCCACTGCCTCGCCAGCTAACTGATGGGACACCACAGCTTAGCCCGATGTTTCACCAATAACCAAGCGTGGCTGGCGTGCTCACGCGTATCTGTCTTACGACACGCTGGCAGGAAATGCAACCTGGGGTGGCTCTTCTGACGTAGTGAGACTGCCCGAACTGCAGTGGGGAGTGGGGAGTGGGGAGTGGGGAGTGGGGTGGAAAGTAGGAATGATATGGCGCAGCAGAGACCACTTCCCACTTCCCACGACCCACTGCCCACTGCTCTCAAGCGTATCCTTTCCACGGACTTGCATGAGTAGTAGAATCCTTCGAGCCGAGCACCATTATCGCTCGCAACCTCGATTCAGCCGATTGTCTCCCCAGCCTCCCGTAGACCCAGCCGCTTCGGCGTCGAGTTCCGAGCTTCGTGTGCACATCGAGCGGGTCTTGATTGCGCACTACGAGCTGGACAATGAGATCGGCCGGGGCGGCATGGGGATCGTTTATCGCGCCCGCGATAAGCGGCTCAAGAGGCACATCGCCATCAAGGTGCTGCCCCCGGAGCTCGCGTTTCAGAGCGCCATCAAAACGCGGTTTTTGCGCGAAGCGGAGACCGCCGCCCAGCTGAGTCATCCCAACATCGTCCCGATCTATTCGGTCGATGAAATAGAAGGGCTGGTGTTCTTCGTGATGGCGTATGTGAGCGGCGACAACCTCGCCAAACGGCTCCACGAGCACGGGGTGCTCCCCGTCGAGGATGTGCGGCGCATCACCCGTGAAGTTGGCGACGCCCTGGCGTACGCCCACGAGCGCGGGGTCGTGCACCGGGACATCAAGCCGGACAACATCCTGCTCGATGCCGGCACCGGTCGCACGATGGTGACCGACTTCGGCATCGCGCGCGCGGCCAGCGGCGATGGCGAGAACCGTTTGACCGCGACCGGAATGGCCATCGGCACACCCGCGTACATGTCGCCCGAGCAGGCGGCCGGTGATCGCGAAATCGATGGGCGCAGCGATCTCTATTCGCTCGGCGTCGTGGCGTACCAGATGCTGGTGGGGGAGCCGCCGTTCGTCGCGAACAGCACCCCCGCGATGTTGGTGAAGCACATCTCGGAGCGCCCGACGCCGGTGACACAGCGGCGCAGCGACGTGCCGCAGGACCTCTCGCGCGCCGTCATGATGTGCCTCGAGAAGGACCCGGTGATGCGCTTCCCGAGCGCGGGCGCGCTCGTCACCGCGCTCGACACCGGTCACGTCCCCGAGATGCATCCTCCCGGTCCTCACGGGGCAGGCGGGGCCCTCGTGCCGGTCCGCCCCGCGCCGATGGCGCCGATGAATTACGGATACGGTTCGGACACGGAGCTTCCGACAGCGGACGAGATGCGTCGCTTCGACGCGCCGGACGTCGTCAAGTTTCGCAAGAAGCTGGCGCCCTACCTCTTCGTGAACGCGGTCATCGTGATCGCCTCGATCTTCGGCGACCGCGACTTCATCGGCATCACCGTGCTCTGGAGCATCTACATGGCGTTCAAGTACGCCAAGCTCTGGAGCGAAGGCTACGATTGGCGCGATGTGTTCCGGCAGCCGCGCGACAAGGAGCTCATCGACGTCGCCGACGAGTTCCTCGAGTACGTCCGCGTGCTCTTCAATCGGGACAAGCGCAAGGAGCTGCGTGAGCGCAACCGCGCGCGCAACATGGCGCGGCGCTCGTCGGGCGCGATGGTGTTCAGCGGGATGGACGCGGGGGCCAACACGGCCGCCGACCGCGAGTCCGCCTATGACGCGGCGGGGACGCACGGCGACAAGGTGCGAAAGGCGGTGACCGATCGCGACGAGATCCTTCGTCTCGTCAGTACGCTGCCCGAGCGGGATCGGGAGCGCGTGTCCGACGTGCCGCGCTCCGCGAACGTGTTGCACGAGCGCATCCAGTCGTTGGCGATCGCGCTCGCCGATCTCGAGCGCAACGTCGTGAGCGGCGGCGGCACGGCCCTCGAATCCGAGATCTTTCGGCTGGAAGAGCAGGCGAACCCGTTGGAGCGGGGCAGTGAGGAGCGCGTTCGCCGTCTCGCGTACCTGAAGCGCCAGCGCCGAGCCGTGAAGGACATCCAGGATCGGCGTGACGTGGTCGCGGCGAAGCTCGAAACCTGCTCGATCGCCCTCTATCAGCTCAAACTCGATGTCCTGCGCCTCCGCGCCGGCTCGCAGACGCATCAGCGCGTGACGTCGCTCGCGCTCGAGGCCATGGCGCTGGCGGAGAACGTCGATAGCGCGCTCTATATCGCCGACGAGGTCGCGCGGGTCACGGAACGCTCCGGCCGCTCCGGCTCGCGCCAGTCCGCGAGACCAGGGTGACCGACTATCTCCGCGACCGGCTCGTCGCGGCGGTCGGCGATCATTATCTGATCGAGGCGGAGCTGGGCCGCGGAGGAATGGCTGCGGTCTTTCGCGCGCTCGACGTCAGACTGAACCGCCGGGTCGCGATCAAGGTGCTCCCTCCCGAGCTCGCGTTCAACCCGAGCGTTCGCTCGCGGTTCCTGCGCGAAGCACAGATGGCGGCGGGTCTCACGCACCCGAACATCGTGCCCATCTACATGGTCGATGAGGCCGATGGCCTCGTCTTCTTCGCCATGGCGCTCGTGAACGGCGAGAGCCTCGCCGCGCGCCTCGCGCGCGAGGGTTCGCTGCCGATCGAGCACGTGCGCGGCATCATCAGCGACGTCGCCGACGCGCTGGATTACGCCCACCGTCAGGGCGTGGTGCATCGCGACATCAAGCCCGACAACATTCTGCTCGATCGGGCGACCGGTCGTCCGCTCGTCACCGACTTCGGGATTGCGCGTGCCGCGGCCGAAGAGTCCCGGCTCACCGTGACTGGCATGGCCGTCGGCACTCCGGCGTACATGAGTCCCGAGCAGGCGTTGGGCGAACGGGACGTGGACGGGCGCAGCGACATGTACTCGTTGGGCATTGTCGCGTATCAGATGCTGGCGGGCGAGACGCCCTTCAAGGCGACGAACACGCCGGCGATGCTCATGAAGCACGTGTCGGAACCGCCGCCCCCTCTTCGCGGCCGCCGCGCCGACGTGCCCGCCTCGCTCGCGTCCGCCATCGAGCACAGCCTCGCGAAGCGTCCCGACGATCGCTGGCGTTCCGCGGCGGAGATGCGCGACGCGATCCTCGGCCGCCCGATGGCGCGTCCCTACCCGGAGCCGCCGCCCCCGCACATTCCCACTCCCCCTCCCCCACCTTCCTCCTCTCGCCCCCCGCAGTCCGCACGACTGCCGCGAGGTTACCCGGAACCGGTGCTCCTCGCTCCACCTCGTCCCCTCTTCAACGCGCCGCCCGTGGGAATGTCGCGTCGCGAACGGAAAGATTGGTATCGCGAGCAGCGCGACGCGCAGCGCGCGTACGCGCGATCGTATTCGAACAACGCGCCGCCGGAGGACAAAGTCGCGAGCAAGATCTCGAAATTCCGCCGCAATCTCCTCGGTTACCCGGCTGTCGCGCTCATGTTGCTCGGGATCAACGCGGCTGTCGGCGGGGAGCCATGGTTCATCTTCCCTTCACTCGCTCTGGGTGTGGCGCTTGTATTCCAGGCCGGCTGGCTGTGGGGCGAAGGCGTCACGTTGAGGCAAGTGCTGTCTGGTCCGGTGCGCCGGCCCGCGGCCAAGCCGACAGGTTCCCATTCGACGCATCCGACGCGTGACGCCGCCGAGGACGTGGTCACGCGCGAGGTCCTCGACGGGCCGCACGGGGTCGCGATCCGGCGCGCGGTCGCAAGCCGACAGGTGATCACCGACCTGCTCGCGCGCATGACCCCCAAGGAGCGGGAGATCCTGCCGCCCGATCTCCAGACCACGGTGCAAGCGCTCGTCGAACGCGTGGCCTCCGTGGGCATGACGCTCCATCGCCTGGACACCGACGCCAGCGGCAGCGCGCTGGGCACGCTGGACGAGCGCATCGACGGCTTGAAGCGCGAGCCGCAATCCTCAGAGCGGGAACGTCGCATCTCGCTGCTCGAGCGCCAGCGCTCAACGCTGCGCGATTTGCTCGAGCGTCGGTCGGCGCTTCTCTCGCAACTCGAGAGCGCGAGTCTCGCGCTGGAGAACCTGAAGCTCGATCTCGTGCGATTCAGATCGGCGGGAGTATCGAGCGCGCTGGACGACGTGACGAGCGCAACGCGAGAGGCCCGGGCGGTGTCGCGAGATATTGGACATTTGTTGGATGCTCAGGACGAAGTGAAACGGTTGTAGGCGCCATGCGTTGTCGCCTCGTTGCACTCGTCCTCGCGGCTGCCTGTGTCAGCGGCGATGCGCGGCCCGGTTCGAATCCTCCGCCGATCGACAGCGCCACCGGGGTGATTGTCCAACAACCCGATTCAGTCCCTCGCGCCGCGTCGCCGCTCGTCGCTACTCCCGACACCCTGCGAGGTCTCTACGTCAACCGCTGGGCCGCCATCGGTCCCCCCATGTGGGAGCTGATCGACCTCGCCAAAGCAACCGAGATCAACGCCCTCGTCATCGATGTGAAAGACGATCGCGGATTGATGCTCTATCGCTCCGATGTCGCCCTTGCCCGTGAGATCGGCGCCGACACGACCCAGCCGATGACGTACCGCCGCCTCCGCGCTGTCCTCGACAGCATGCGGCTGTACGGCATCTACCCGATCGCGCGAATCGTCGTCGCCAAGGATCCTCTGCTGGCGGAGAAGAAGCGCGAATGGGCCATTCGGCGTCGCGACGACACCGCCGCGGTCTGGCTCGACCGCGAAGGGAAGCCGTGGCTCGATCCCACACACCCCGAGGTCTGGAAATACGCCGCCGACATCTCGGCCGAGGCGGTGAAGCTCGGCTTCAGCGAGCTGCAGTTCGACTACGTTCGCTTTCCGGACGAGGACCGTGTCATCGAGGAAGGCCGGTACGCGAAGATGCACGGCCGCGTCCGCGCTCAGGTGATCCGCGATCAACTCGGAGATCTCCGCGCGCTCGTAAAGCCGCTGCGCGTTCCGATGACGATCGACGTCTTCGGTTTGACGGCAACGGATTCCACGGATATGGGCATCGGGCAGCGGTGGGAGATGTTCATCGACCGAGCCGACGTCGTGCTGCCCATGACCTACCCGTCACACTTCGCGCCAGGGACCTATGGCCTCTCGAATCCGAACGCGAAACCGTACGAAACGATTGGACGCGCGCTCGAGGATGCCATTCGTCGGACCCAGAGCGTCGCCGGCGCGGCCAAGATCATCCCGTGGTACCAGGATTTCACCTACGGCGCGCCTCGCTATACGACGCAGCATGTGCGCGATCAGATCCGCTCGGGCTACGACAGCGGCATCATGAGTTGGATCCTCTGGAATCCCCGCAGCCGTTACACGGTCGAGGCGCTGAAACCGGATTCAGCGAAGTAACAACTTCGAGACCGCGTCGGCCACACGATGTGCCGCTTCGTCCGGCAAAAAATGCCGAGCGTCCGGAATGGATTCGAACGTGCTTCCAGGGATCGCCGCGCGCAGACGTTCGCCTATCGCTGGCGGAAGAAACGGATCGCGCGCACCCCAGAGGATCATCGTCGGTGACACGACGTCTTTCAGGCGCGGTGTGAGCGCCTGTGTCTCAGTGGAATCGAGCCCGAGAAGATGGGCCATCAATGCATCGCGTCCGTCCGCCCCAACGAACGGACGGAGGTAGAGATCGACGTCACGTGATGCCCGCTCGTGATCCACATAGCCGCGCAAGAGATCGGCGCGCACGATCGAAAGAATCCAACTCGGCGGCAGATGTCGCGTCAGCGGAAGCATGGCGCGCGCGAGCTTTACTTCGCGGCTGGGCCAGGCGTCGAACGCCACGCTGCTCACGAGGCATAGTCGAGACACCCGGTGTGGATGCCGGACCGCAACCACCTGAGCGATTCCTCCGCCGATGTCGTGCCCGACGAGGCAAGCGAAGTTGATGCCCAGGTGATCGAGCACGGCAACGACACGATCGGCATGACTGCGAAGGTCGACACCTCCGGACGATGCCGGATCGCTTCGGCCGAAGCCCAGAAGGTCGAGAACAACCACGCGATGGCCCCAAGGGAGCAGCGGAACGACCTCCCTCCATAGATGACCGGAGGTGGGAAAGCCGTGCAGCAGTACGATCGGCTCTCCGGCGCCACGCGAGCCTGCCGCGTAGTAGTAGAGACGGACGCCGTTCAGGTCCAGGAATTCGCCGCGCACAACCTAAACCTAGGGAACAGGGAAGAGGGAACGGGGAAAGGGGCAACTGACGAAGCGGGAAGAGGGAAAGCGAAAAGGGAAGGAGAACGGGACACCCCTTTCTCCTTCCCTTTGTCCTTCCCGATTCCCGATATAGCGGTTGCCCTTTTCCTCGTTCCCTCTTCCCTGTTACCCGATTTACCGTGGCGGCCGCCCGCCACCTTGCTGCATCTGGGCCTGCAAGTCGGTCACGTTCTTCTCGAAGACCTTCTTCTGATCGTCGGTGAGAAGAGCCTTCACTTCTTCCTGCTGCTTGGTCCGGAGGTCACGGGACTTCGCCATGCGGGTCTCGCGATCCATGCTCTGGTCGGCACGAAGTGCGGTAAGCTGATCGCCGTACTTCTTCGCGATCGTGTCAACCTTAGTCTGCTGGTCAGCGGTCAGCGTGATGCCTTGCATCACCATGGCCATCATGTCTGGCCGTCCCCGCCGTTGGCCCTGCGGCTGTGGTTCCTGCGCGGCGGCCACAGACGCTCCGCCAACGAGCATGGCGGCGACGAGAACCAACTGAAGCTTCCTCATTGTACTTCTCCTAAAGTGGGTAAGTGGGGTAATACAAACGCGTTGAGAACTGCTCTAGCGCAAATCGCAAAACTCTTTATGCTTACGCGCCCAAACCGCCGGGTCTGCGTGGTAACCCCCTGAAGCCCGAAGGGAGACCGAATCGACAAGCCAGTGACCCTTCCGCCAACTCTCACGGCCGCGAATCCGACCCCAGCCTCTATACCGCCGGCGCCTGTTCGCTTTCCGCTGAGCTGGCTGCTAGAACACGCAGCAGCACCCATACAGTATCGAGCCATTGCTGAAGTCGCTCGCCTAGGCGAAAAGGTTGGAGATCGCCTGGTAGCACTCCCGTATACGTACAGACCCGCGCTGATGTTGGCCCTGCAACAACGCGTGGATGGGACGTGGAATCATTCCATGCTGTCCCTGCCTTCGACACGGTCGGATCACTTCGAGGGCATCGGCACAATCAACGCAGTTCGGCGGCTGCTGGAGTACGGCTGGGACAAAGACTCGCCGCCGCTCGTGCATGCCCGGCGCGTGCTGTTTCGATTGCTGGCAGAGGATAGCGACCCGGAGTTCCTGTACGAATTGGCCGTTAAATCTCAGGACGAGGACCTCGTCCGTCGGGGCCGCGCGATTCTGCGGGAAGCAGCCGGCGCCACCCTGGCACAGGCGGGCTACGAAGACGACCCGCGCTTGCGTGGCGTGGCGCGTCGCGTCTTGGAGCGGATCGCGAACTTTCTCAGGTCGCCGCTCGCCCAGAAGCCCTGGGTCCGTATTGGAAACCAGCACGTACTCGCGGCCGAGGCGGCGCCTCCTTCGATGTACGCGCTCATCATGTTCGCGCACATGCCGCTCTTCCGCACCGAGCATCATGAGGCGTTCGACCGCCTCTACCACTTCCTGTCACAGCCGCTTCCAAGGCAGGAAGCGCTGCAACTGTGCGGCAAGAAGGTCATGTCCCAACCGCATCTCGTGCTTGGCGACCACTTGCCGAATCGCAACGCCGCCGACGCCGACGTGCCCAGCGCGATTACCTGGCTCGAACTGATGGCGAGGCTGGGCCTCCTGAAGCGCAGCGACAACTGGTCGAAGCTCTTCGATCGGTTTCTGGATGACCGCGATGGGCAAGGCGTCTGGCATCCGCACAAGGGAATGGCTGCCTTGCGCTCCACGAATCCCTTCGTGTGGCCGGCCTATCCGCTGGAGAACGCGCTGTCGGGAGACGAACGATGGACCGACGCGACCTTCAGGCTCGGGCTCATCGCGAGGATCCTGGGACGACCGATCGAGCCGGTCTGATTCCCAAACGCGCGGGAAGGCTGCCGCCTGATCGGATGTACCCGGCGGGTGTCCCGGGAATCACCGTTCGCTTCGTCGCGCTCGACAGTGGCCTGACTTTGCGCGTCATCGAGAGCGGTCCCCCGAAGGACAATGCCGTTCTGCTGGTGCACGGATGGGGTGGTTCGGTTTACTCCTTTGCGGAAACGATCCCCGCCCTCGCGGCCGCCGGACACCGCGCTATCGCTTTCGACTTGCCTGGCCACGGCTTGAGCGACAAACCCACCGACGCGTCAGTGTACTCGACCAGCGCAATGGCCGATGCGGCGCTCGGTGTCGCCAAGGCAATGGGCATCCGTCGCTTCGCTTACGTGGGACACTCAATGGGCGGGTCGATCGGACTCGAGCTCGCGACGCGCGGTGAGCGGCTCCTGGAACGGCTCGTCCTCATCGGGCCAGTCGGACTCGGCAGCGTTCCTACGCTTACTGCGATCAAGCTCTGTTCGCCGCCCGTCGTCAACTACATATGGCCGCGCATTCTCGGTCGGCCCACGGTGACGCTCATTCTGAACCTGGTTTTCGGAACTCCGGAACGGCCGACCAGTCGCGATGTGGACGAATACTGGGCCCCGACGCAGTTCGACGAGTTCGCGCATGCGTGTCGCGCGTGCATTCATCGCGCGACGTGGAGTCCGATCCCAGCCACCAAGCTCCGTAGCGTGCGCCTACCCGTCCTCGTCATCACGGGTGGACGCGATCGCGTGGTCCACGGCGCCGCGGCGGGTGCCAAGCTCATCCCGAGCGCACGGGTCGTCTACATCCGGGAGGGTGGCCACCTCGTGATGCAGGAATGCGCTGTCAAGGCCAACACCGAGATTCTCCAGTTCTTGCGTGGCAGTCCCAGCGGGCGCTGATCGTGGCGCCAAACTCTTATCGTAGCTAGGTTTGAGACCATATGGAGCAGGTAATAACAGAAACAGAAGTGGACCTTAAAGAGCCCGGCGAGTACGAGACGTTTGAGTCGCTGGGCCTTTCCGAAGCAGTGAAGCGAGCCGTGCGAGATGCCGGCTATCGCATCCCGACCCCGATCCAACGCGAAGCAATCCCCCCCATCCTTCGGGGACGCGACGTCATCGGGCTCGCGCAGACCGGCACCGGGAAGACGGCGGCTTTCACGCTGCCGCTTGTCGACCAATTGATCAACGGGCCGCGTCGAACGCGCGCCGTCGTGCTGACGCCCACGCGCGAGCTCTGTATGCAAGTCGAGCAGAGCATTCAGAAGTACGCGCAGCATTCGCAGCTGTCGGTGGTCGCCGTGTTCGGTGGCGTTCCCCTCGAGCCGCAGCAAAAAGCGCTGCGCAAGGGCGTGGACGTCATCGTCGCCACTCCGGGTCGTCTCATCGATCACGTGGAGCGTCAGAACGTCGTATTCGATGACCTCGAAGTTCTCGTGCTGGACGAAGCCGACCGAATGCTCGACATGGGCTTTGCGCCCCAGATCAACCGGCTCGTCGCGGAAATGCCACGATACCGGCAGACGTTGCTCTTCAGTGCGACGATGCCCCCGGAAGTGGAAGTGCTGGCCCGGAAGTATCTCCGAAAGCCCGTCGTGGTGCAGATCGGGCGCCGCTCGGAGGCCGCCGAGACGGTGACGCACGCGGTGTATCCGGTCCCCCGCGAGCGGAAGAGCGCATTACTGGCGCACCTGCTCAAGGACGGCGAGCTCGATTCCGTGCTCGTGTTCGTGCGGACGAAGATTGGCGCGGACCGCGTGGTGCGTCACCTGAGAGAGGTAGGGATCGAAGCCACCGGCATGCACGCGGACAAGACGCAGGTGCACCGCACCCAGGCGATCGCGGACTTCAAGGCCGGGAAGATTCGTGTGCTGGTCGCGACCGACATCGCGCAGCGCGGACTCGATATTTCGGGCATCACGCACGTCATCAGCTACGACGTACCGCAACAGCCGGAGGATTACATCCATCGAATCGGGCGTACCGGGCGTGCATCGCGTGAAGGCGACGCGTTCACCTTCATGGCGCCGGACGAAATCGCAATGGTGCGGACGATCGAGTCGGTGATGGGAAAGCCGATTCCGCGCGTTTCCGTTCCCGGGTACGACTTCGGCACCGTCGCGGCTGACTGAAAACTGAGGGGAGCAGGGAAAAGGGAGCAGGGAGCGGACAAGAGTGCTCCCTGCTCCCTTTTTTTTGCTCCCTGGTTCTTCACCACTCCCTATTAAACAGTGGCAACAGCCGCAACCCTTTCGGATTGTTCGCCGCGTAGTTCAGCACCCCAACCTGCCACCCGCGCAATTCCCACGCGTAGTTGAGCAGGCCGATCGACAATCCGCGGTGTTCGCCCTTGATGTGATTGAAGGCGCTCGCGCTGATGCCTCGCATGAGGCCGAGGTCACCGTCCTCTTGGCTCTCGATCCGGAAATACACCGGCGCGAGCACACCACCTCTGACGTCGTGACCGCCCGCGGACGACGCGATGACGATCCCTCGAATAGAGGGCGCGCCCACTCCCACTCCGCCGACCGCGAGTCCGCGCAATGTGCCACCAGCGCCGACACCGATGCCGGCAATGCTGATGCCCGTGACGTCGCCGCCGCCTCCGACCCCAATGCCGCCGAACTGGAATCCCGTGACCGAGCTGCCGCCTCCGACTCCGATGAGCGCCATCGAGATTCCTTTCACGCGTCCGCCGCCCCCGACGCCGAACCCGGCCAGTTGAAGACCGGTGATGTCGCCTCCGCCGCCAGCGCCAAACCCGGCGATCGTGACACCGCGGATGTCGCCGCCGCTGCCCGCTCCGAAGCCTGCGATCGTGATCCCCTCGATTCCGCCGCCCGCCCCGGCGCCAAATCCGCCGATGGTTATCCCCCGCACCCGTCCACCGGCGCCCGCGCCAAACCCGCCGATCGTGAGCCCCGTCAAATCACCACCGGTCCCCACGCCGAAGCCGCCGACCAGGATTCCGCGCGCGTCTCCGCCGGCGCCGACGCCGAATCCGCCGATCCCCAACCCCGTGAATTCGGACTCCGTGCCGACGCCGAATAGACCCATGCCGGCGCCCTCGATCCGGCGCGCGCCGGTTACGGGGAGCCCCAGCGCCAGGCCCTGAACCACCCCGCGCGAACCGGGGTAGGGGGACCAGATCGTCGCGTTGATGCCCTCAACGCGCTGGAGGTCCGAATCTCGAAAGTTGAGCCGGATGCCGCGAACGAAGCGCGAGTCACCGATGCTCAGTCCAGTGTTATTGATCGTGAGATCGAGACTCTGGCCGCTTCCCGGCTGCGGGACCGTGGGCAAGGCGAGCGCGGCAATCAGGAGGGATGTGCGAAAACGCATACGCCGACCGTGGGTGAGGGGGCTCTTGCAGTTCCTTACGCTGGCGCGCAAGCGGGGTTTCGGCGCTCCAGCGACTTTCTGCGCGGAGCCGTACCTTTCACGGACACTCGAAGTTTTCGCTTTCATCAATGGAGACCACGTGATGTCGCATTTCCCCCTCCTGCGCGTCCTGGGCCGAGGCGCCGCTGTCGCACTACTGCTCGCGTCACCGCTTCAGAGCCAACCGTCCGAAAAGGTCGACCTTCCGGCGCTCGCGAAGATTCGCGAGGAAGGAATGCAGCGTTCCAAGGTCATGGAGATCACCAGCTACCTCACCGACGTGTATGGTGCGCGCCTCACCGGGTCGCCATCGACAAAGGCCGCTGGCGAATGGGTGGTCGGTCAGCTCAAAGGCTGGGGCATGAGCAATCCGCGGTTGGAGACGTGGGGGCCGTTCGGTCGCGGGTGGAGCAGCGAGAAGTTCACCGCTCGGGTGGTTGCCCCCACGCAGTATCCCCTGATCGCGTACCCCGGCGCGTGGTCACCGGGGACCAACGGTCCCGTCACCGGAGAAGTCGCGGTCGTACGCGTCGACAGCCTGGCGGACCTGGCGAAGTACCGCGGCAAACTTGCCGGCAAGTGGGTCATGTTCGGCGCCGTCCCAGTGGTACGGCCCCATTGGGAGCCCATGTCGAGACGCTTCACCGACGCGCAGCTCGACTCGATGGCCGCGTTGCCCCCGCAGGTGCAACAGCAGGGCGGTTTCGGGGGAGGGCAGAACTCAGAGCGCGCCCGCGCCATGGCGGAGCTCAGCCGCCAACGGACGGCGCTCTTCCGGAGTGAAGGCATCGCCGGCGTGTTACAGCCGGGACGCGGCGACGGCGGCACCGTGTTCGCGCAGGGCGCTGGTTCGCGCGCCGTGAACGCACCCTGGACGCCTGCGACGATCATCGTATCGGCGGAGCACTATGGCCGTATGGCGCGCACGCTCGAGAAGGGCATTCCGGTCAAAGTCGAAATCGAAGCGGACAATCGCTTCTATGATGCCGATCTCAATTCGTTCAACGTCGTCGCGGAGATCCCGGGTACCGACCGCCGCTTGCGCGACGAAATCGTGATGCTCGGCGCGCACTTCGATTCCTGGCAGACAGGCACCGGCGCCACCGACAATGCGGCCGGCTCGGCGGTAATGATCGAAGCGCTTCGCATCCTCAAGGCAAGCGGACTCCCGATGCGTCGCACCGTTCGCATCGGACTGTGGACGGGCGAGGAGCAGGGGCTCATTGGCTCTCGGATGTACGTCACCGAGAACTTCGGCATGCGCGACAGCACCGGGCTTCACGCCAAGCCGGCGCACGAGACGTTCTCGGCGTACTACAATGTCGACAACGGGACCGGCGCGATTCGCGGCGTCTACCTCCAAAGCAACGAGGCGGTGCGCCCGATTTTCCAGGCGTGGATGGAGCCGTTCCGCGATCTCGGCATGCGGGCAACAACGATCCGAAATACCGGCGGCACCGACCATCAGTCGTTCGACCGTGTAGGTCTCCCCGGCTTCCAGTTCATTCAGGACCCGGTGGAGTACGGCACGCGCACGCACCACTCGAATCAGGACGTCTTCGAGCGCATTCAGGAAGAGGACATGAAAAAGAACGCCGTGATCGTGGCGTCCTTTGTGTACCTGACGGCGAATCGGGACGAAAAGCTGCCGAGGAAGCCGGTGACGCTTACCCCATAGAGGGAACGGGGAAAGGGGAACGGGAAAGGGGCAACTGCCGTTGCAGTTGCCCCTTTCCCCGTTCCCCTTTCCCCTGTCCTAGGGTTTAATCACTAACACCCCGACCTCGCCGCTGAAGCCGTCCTTCATGGTCGGGATTCCCGGCGGTGCGACCCACCGCCCGCCGTCGATGCGCAGGTTGATGTGATGAATGCCCGCGGTCATGGGCACAAGAAGCTCCCACTGATCTCGTCCGCGCCGAATGAGTGGGAGCACCGCCCAATCCGAAAAATCGCCCATGATCTCGACCGACTCGACGCCCCCGATCCGAGCCGTGATGCGCTGCACCGCCGTTCCCGCGGGGCGCAACTCGAACGCTTGCACCAAGCTTGCCGGGGATTCGACAGGTACGATCCCGCGAGGAATCGGCCAATACGCGAGCATCAAGCCCAGCGAGCCAAAGCTTCGGGCGGGGAGGCCGCGAGTCGGCTGTGCTGGCTCGCGTCCACCACCCGCAACCGCGGCGATCTGGTTGGAGATCCAGAAGGCCGCCTGACCCGAGGCCCACTGACGCGATTCCGGAGTGACGTCGAAACTGTTTCCGAAGCGCTGCCCACCGCGAACCGTGATCTCGACCAAACGATGCTCCCAGCCAACGCTGCCTTCGAGATCGATCAGACGCGACTGGTGGCGGCATCCGGTACTCGTGGATTGCAACGCACCGACGCCGTCGTCGGGAGGGGTGATCGGCGCAGACGCGTCCAGCGTCGCAGTGCAGGCGAAAGGCCCTTCGATCGTATCGGGACTCGCGAGCTTCGTAAAGAAAAAGCTCGTCACGCTTCCCCGGAGGGTCGTCGAGCCGAGCTTCGTCCAGATGCCGCCGGAGCTGACGTTGACGTTCGATACCGCCGTCACGCGGAGGGGTCGAGCGACGCCGGATCCCAGCCATACGCCGCCGCGCTGCCGCATGAGATGGAGACGGCCCTCGGCGTCGAGTTGATCGTTCTGGGCGGACGGATCGAAGTACAGCCGGCTCGCATTCGCGAAGAGCTCCGCACGAACCCCGTAGAGCAGAGGTGTATGTGCCTCGAGGGCCACGGACGAATTGCCGAGTTCCACCTGCTCACCGCTGAGCCAAGCGGACGCGCGAGCGCTCACGGAGAGGCGTCGGTCGGCGTATCGGATCCCCGGCGTCAACGCGAACGCGTTGAGAGGAATTCTGCTCGTGCGGGACGTCATGCTGGTCGCGCCAGCCTCGAACCGCGTCTCGAGCTCAGAAGCATTCTGCGCCACCGCATGCTCACCAGTGGTGAGCAGCGCGAGTGACACCGCTATCGCGGTGGCGTGCTGCTTCCGATCGGGCATTCGCCTCCCGGTTTTAGAGTCTCCGAACTATTCCGGTCGTGGCGACGCGACCGGTGCTCGGGACGGTATCTCGCGCGCGCGATTCATTAGCGCGGCTCCAGGATCCGTCCCTGAAACTATGTCCCGTTGGACGCCACTCCACAAGCCCAGAAAGTCATCGTCGGCGGCCCCATGCTGCCAGAGCTGGGAGATGGTCTGCGACGCGGTGTCCCGTGGGACTCCGCGACTGATCAGGTCGACAAGCACGACCAGGGGAACCGTCAGTTGTTTGTCCTGCCTCGAGCTCGCCAGCCGAGCGAGCTCGGCTCGCGTGATGCCAACACGGAGTGCGGCCGCCGCGGCAGTCAATTCATCTTCGGACCGCGCCCCGACGGCGCTCCGCGCCTCACGCAGGTCTCGGAGGACCCGGCGAACTTCGAGCACGATCTTACGGCCGTCGGCGCGCTTGCTCAGACCTTCGAGCGCCTTGGACTCCAGCGGCCGTGTGGGCACTCCCGCCAGGCGGGCAGAATCCAGAAGCAATTCCACCGAATAGCGCACGGAAGGCTCGAGTTGCCCGAGCGGATCGCGCATCTGGCCGCGCGCGCTTGGGGCGAGAACGACAGCCAACAGCGCTGCCACTGCGACGCGAGCGAAATGGGTCGTCACGATGAGGCTCCCGCAACAACGAGCATCACATTCTTCTGACCATACCCGTCGTCGGGGACAATTGGCGCTGCTGGATCGTTTACAATGTGCTTGCCGTCTACGATGAATGAATAGACGTGTCGCCCTGGGCGGAGTGGTACATACGTCGTCCACGCTCCATCGGGCTGGCGCACCGCGGGCGTCGCGTCGCTATCCCACCCGTTGAAATCGCCCACGACCGATACGCGAGCGGCTTGCGGCGCGATCAGAACGAACCTGACCGCACGAGGTGCGATAGAGTCCGGGAGCTGCGATACCGCAGCCACAGCGCGGGGCTGTTCGGTCGAACCGCGACCGTCCCGGTTAAAGGCGAATCCCGTGATGACGCCGATACCCACCAATCCCGCCGCCAAGGCGACGGTGGCGATCGGCGGAAGGGCCACATGACGCGGCTCGAGGAACCAGGCGACGACCGGGGACCGTCGGTGCGGCACCGGCTCGCCGCGAACGGCGTCCAGCAGCCGGCGGCGTGCGTCGGGATCGACGGCCACGGGGCGACGCGCCTCCGTGACAATCCACTCCACGTTCGGATCGAGCGGATTCAGTTCGTCACTCATCCTTACTCATCCTTGATGCGCTCCCATCGGGACCTCAAACGATCGCATGCGCGCTTCACTCGCATTTTCAGCGCCGACACGCCAACTCCAGTCAGCGTCGACATTTCCTCGTAGCTCAGCTCTTCTATGTACTTGAGCAGAAATGCTTCACGGAGCAGTGGATCCAGCTCCGCAAGCACCCGCTGCACAAATTCTTCGTCTTCACCCGTCCAGTTAGGTCGGCGATCCGGCGCGTTGAGGAGTAACGCTTCTTCCCGTACGAACACCCGCTCGCGCTGGTTCCGCCTCGCCGCGATACTACGGCACTGATTGACCAAAATCCGATACAGCCAGGCGCTGAACTTATCCCGCTCCTGGTACTTCCCGAGCGAGCGATACGCACGCATAAACGTGGCTTGTAGTGCGTCTTCCGCATCATCGCGGTTGCCCAGCATCCGCACTGCGAAGCGCGCGCAGCGCTCGTAGTAGCGATCCACCAGGCGTGCAAACGCATCCACGTCGCCGTTCAGAACGCGCTGAACGTCGGCGGCGTCGCTCATCTCATTAGCAATAACCCACCTCCGCGGCGGACGGGTCACATCTGTTTAGACGCGTGGCTCGTTTTGTTACAACACCTTGCGATTTGCACGATTCCGTGTTTCTCCGGCGGGCGGACGTGCGGAAGAGGGAGGTGCGGGAGGTGCGGGAGGTGCGGATCGAATCTAGCGGGCGTTTACGGAGTTGCTACGCGGCCTTAACGGACGCGCCCAAATCGTGAGACGAACACCGTTTCCGCCGCCGTACGCCGGCGTACGACAATGCTGAGATTTGCCGCGCCGCGCCCTAAACCTCGCGGGTCATAGGTTAGCGAATCACGGGTCGATCCCAACCGAACGCCGTGGACGCTCCCGACATTCCGGGAGAGGAGGATCTCCGGGCCACGACGGATTCTCAGCATGCCGCTGGCCGTATCCACATCCACCGCGACCGCGGCATTGCCGGCCAACGCGAGGGTTCGAGCGAAGCTCAGCGTCGCCTGAACGTCTCCCACTGCCGACCGGACCGTAATTCCGTCGAGCATCCGCTGGCTGCGAGGAATCGCGATCGACATCAAGACCCCTACGATCGTGAGCACCAGTACCAGCTCGACGATGGTATACCCGGCATACCCTTCGCTGTGCTTGACGGGCGGCATGTCACAATCTGCCGCTAACGCCGTCAGCCGCCGTATCACATCTTCGCGGCTTCCACCGTTAGCGCGCGAGTGCCTCGAATGTCACGACTCCGACCTATCCGCATCCGTAAGCCAGCCAGTCTCCTGTTCACGGTCCTGGTCCTGTCCTCGTGCCGAGATCCGCGCGCCGAAGCCAACATTGCTCAGGCGATGACCGAGGTCGGGACCGCCATCAACGCCATGCAACAGGATTACGGCATCCTGCAGTGGCAAGTCGATTCGTTGCGACAGGTAGTCGCGCGGCAGGATACGATCATCCTCCGACTCGCGTCGCACGTCGGCCTGCCGATCGCGTCGCGTTAGCTTTAGTGCGCGCTGCTTGACTCCTGCGCCGAGGCAACGCCGATGACGATTACGATCGAATACTGCACCCTTTGAAACTACGAACCGCGGGCCGTCAGTTTGGCGACCGAGATTCGTGCGAACTACCCGACTGCCGACGTGTCACTGATTCCGTCGGGCAAGGGACGCTTCGAGGTGCATCGCGATGGCAAACCGATCTTCGAAAAGTCGAAGACCGATCGGCATGCGAAGCCGGGGGAGATTATTGAACTGTTGGGGAGGGGCCAAAATGGGAAATAGGAAATGGGCGCGTGGCTAACTTCCCACTTCCCACTTCCCACTTCCCACTTCCCTATCTAGTTCATGCGGCTAGCCATCTCCACTGGCGGCGGCGACGCGCCGGGGCTCAACGCCGTCATCCGCGCGGTGGTGCTCACGGCCCTCAGCCGCAACTGGGAGGTGCTCGGCATCAAACGGGGATTCGCCGGCCTTCTCGGAGAGGACGACGTCGTCTCGCTGACGCGAGAGTCCGTGCGGGGCATCGCGCATATGGGCGGTACGATCCTCCGGACGACCAACCGAGGAAACCCGTTCAAGTTTCCGCGCAAACGACCTGACGGCACGTTCGAGGAGGTCGATCGGTCCGACGAGCTAATGGCCAACGCGCGGCAGATGGGCATCGACGCGATGATCGCGATCGGAGGGGACGGCTCGCTGGCGATCGCGAATCAACTCTTCGACAAAGGGATGCGCATCGTCGGCGTGCCGAAGACCATCGACAACGACGTCGCCGGCACGATCACGACGTTCGGTTTCGATACCGCCGTGAACACCGCGCTCGAGGCGATCGACAAGCTGCACACCACGGCCGAGAGCCACGATCGCGTGATCGTGATCGAGGTGATGGGGCGACACGCCGGCTTCATCGCCCTGCACGCCGGGCTCGCGGGCACTGCCGATGTGATCCTGATACCAGAGATTCCGTACGATCTCTCCAAGGTCGCGGACAAGATCAAGGCGCGCGACAAAGCGGGACGAAAGTTCTCTATTGTCGTCGTGGCGGAAGGCTGTGTCCCGAGAGGCGGGAGTGAATCCATCATGGGGCCGTCCATGCCGGGCCAGGATCGGCGCGTCGGCGGCATCGCCGGCCGCATGGCGTACGAGCTGCAAAACATGACCGGCAAGGAAACGCGGTCGCTCGTGCTGGGCCACCTGCAGCGCGGTGGAATGCCGACCGGATACGACCGACTTCTCGCGACACGCTTCGGCGGCGCAGCCGTTCGTGCCGTCGAAGAACAGAAATGGGGTCACATGGTGGCGCTCCAGTCGCCCCATATCGTCACCATTCCTATGAGAGAGGCGCTGCAGGAGTCCAAAAAAGTGGACCCGACGCACGACGTCGTGCGCACGGCACGCGAGACGGGGATAAGCTTCGGGGACTAGCTGGTACGTGATAGGTGATAGGTGATAGGTGATAGGTACCACCTATCACCTTCTTGGACACCCCATTCTCACGCGCTGGACAGTTTGACATGAACCTGCGGACCCAGCAATATTGTAAGTCGCTGTCACAGTATCACTTAGCTCTGGGATCACACTGGCACCTGCTCTGCCTATATCATTGCACTATGAAGCTGTCTGCGGCACTAACCATCGGTCTCGTCGCGCTCGCTTTGCCGCGAGCGGTGGACGCCCAGGGGCGGGGAACGGAGAGTCGCAAGAAGGAGATTCCCGCGAGCTCGCGTCCGCCCGCGGGCATGTGCCGCGTCTGGCTGGACGACGTTCCCGCGGCGCAGCAGCCCGCGCCGACCGACTGTGCGACCGCGGTCCGAAATCGCCCTGCGAAGGGCCGTGTGATCTTCGGCGACGATTACGCGGCACCGAAGCGCGACAGCTCGGTGAAGGGGAAGGGAGCGATCAAGGGTTTTGCCCCGTCGAAACCGGGCGACAAAAAGCCCGTCGTTCGCCGCCCGCCGCTCGTGCTGCCGTAGTTACCCGCGGGGCAACCGCGGCGTCGACCTTGCACCTGCGCGTCGCGTGACTCGCACCGTTCACGACCACTGGCTCCCGCCGGATCACGAGGCGTTCGTTCAGGCCGAGCCTCCGACGGGACGCGTCATCGTGATCGCGCCCACGCGTGCCGCCTGCGAGACGATCGAGCTTGCGCTCGGCCTCGACATCGAGACCTTCCTGGAAAAGCATCATGGCGCGCGCGTTCGCGAGCTGGCGCGCTCCGGGAAGGGATTCGGGATCGTCGCGGGCACGGGGACGGGAAAGACGCTCTCCATTCGCCCCATCGCGGAAGAGATCCTTCAGACCAAGGCGCTCAACGTCGGCGTCGTCAATCGCGAGCGCGAAGCCACGCCCGAGACTCCCACGTGGAACGTCATCATCGTCACGACGGGGATCGCGCGACGCTGGTTCGAGGAGCACGACATCCTTCCGACGGACACGCTGGTCGTGGACGAGATCCACCAGACCTCCGCGGAGCTCGAGTTGTGTCTCGCGCTCGGCAAGCGAAACAAGAATCGGTACGTGTGGTTGTCGGCCACGGTCGATCCGACGTTCTACCGCGACTACCTGGACTCGGCCGACGTGCTCGAGGTGTACGAGTTCGACAAGGACAAGGCGGCCCAGGTCAAGGTCGTCGACAAGGAGCCGCTCGAGTTTCTCGACGCGCGTCTCCTCCAGAACATCCGGCAGGAGCATCGGGGCGTCGCGATGTTCGTTCCCACGCGCAAAGGCGTCGAGGAAGTGGCGTCGCACGTGTCACGGTACGCGCCCGGCGTCAACACCGCGTTCTATCACGGGGGCGAGCCGATTCGGATTCTGCGTCCGTTCCTGGAGGGAGGCGAGAAGAAGCCGTATTTCCTCGCGATGACCGCGGCGGGCCAGAGCGCGCTGAACGTTCGCGGACTCGACACGGTCATCATCGACGACAAACGCTTCTTCAACGTGATCGATCGGGGACGAAACGTCCTGACGCAGGAGCACCTCGGCTCGAACGAGATTCTCCAGATGGCGGGACGGGTACACGGCCGAGTCGAGGGTGGCCGCGTCTTCATTCTGTCGGATCGCGACATCCACTTCTCGGGACTCAAGCCGACGGCGCCCGAGTTTCAGTTGGCGGGCGACTCCGAACGAGTCGCCATGACGTGCGCCGCGCTCGGAGTGCGGGCCGACGAGCTCGATCTTCCCGTCCCGCTGGACAAGGTGGCGTATCGCAATGCGCTCGCGCTGCTCGAGCAGCGCGGCATCGTGGAGAAAGGCCGGCTCACGCGCTATGGGCGGGCGGTGGAGGCGATGCCCGTGGAGCGCGCGTGGGCCGAGCTGCTCGTGAACGCCGACGACGAGCTGGTGCCGTTCCTCGCGGTGACGGCGTCCATCGAGTCGCTGCACCGCATGACGCGGGAAGAGCGCGATCTCGACGGCGTGACCGTGCCAGGCAGCGATCACCTGACCGCATACAACCTGTACGCCGAAGCCTATCAGACTGCCGGTCGCATGGGCGAAGTCTATGGTCTCCCGCGCCACCTCTTCGACGAACAGACGGTCGACGAATGGGCGGAGCGGCGCGGTGTTCTCGTGAAGTCGATCGAAGACGCGGCGCTCGGCATGGCGAGCATCTATCGCGCCGTCGGACTGCCTTTACCCGACCGCATGTCCAACGCGGGCGAACGTGTGCTCGCGACGTTCCAGGAATTGCTCGCGCAGTTCCTGCCGTTCTCGCTCGTGATCGGCGAGGAAACGGCGAGCGGCGAGGAAGTACGCGTCTCCAAGACGAGCGTCGCCGGAAGCTGGGGCGCGATCGCGGGCGAGCTGCGCTACTTCATGGACAAGATGGGCGTACCACGCGCATCCATCGAAGGCACGAACATTCCCATGGCGCTGATCCGGCGCTACGCCACGGAGAGCGAGCCCGAGCTGGTGTTCGATCCGAACGCGAAGCGCGCGCCGCTCGTGCTGCGGCGACAGGTCACGTATCATGGATTCGAGCTCGAGCGAGAGGTCGAGCCGATCGACGAGATTCCCGCCGAGCTGGTGGAGAAGGCGCAGCACGCATTGGCGGAAGGACTCGCGCGCGGCGACGCGCGACACATGGCGGCGAAGAACGATCGCGTCGCGATCGAGGAGATCCGCGAGAGTTGGCGGCGTTCGGGCGGGACGACACCGCGCCTGGGCGCGGAAGAGCTGGCGGCGATCTACAAGAAGCAGCTCCAGGAGCAGAACGTTCGCTCATTCAGCGACTTTCGCCGCGCACGGCTCGGCATCGACGCCGAGTCGATCGTCCCCCGGCGAGAGCGCGAGAGATACATGGCGCTCCCGGATTTCGTCGAGATCCGCGGCCGAGAGATTCCGATTCGCTACGACGTGGAAGAAACCGACTCAGGCCGCCACGGAGTGGCGCGCCTGAGTCTTCCAGAAAAACTCGCGCGGACGATCGCCGAAGAAGAGCTGCCGTCGCTGGACCGTCCGCTGCGCTTCATCGTCACACGAGGCGCCCGAGGCGCCGCACGAGCAGACAATCTCGATGCGTTGCGCGAAGAGCTCGATCGCCCATTCACCGACAGAGAGCTGGAAGAGCTCGATCGGTCCGCGGCACGCCGCCGCGGCTCGAAGGGCCAGCACGAACGGCGTCGCGGCCCACGCACACCGTACGGGAATTCGGGGTCACACGGGAAGGGGCGGAAGAGGGGGAAGAAAGGTCGTAGGTGATAGGTGATGGGTGATAGGTGAGGCGCGGTTACCACCTACCACCGAGCACCCATCACCTACGACCTATCCCAGCATTCGCTCCGAGACGACCTCCTTCCCCTCGATCTCGACTTCCAACCGCTCCGTCTTGTACGGCTGAAAACCGCACTTCATGTAATTCGGGAGCGCGCGCGCCGAGTCGAGCGTGCAGGTATGTAGCCAGATGCGGTTCGCGCCCAACGCCCATGCTTCGTCGACGGCCCGCTGGAGCATCCGTCCGCCGAGTCCCTGTCCGATGTACGCGGGGGTCAGTCCAAAGTACGCGACCTCCAGGCTGCCATCGTCATGGCGCTGCAGCTCGAAGTACCCGGCGGAGTCCTGGCCCACGGTCATTTCCCAAACGCCGACGTCCGGCCGCGAGAGATGTTCGGCGAGACTCTCGTCCGACCATTCGAGTCTGTCGTGCCAGTACCATTGCTCCCCGACCTCGCGATACAGTCGGCGATACACGTCGACCGGACACGGAGCGCGCCGGATGATCGTGCCACTCATCCCGGGCTTCACCTGCTTTGCGTTGAACTGCGAGCGATCGTCGAGCGCGAGATACGTCCGAACGACTGTGACGCGGCGCAACCGCGGAGTCCTCGCTGCGCTCGGAATAACAGCGAGTGAGACTACGACGCCTTGAGGCGCGCCCGGTGGCGCGCCGCCTTGGCCCGGTTGCCGCAGGTGGCCATGTCGCACCAGCGCCGCGCCGCGTTCTTCGTCCCGTCGTAGAACACGCGGCCGCAGCGCGGATCGGCGCAGCGGCGGACGCGCGGGAGCTCGCCGAGGATCAACGCGTCGGCGGCGGATTCGACGATCGGGATCATGAGTCCGGCGAACGCGTCGCCCACCGGGACGAACGATCGCGCGAACGTTCCATCGCCACGGATCTCGACGCGGCGCGTGCCGGCGCTG
>JBBDXZ010000072.1:0-31674 GCA_040902075.1 Gemmatimonadaceae bacterium
AACTGCCGGCCTTAAGACCGGTGGACTGCCGGCCCTGGGGGCCGGAGAACTGCCGCGGCTACGCCGCGGATTTGTCGTAGATGAACAATAATCCGGCTACAGGCCGGCTGTTTCTCCGCCCGAAGGGCGACAGTTCTCCGGCGGTAGGCCGGCTCTTGTCCGGCCCCACAGGGCCGGCTCTCAGCTCACCCCCGCCAGCGCGAGCGCTTACCGCGTGCGTCGATGTGTACGTACGGTGTCGCATAACGACGGCTCGTATATATCCCCAGACCGCCGGCGAGATCCGGATGCGTCCGCTCGACGACCTCGACGGCCGCCACGACCAAGCGATGGTCGAGGCGATCGAGGCGTCCATTGCCGTTCGCGTCCACGACGATGTCCGCCGCGTCACCATACTGGTGCCGGCTGTCGCGCGCCGCGCGCCGCACGCCCGTGTTGTGCGCCGGTGTCCGGAATCCCGAATGCACGTCCAGCTCGAGCTGTTGCGTCTCGACAGCGCCGTCAACGGCTACACCAGTTCGGCGCGTCTCGAGCTCCGCGAAGATGAGTTCCAACTTGTCCAGCAGGCGCGGGTTCAACGCGACGTACTTCGGCCAAACATCCTTCTGATCGTCATGTGTCAGAAAATGGCGCAGCCGAAGGTGCTTGCTGATCGCGAGATCGAGATGCTGCGGATAGACCTCGAGGAAGCCGTCGGGGGTTTCCTTCTCACGTGAACCGCGCAGGCGCTCGGCCAGGTAGGTGCCGATCCGGTATCCGTTCAGCATCGTTCCCAACTTTTCCTGGAACGGCCGCATCACGGCGAGCGTGGGCTCGCGAATGATCTGACGGTCCTCACCCCGAACGAGCGTCAGGTAGTAGAAGCCGGGCAGCAGCGGGGTCGACACCTCGGCGCCGTCGAGCGGCTGCGCGACGAAGCCCGTTTCGCTGCCGCGAAGCGAAGTCCACTCGTAGCTGAGCACCGCGGGATCGCCGCCGACCGCAAGCGGGAATTCGACCCGGTCCCCCGGCATCGTGAACAGGAGCTTGACCTCGCCGCTCCGGCCGAAGGCATTGCCCGACGCGGAGCCGAGATTGTAGGTCATGCCGCCGAGATGTCCGAACGGCGTCCGGCCCAGAGCTGAGTCGGGACGATAGAACTGGATGACACCAATGGCGGCGCACAACGTCACGAGAACCGTCGCCACGCGAGCCCGGAGGCCCCCGTGGCGTCGAATCACCGGCTTGAAACGCCGCTTCTTCTTCGTCAACCGGTTAGCCCCCACCGGGCCCGCCAACCACGAACGTCAACGTGCGCAAATGGGCCATGCGCGGAGTTGGCGCGGTACACCCCCACGCCGCCGGCGAGGTCCGGATAACGGCGCTCGACCCGCTCGATCGCGTCCAAGATGACGCGGGCGTCACGATGATCCACTTTGCCGTCGCGGTTGAGGTCGTCCATATGCCCATTCCGATCATTATCGACAAATACGTCGGCTGCATCACCATACATATGCCGACTCATACCTGAGCGCCCATCGCCGCCCGGTCCGTTGTACTCCGGCGTGCGAAAGCCGCTCATTACCGACATATGACGAACGGGGATGTCTCGGCTATTCAAATCCGTAATGACCAGCTCCAGTTTGTCGACCAGCTCTTCTCTCAGAACCAGATACTTCGGCCAGGTACCGGTCTGACCTTTTGTCAGAAAGTCACGTACGCGAAAGTGCTCGGAAATCCAGGTATCCTGGTTCTCGCGAGTCACCTCGATGAAGCCCCTGGGATTTTGATACGCCCCTGTAGTAACACGTCGGTGCTCGCCAGGCCAGAACCCAATGAGATACTGACCGATCCGTCCGTTAACCTTCTCGGAGAACGGCCGTTGGGTCAGATAGGAAAAAAGCGG
This sequence comes from Gemmatimonadaceae bacterium, assembly GCA_040902075.1. Classification (GTDB taxonomy): domain Bacteria; phylum Gemmatimonadota; class Gemmatimonadetes; order Gemmatimonadales; family Gemmatimonadaceae; genus DASPMP01. The sequence continues at coordinate 1,886 of JBBDXZ010000072.1, forward strand.
TCCGCGGAGCTTGCCGCTCCGGCCCGACCGCATCGAGTCGGTGGCAACCGACCGCATCGCGGCGGGCGTGCCAGCGGACCCTGATGTCGGTACCGGGCTCAGCTCGCCCCCAGTAGTGGAAATAGCGAATGCCGCGCTGCCACTAAGCAGTGCGCGGGCGACGAACCCAACCATCATCTTGCGTTCCTCCGAGCAACAGAACTACAGAATCGACACCAATTTAGCCTTCTACCGCAGAAACCGTTGTGCGCTCCAGCACAGATTGTCATGGCCAGATTGACCGTTCGGTTAGGATTGATCCAGCCCTTTCAGTAAATGAATACAGGAGTACCGGTGGGAACCATGTCGTAGAGCGTCGCGATGTCCTCGTTTCTCAGCCTCACGCAACCATGACTGACCGATCGGCCAATTGTCTCGGGCTTGTTCGTGCCATGTAGTGCATAGCCGTCGCCGATGTTCAGACGATGAGTGCCAAGCACCCCTTTGTATTTTCGCTGGTTGGTGCCGAACGGCGGGATGATAAGGTTGCCCTCCGCCACCATTTCTCTGTCTTCGCCTGCTTCTATACGAGTCAGACGACCGTCGGGATACTGCTTAACTACGTCTGAGCCCGCCACGGTGATGACTCCGCCGTCACTTGTGGGGATCCGTTGACCGCGGCTGAGACGCACGATTCCCAATCCCCGCTTCTGCGCCTGTTCGACATAGTGCCAGTCTGGGGGAATCCAGACCGGATCCGTCTCTTTGGATTCGACCGTCAGCCGCCCGCGCGGCGTCTCGAATCTCCAGTGCGTGTCGCCCTCCGCGCGCTCGAGCACCTTACCACTGCCAGTGGCGACCTCCGCGGTGAAGAGGACCGAATCGCCCTGGCGATACCATAGGCGGTGCTCTTCAATGCTGACGACGAGATATGGTTTGTGCGGCGTCGGCTCGGGAATGGACGTGAGAAGCCGTGCGAGGCTGTCGCTCTCCAGACCCGCGCGCCGCCGGAGGTCATCCAGGAGCTCCGTATTGTCGTTGAACACCATGCGGCTGACGTCGCGCTCGTACCGCACTTCGAGGGTGTTCGCGAAGAGCAGCGTGTTCAGCGCCGCCAGGAGGATTACCGAGGCGATGAGGCCCCAGACAAAGCGTCCGCCGCGCGCGATGAGTGATGACATGTCAGTAGAAGTAGACGCGCATACCGGCGTTTAGATTCGGAAGAATCGCGCGGAGATCTTCGGCCCGAGCGCGAATCGCCCCGGGAAGGACGAACGCGGAGTCGCTGAGCGGTCCCGCGGTGGGTGTCGAGTAAATCACCGTTCCGCCATCGAGAAGAATCGCGACGGGACCGAGCGCCCCGCCGATCGACCGGTTCGGCGGAGCCGGGATCCCGCGCTCGGCGAACACCCATTCGGGGACCTCCCACGGCTCGTTTTCGGAGAAAACGCGCGCGACCGTGCGCGCACCGCGAGGCGCGGCGAGCCGCACGGTGTCCGGCGGAGTGCCGACGCGGCGTTCCGGTCCGACCTGCACGGCCATCTCCCGGAGTTGCGCGCCTTCGCGCTCGAGGTACATGACGCCGCTGTCCACGGCGACCGAGAGATGCAGTGCGCGCTCGAGCTGCGCCTGGCGACGCATGAGCTCTATCGCGACCCGGAGCTTGTTTTGCTCCTGTGAAACGATCTGATCGGTGCGCTGGCGTTCCACCAGGGTCATCGACCCGCGAAGTCGTTCGATCTCCCTCGCATATCGCAGCCGCCTGGCGATGATCCACCCATCCATCGCGAGCAGCGCCGCCAACGCGATGGCCATGGTGGCGACGAGACCAGGATACGACCGACGAAACTCCGCCCACCCCGGACGGCGCCGCTCGCTCGCGACGCCAATATCCGGCGTCCCATTGTCGGGTGAATCGCTCATACTGTAATCGGCAGTCGCTCGGCAGTCGCTTGGTGAGAGTCATGGTCCCGGGTACATTTTTCCGAAGACCGCGCCGGAGGATGACTCGCCGGCACCCGCAGATCAAGCGCGGTCTGCCGGCTCTACCTTTTCGCCGAATTCCGTCGCATGCCGCTCCGTCGCCCTGTCGTGCTGGTCGTGCTCGACGGATGGGGCTTTCGCGAGGAGCGTGAAGGCAACGCGATTGCGCTGGCAAACACGCCGGTCTGGGATCGCCTGTGGTCGCGCGCGCCGCGCACGCTCCTCGATGCCTCCGGACTCGCCGTCGGCCTCCCCGAGGGACAAATGGGCAACAGCGAGGTCGGCCACCTGAATCTCGGCGCCGGCCGCGTGGTGATGCAGGATCTCGTGCGTATCAACCTGGCAATCGACAACGGAAGCTTTTTCGAGAACCCCGCGCTGATCGAAGCGTGCGAGACGGCGAAACGAGACGGCGGAACCCTCCATCTCATGGGACTGATCGGCAGCGGCGGGGTCCACGCGTCGGACAGACATCTCTTCGCGCTCATCGATCTCGCGGAGCGACGGCGGGTGGCGCACGTCGCGATCCACGCGCTGCTCGATGGCCGCGATACGATGCCGAGGTCCGCGCTGGGCTACGTGCGGGATCTGCTGGCCTACGCCGGAACTCGGGCGCACGTCGCCAGCCTCGGTGGACGGTATTACGGCATGGATCGCGACCATCGATGGGATCGGATGGAGAAGTGGTATCTCGCCGCGGTGAAGGGCATCGGGCCGCAGTCGAGCGATCCGCTCGAGGTCATTCGGTCGTGTTACGAGCGCGGCGTCACCGACGAGTTTATCGAGCCCCACGTGATCGCGCGGAAGGGACACGCGGTGGCACCCATGCGCGATGGCGACGCGCTCATCTGCTGCAATTTCCGCGCGGACCGTATGCGGCAAATCGTGCGTGCCCTCACCGATCAGGATTTCGATGGCTTTCGCGTCGGCCGGCGCCCGTCACTCGAAGTCGTCACGATGACCTCCTATGACCGGACCTTCGACATTCCGGTCGCCTTTCCGCCACAGTCGATGGCGAACATCGTGGGCGAAGTCGTGGCCAACGCCGGAAAGACGATGTTTCGGACAGCCGAAACGGAGAAGTACGCGCACGTGACATACTTCTTCAACGGCGGAATCGAGACGCCGTTCCCCGGCGAAGATCGTTTGCTCGTGCCGAGTCAAAAGGTGGCGACGTACGATCTGGCGCCTGAGATGAGCGCGCAGGGAGTGACGGACGTCTTGTGCGGCGCGATCAAGGCCAAGACGCATGACTTCATCCTCTGCAACTACGCGAATGGCGACATGGTGGGGCACTCCGGATCACTGCCGGCGACGATCGCCGCCGTGGAGACCGTCGATCGATGTGTGGCAAGCGTGCTCGCGTCGGCGGAGAAGGCCGGCGCCCGGCTGCTCATCACCGCCGATCACGGCAACTGCGAGCTGATGATCGATCCGGCGACAGGCGGTCCCCACACCGCCCATACGACGAGCCCGGTGCCGTTCGTCGTCGTCGATCCCGATGGCGATCGGCCGTTGAGGCCTGGTGGCGCGCTGTGTGACGTCGGACCAACGATCCTGCGGTTGCTCGAATTGGAGCGCCCTATGGAGATGACAGGAATGGATTTGAGACATCTCGAGCCGGTGGGAGTGCCAGCATGAGGGCCCGTTTCAGGGGGATTTTGGCACTTGGTATCGTCTCGATCACTTGCGAGCTCGGAGCGCAAGTCGGATATCCTCCGACCAGGAGTCCCTACCGCGATCTCCGCCAGACGCAGGAGATCACGCTATACGGCGGCTACTATCGTGCAAAGCTCGACCCGGCTCGCGTCGCGCCGCGGAGCGGCCCGATGGTGGGCGCACGCTATCAATGGCGCGCGGGAGGGCCGGCGCACCTCACGCTCGACCTCGCTCGCGTCGAATCGGACCGTCGCGTACTGGACCCAGAGCGCCCGGAGACCTGCCCATCGGCGAATCGGGAGTGCAAATCGCTTGGCATGTTTCGCTGGCCCCTTTACCTGGCGGACGTCGGGATGGCGCTCGCGCTCACCGGAGAGCGCAGCTGGCTGAATCTGGTTCCGGAGCTCAGGGCCGGCGGGGGTTTCGCGACCGATTTTCACACCAAGGCGGACGTGGGGGACTTCGCATTCGGCACCCGCTTTGCATTCTCCTGGGGTGGTGGAATTCGCTGGACGCCGGGCGGTCCGTATCAGTTGCGTGTTGACGTCGTCAACCGCCTCTATTCGGTCAAATACCCGGAGACGTATTACCTGCCGGCGGAGGATCAAACGACGATCTTCAGTCTGAGGCAGAACCGCACGGCCTGGCTCAACAATCCGGCGTTGACCATCGGAGTGTCGTACCTCTTTTCCAGGTAGCTCGCGCGCGGCTCGCGGCGTGGCACCTTGGTGCCTGACGCGAGCGAGGAGAGTAGGCGAATGCCGAGCGACTTCGAGAACATTCACGACCTGCGCGACCTCGACGACCGCGAGCTGAGGGATGTCGTGCGCTCGCATCTCCGCGCGCACAACGGCATCGATGCCGACTACATCACCATCCTCGTCGAGCAGGGGACGATCGTTCTCGAAGGCCGGGTCGGGACCGATTATGAGCGGCGGGTCGCCGAGCACGTGGTGACCGACGTCCTCGGGATCCAGGCAGTCCGGAACGATCTCGTCGTTCAGTCGATCCATCGCGCCGAAAGCCCGTTGGACATCGAGGATCATCTCATCGAAGAGGACAAGACCGAGGGCCTGCTGCTCGGTGACCGCGCGGTCCCGCAGAGCGTGGAAGCCGAGCACACCGAGGAGGATCTCGATTCTCGGCTGTTCGGCACGCGCGACATCGGGAAGTCCATCGCGGGTGGTACGCCCTGGATTCCTCCCGAAACGCCCACGCAGGAAGGACTGGAGGGCACGGCGGGGGGCGGTGCACCCGGCGAAGATCATTAGCTTGCGTGAATGGCGTCCGCCTTTCTCACGCGCCGCATCACTTTCGCCGCCGCGCACCGCTATCGCCGTCCGGAATGGAGCGACGAGGAGAACCAGCGAGTGTTCGGCCTGTGTGCCCGGCCGAACTATCACGGGCATTCCTACACCTGTGACGTGACCGTTCGGGGCGAGATCGACGACCGCACCGGCATGCTCGTCGATGTATCCACCTTGGACGGTGCCTTGGCGCTCGAAGTGAAGGATCGCTTCGACCACCGGAACATCAACCTGGACGTCCCCGAGTTCGCGGAGGGCAAACTGGTGCCGACGGGAGAGAACCTCGCCCGATTCATCTTCCAGCGTCTCAGCACTGTTCTTGGCAAGGTCGTGCGGGTCACGGAAGTCACTGTCGCAGAAGACGCTACGCTCCTTTGCACCTATCGGGAGGACTGATCTCCTAAACGTACGATCACGCCGCTCGTGACCTGGAGAGGGGTTCGCTCTTCATCAAGTGTGGAAAACGCGCGCGAGAACAGATCTGTGCGATTGCCGAGATCAGGGTGACCTCTACCAAGACCATCGCGCGCACGAGCGCGCCGACCGGGTTTGCGGACGAGTTGGGACCCCTCGTGCGCGTCCACACGGAGCTGGGGCGCTTTCGTCTGGCTCCAGCCCGCGTGCGCCGGGCACGCACCAACATTACCGAAGGACGCGTCGCATTTGATCCCAACGAGGTGTTGCGGACAGCGGGGGATCTCGACGGCAGCCTAGGCCGAGTGGCGACCGCCTTCGAGATGTGCGGGATGGCCTCTCCCCGTGCCCTTTCCTCCTTTCGCAGTGGGTACGCGATTGCGCAGCCGCTGCTGAAAGCATGGCTCGTCGGTGAGCGCGGCTCGAGCGACGAGGGGCGTCGCTTGGCACTTCGCGCCGCGGCTTTGGTCGGCAACGCCATCCTGCGCAGCGCCGCCACCCAGGCGAGTAAGGGCGTCCAGTTCAGCGAGTGGAAGAAACCCAGCTGTCCATGTTGCGGTGGGCCTCCCGACCTGGCTCTCCGGGCCGATTCGAATCGGGTGCTCGTGTGCGCGCGTTGCGACACCCTGTGGCACTCCCCGACGCTGGGATGTCTCGGCTGTGAAGCCACTCGAGCGCCCACGTTCGTCCGAGTGGACGCGCTGGACCTCGGGTACGAGCTGCTCGTTTGCCACGCGTGTGCGCGGTACCTCAAGGAACGCCGCGGTGACGGCATGCAGCTGCCGATCATCGAGCGCGCGCTCACCGTCGAGCTGGATGCCGCCGCGGAGCGCCGGGGATTGCGGATCTGACCCGCCCTCCAGTCGGCGCGGTGCTGGCTGGGGGAACGAGCCGTCGATTTGGTCGCGTCCCAAAAGGGCTCGAGATCGTCGGCGACGAGCGCGTGGTCGACCGTGTCGTCAGGGCCGTTCGGCAGGTCACCCCTGAACTCATCATGGTCGCAAACGACTCGGAAGCCAACAAATGGCTCCCTGGTGTCGCTGTCGTGGCGGACCTCCACCCGGGTGCTGGAGGAATGGCCGGTGTCGAAGCCGCGCTGAGCCGCGGTCGCGACGCGCTCGTGGTCGCGTGGGACATGCCGTTCGTCACCCCGCTTCTGCTCCAGGCGCTCATCCATGAAGCCATCGTCCATGACGCGGACGTGACGGTCCCGGAGAGCGACTCTCCCTACGGGTACGAGCCGTTCTGCGCATACTACTCCGTCAGAGTGCGCCACTCGCTCGCGAAGTTCTTTGACGGCGGCGGTGGCGCGGCGCGCGATTTTCTCGGGCAGATTCCGCGCGTTCACCGGATCCCGATCTCCGCCGTCGAACAGCTCGGCGATCCGCGGCGGCTTTTTTTCAGCGTGAATACTCCAGCCGATCTCGAGCGCGCCCGCGCGATGGCCGCGTCGCCGAAGTAGATTCTCGGATCTTTCCCGGGAGATTTGTTGATGCGGGGCGCCCCCTGGCGGCTCCTGATCCTATTGGCTGGGGCCGCTTGTTCGCGGGGCTCCCTCGCTCCGGCACCGGCTTTCGATGATCGCGAAGCGCTGCGACACGCCATCGACTCGATGCTCGCCGCACCGGCGATCCGACATGCGCGCGTGGGCGTGTTGATCGTCGATCCCGAGCGCGGCGACACGCTGTACTCGCGCGATGCGGGCAAGCTCCTCGTACCGGCGTCCAACCAAAAAATCGTAACGTCGGCGCTCGCACTCGATGCGTTGGGTCCCGACTTTCGCTTTCAGACACCGATCCTGGCGCGCGGCGAGATCCGCGACGGCATACTCGACGGCGATCTGCTGGTCGTGGGTCGCGGCGACCCCAGTGTGAGCGACCGCATGGCGGGCGACGCGATGCTCCCGCTGCTGTCGATTGCCGACTCGCTGCGCGATCGCGGCCTCCGGCGCGTGCGCGGCCGCCTCCTCGCGCATGGTGACGCGTTTCCAGACGCCAACGTTGGATGGGCTTGGGAGTACGACGACCTGAGCACCTCGAGCGGCGCCGCGATCGATGAGCTGCTGTTCAACGAGGGGATCGCCACGGTTCACGTTCGTGGAGCCGAGCGACCAGGAAGCCCTCCGTCGGTCCGCACGACTCCGGCTCGATCGGTTCCGCGCGTTCGCGTGGAAGCGCTCACGGCCGCTCGGGGGCTGGGCCGAGATTCGGCGGCGCAGCTCACTGCCGTGAAAGACACCACGCGCGGCGAGGTCGTGATCTCGGGAACGATACCTCCCGGCGACTCCGTGTCGCTGACCGTCACGTATCGCGATCCCAGTGAAGCGTATCTGGCCGCGCTGCGCGAGGCGCTGCAATCGCGCGGGATCACGGTGGCCGACAGCATCCTGCCTGCCGCCGCCGGAGTCGATACGGTGCACGTCGAACGGTCTCCCCCGCTCTCTCAGATTCTCGCGGCCTTCATGAAGCCCTCGCAGAACCAGATCGGCGAGATCTTGTTCAAGACGGTCGCCTTGCAGAAAACGGATACAGGAACGGCGCGAGTGGCGCGGCGACTGGCAGGTGAGCGGTTGCGGAGCTGGGGCGCGGCTCCCGACGGCTTCCTGGTCTGGGACGGGAGCGGTCTCTCGCGCCAGGATCTGATTTCACCGGAGACAGTGGTTCGCGTGCTCGACGCCATGCGACGCGGACCGCATTTCATCGTGTACTACGATGCGCTGCCCGTGGCGGGCATCGACGGCACGCTCCGGACGCGGATGCGCGGTACCGTCGGCGAAGCGAACGTGCGAGGCAAAACCGGCACGCTCAGCAACGTGCGCTCCCTTTCGGGATACGTGACGACCGCGGACGGCCGGCAGCTGATCTTCAGCGTTCTGGCGAACAACTACCTGGTGCCCACCGATTACATCACGCGCGTCCAGGACGCCATCGCCGTCAGGCTCTCCCGCTTGCGGGACGCGAGGAACGCGAACTGAGCGAGCGTCCCCTGAGCGTTTCGGAGGCAACCGACGCGATCCTCCGAGACGTCGCGAGGCTCGACGCCGAATCCATTCCCTTGCGAGCGGCGCTCGGCAGAGTCCTCGCTGAAGACGTCCAATCGCCCCTCGCCTTGCCGCCCTGGGAGAACGCGTCCATGGACGGATACGCGGTTCGGTCGGACGACGTGCGCCACGCGAGCTCGACCGACCCGGTATCGCTGAAGGTGGTCGGCACGATCGCCGCCGGGGCGTCATCGACCCGTATCCTCGGCGCGGGCGAGGCGATGCGCATCATGACGGGCGCACCCGTTCCAAGCGGAGCAGACTCGGTCGTTCGCGTGGAGGATACGGACGCTGGAGAATCCACCGTGCGCATCCTCGGCAACCGCGATGCGCTCCGGAACATCAGGCCGCGCGGCGAGGATCTCACGAAGGGCGACGTCGCCGTTGCGGAAGGGGAGGAGCTGCATCCCGGTCACATCGGACTCCTCGCGTCGGTGGGGCGCAGCGAGGTCAGTGTCTATCGTCGCGCCCGCGTCGCCGTCCTCGCGTCGGGGGACGAGCTGGTGGACGTGGATCGATTCGACGAAGTCCTCTCGGGGGGGGGCGCGAAGATCGTGACGTCCAACAGTTACTCGCTCGAGGCCGCGGTCCGTCAGGCAGGTGCGGAGCCCGTGTCACTTGGTTTTGTCGGTGACGACCCGGTCGCACTGCGGGATCGCTTGGGCGGCTGCGATTGCGATTTGCTGCTCACAACCGGTGGGGTATCAGTGGGTGAGTTCGATTACACGCGAAGTGTTCTCGCCGAGTTGGGCGCGACGCACCGCTTCTGGCGCGTTCGCATACGGCCCGGAGCGCCGCTGGGCTTCGGGCTCCTTCGCGGAACGCCTTGGCTGGGGCTCCCCGGAAACCCCGTGTCGACACTGGTGACGTTCGAGCTGTTCGCGCGCCCGGCCATTCGAAAACTGCAAGGGCATTCGCTGCTCTTTCGGCGTCTCGTCACGGTGCGTTTGACGGAAGCGGTGACGATCGCGGCACCCCTGACGCACTTTCTTCGCGCCGACGTCCAGCCGCTCGGGAACGATCTCACCGCGAAGCTCACTGGACCGCAGGGGTCCGGCTTACTCTCGTCGATGGCCCGCGCCAATGCGCTGCTCGTCATACCGCCCGAACGCACCCGAATCGAAGCGGGCGAATTCGTGGATGCGCTGGTACTCCGCGACGACATGCAACACAGCGCTACACCGACTGTTTCGTGACCAGAAGCACAGCGTAAGATCTGATCCAATCGCAACTTGCCTGGGAGTCTGTTCGGAACTGTCGCAACCGTGTTCCTGGCAGTACGTTAGGTGCGCCTGCAGGTATTGCCCCCTGTCCCACCTCCCATGCATTCAGTCGTGCGCTCTCTCGCGGTCGCCGGTATGGCCGCGGTCAGCCTTAGCTGTGCCGATCAAAGCGTTGGCCTGAAGCGCGGCGGCTTCGCCTCCCTTCCGATTGCCCCGGTCTTCCTCACCGCCCCTTCGGGTGGTCCCAAGATCGAAATCTCGAAGATCCGCGGTGTATTGAAGCGGCAGAACGCGACCGATAGTTCCGTGGCGGAAGCGTCGGTGGAAGGCGACAGCGCGATTCTCGAATTCGAAGGCGTCACCGTCACCGGCGACAGCACGAAATACGAGCTCGGCGTCAAGGCGTTCGACGCGAACAACGTCGTCGTGTTCGAGGGATTGGACACGGTGAACGTCAAGCCAGGCGACAACGCCCCGGCCGCGCCCGAGCTCGAATACACGGCGCCCGACGTGACGGTCACGTCCATCGAGATTCACGTCGGTGGGGAGGCCGCCAGCACGACCGATCTGCAATGGGCGGGCGCGGCTCCGGGCAACACATCGTGCCTGAATCGCGCGCCGTCCGAGAGCGCCGTCACGCAGGTGCAGCTTTCGGTCGTCGGCAGGAACGCGGCCGAGCAGATCGTTCCCAACGTCCGCGTTGGCTGGACCACACTCGATTCCTCCGTCGTCACCGTCGACGAGTTCGGTCTCGCGAAAGCGCGATGCTCGAACAAGTTCACGGATGTCGTTGCTCGCACGTTCCTCGACAAGTCGGCGACGATCAAGGTGACCGTCACCGCACCGCCGTTCACGCTGTTGATGGATCCCGAGACCGCGGAAGTTCCTCGGGGCGATACCAAGCAGATGAATGCGATCGTGGTGGACGAGAACGGCAACGCGACCGAAGCGACGGCCGTGAGCTGGCACGCGTCGGACACGTCGCGCGCCACCGTCAGCGGCACAGGCTTGGTGACTGGCATCTCGAACGGACGCGTCGTCATTACCGCAAGCTCGGGCGATCGCTCCACGGTCGGCATCGTACAGGTCGTCCGTCCGGTCGCGAGCCGCGTGGTGATTTCCCCCGAAACGGACGTGTTGAATACGGGGCAGCGCCGGGTCTACCACGCCGTGGCGTTCGATCGGAACGACGCGAGCATTCCGGACGCGTCCGGATTCGCGTGGGCCTCCACGAATCCGAGCATCGCGTCGGTGACGAGCTCGGGCTCCGTACAGGGCGTCTCCGAGGGCACCGCGAAAATCATCGTGGCGCTCGATGGAAAGAAGGACACGGCGAACGTGACGGTGACGACGAGCACCACGGGCGCCGCGACCGGCAAGATGGTCCAGGCCGATGGAACGACGCCGATCGCCGGCGTGTCGGTCACCAGCCAGGGCACGACCTCAACCAGCGTCACGGACGGAACATTCACCACGCCGCAGCTCACGCCGCCGGTCACGCTGGATTTCAGCATGACGGGGTATGTCTCGTTCAGCTACTTCAACGCGCCGTTCCTGCTCGGCCAAACGGTGGACCTCGGCAGGATCCCGATGGCACCGGTTGGCGGCGCGGGCACCATCAGCGGCATCGTGGTGAACGCGCTGGATGACGCCGCCGTCAGCGGCGCCGACGTAAAGGTCTTCGCGGGAATCAATGCGCCGGACGCGAATCCGATCGTCGCGTCGGGTGTCACCGACGCCAACGGCAACTTCACGCTCCCCTCGGTTCCCGCCGGCACGTACACAGTGTTCGTGGGCAAGAGCGACTTCTCCCGGAACCAGAAGTCGACGGTGGTCGTGAACGCAGCCACGAGCAACGTGCGCGTCCCGCTTTCGCCAGTGCTCACCGGCACCAACTTGCGCATCGTCCTCAGTTGGGGCGATTGCGCGAACGTCAATGTGCCGTGCGACCTCGATTCGCATCTCACCGGACCGGCATCCGCGCCGGACACAGGCAGGTTCCACGTCGCGTTCTTCAACGACGTCTATTTCAGCTCGCCGGACACCGTTGCGGTCCTCGACAACGATGCCGTCGACGGACTCGGCCCCGAGACGATCACGCTTCGCCAGAAGGCCTCCGGGGTCTACAAGTACTACGTCCATAACTTCTCGGATGGGGCGGACGGGACGAGCACACGCCTGTCGAGCAGCGCGCAGGCTCGCGTGGATGTGTATCAGGGCGCAAATCTGGTCGCCGTGTTTTTCCCACCCTCGGGACAGCCGGGAACGTTGTGGGCCGTGTTCCAGGTCGAAGGCACGACGATCACCCCGGTAAACCAGATCCTGGACGATCAGGTCTTTAACGACCCGCCGTCGGACTTCATGCGCATCGGGGGCGCCGACGCGAACGACGTGCGTCGTGTTCTCCTCGATGCTCGGCAGCATCGATCCAAGGTCTTGCGCCCGACTCGTAGATAGCGCAGCCCAGCACGTTCTGTCCGACCGGCCCGTGCAACAACGCGGGCCGGTCCTTTTTATGTCAGCAGACGGTCGGCGACGACTTCCGAGATGTCGAGCACCTGGACGTCTGCGTTTCGCGCGCGCGCGCCATCGTGCATCATCGTCATGCAGAAGGGGCACGCCACCGCGATCGTGTCGGCTCCCGTCGCCAACAGCTCGTCGACCCGCTCGGCGTTGATGCGCTTCCCGGTCCGTTCTTCCATGAACATGCGGCCGCCGCCCGCTCCGCAGCACAGCCCGCGGTCCTTGGTGCGTTTCGGCTCGACGAGGTTCACGACGGGGAGCGCGCGACGCAGCGTCTCACGCGGCGCGTCATAGATGTCGTTGTAGCGACCCAGGTAGCAGGAATCGTGGTACGCGACGGTCAACCTCTTGCCCTCGTCGGTCCGCAGCGGAACGCGGTTCTCCTGGAGCAGCCGCTCGATGTAGGTCGAGTGGTGGATGACTTCGTAATTGCCGCCGAGCTGCGGAAATTCGTTGCCGATTTGGTGGAAGCAGTGCGGACAGCTGGTCACGACCGTGAGCACGTCATAGCGGTCCAGCGTCGCGATCGTGTCCTTCGCCAGCATCTGATACAGATACTCGTTGCCCATCCGGCGCGCCGGATCTCCATGGCAGTGCTCTTCCTGTCCGAGAATCGCGAAGCGAACGCCGCACGCCTGGAGAATGCGCGCGAAGGCGACGGTGATTTTTTTGGCGCGATCGTCGAAAGAGCCCATGCAGCCGACCCAGAACAGCACGTCCGGACGTTCCCCCCGTTCGTGCAGCTGAGCCATGGTCGGAACGTTCAGACCTTCCGCCCAGCTCGCGCGATCCGCCTGCGCGAAGGCCCAGGGCGACCCGTTGCGTTCCATCGATTCGAAGGCGGGCTGCACCTCCGCCGGAAAGCGCGACTCGCTCAGGACGAGATACCGGCGCATCTCGTTGATGACGTCCAGCTGGTCGATCGAGACCGGGCACTCCTGCACGCATGCGCGACAGCTCGTACAGGCCCAGAGCTCTTCCTCCGAGATGTATTGATCGAGAAGCCGATGCTCGAGCACCTCGTTCGGCGTCCGAGCACCCGCGTCCGCGCCCTCGCCGTGGACGAACATGGGCCGCAAGAACTCCATGCGATCGCCGGTGATGAGCGGCCCCTTCTCCATGAGTCGTTGCCGCGCGTTCACCACGATCTTTCGCGGACTGAGCGGCTTTCCGGTGATGTTGGCCGGACACACGGCGGTGCACCGTCCGCACTCCGTGCATGAATAGCCGTCGAGAAGGTTCTTCCAGGTGAGGTCTTCCACGTCGGACGCGCCGAACTTCGCGACGTCGGCCTCGAGATCCATCGGGCGCATCACCGCCTGCTCGCCCTTCCAGCTGGTGTTCGAGAAGAAGACGTTGAAGAGCGAGGTGGCGACGTGGAGATGCTTCGAGTACGGCAGATAGTTCAGGAATGCGAGGACGAGCAGCGCGTGCGCCCACCAGCTCACGCGATAGCCGATCCAGGCCGCGCCGGAATCGACGCCGCCGAACGCCGCGCCTACCGCGAGCGAAGCGAAGCGGGTGTCCGATATCGCGCCGGGACGCGCCACCGCGAGAAAGCCGCCGGCGAGCAAATAGGTCACCATGAGCGCGCCGATCATCCCGAGGATGAGGTAGGCGTCCAAGGGTTCGACGTTGTCGCCTTTCAGACGGCGCGGCCGTAGCACGAGCCGTCTGAAGTAGGCGAAGGCGATCGCGCCAAGCACCAGCACGGCGAACGTGTCCTGGGACAGCTCGTAACCTCGGTACACGGCGTGCGGAAGGAAGCGCGCGTACGAAAAGCCCGGAACGACGCCGGCGATCACGAGCTCGATCGTGCCGGCGGTAAGCACCATGAATCCCCAAAAGATCGTCGCGTGCATCAGACCCGCGATCGGCTCGCGCAGAATCTTCGTTTGCGCGATGCCGACGCGCAGCACGTTCCACGCGCGTTGGAACGGGCGATCCATACGCGGCTCGGGCTTACCGAGCCGCATGTACTCCACCAGCCGCTGGACGTTGAGCGCGAAGAATCCAGCGGAGACGGCCAGGACGAACAGGAAGACGATGTTTTCGGCCGTCAATGGTCCTTCTTGGCGTCGCGAACCGCGGTGGTGAGCGCGGGGACGATCTCGAAGACGTCGCCGACCACGCCGTAGTCCGCGACTTTGAAGATCGGCGCTTCGGGATCCTTGTTGATGGCCACGATCGTTTTCGACGTTCGCATTCCCGCCAGGTGCTGAATAGCGCCGGAAATTCCGACGGCGATGTACAGCTGCGGGCTCACTTGCCGCCCGGTCTGTCCAATCTGATCGGAGTGCGGGCGCCAGCCTTCGTCGGTCACCGCGCGCGTAGCGCCCACGGCCGCGTTGCCAAACGCCGCGGCGAGATCCTCCACGAGCTTGAAATTCTCCGGACCCCGCAACCCGCGACCTCCGGAGATGATCACCGGAGCTTCGCCGAGGTCAAGTTTCCCTTTGGCCCCCTCGATGACTTCCTTGACCATCACGCGCTCAGCCCCCGGGTCCGCGGACGGCTGGATCGCCTCCGTGCGCGCGGTGCGCGCGGTGCGCGCATTCTGCGCCGGCGTAAAGGCCGACGGCCTCAGGGAGAGAACCGCGGGCGAGCCTTTCACTTCGAGCGTGAGGATCACCTTGTTGGCGAAGCCCGGATGCTTCACGGTGATGGAGTCGCCCGAAGCCGTGAACGCAATGACGTCCGACGCGATCGGCGCGTCGAGTCTCGCCGCCACGCGCGGGGCCAGGTCGCGGCCCTGCGCGGAAAAGGGAATCAGGACGGTCCGATACCCGCTCTTCGTCCGCTCGGCGACGGTCGCGGCTGTTGCCTCGCGGGCATAGCGCGCGAAACCCGCGTGTTCGCAAACGAGAACCAGATCGGCGCCGTGCTGGCCCAGTTGCTCGGCCTTTGCTCCAACGCCCGCGGGTCCCACCAGCAACGCGTGTACCTCGCCGCCGCCCAGGGCGTCCACGAGGGCACGTCCCGCCGTTACTGCCTCGAGCGCGACCTTGCGCAGCTCGGTGCCGCGCGATTCCGCGAAAACGAGAATGTCAGCCATCAGAGGACCTTCGCTTCGTTCTGAAGCAAACGCACCAGCTCAGGCACCGCGCTCGCACCCTGTCCGATGATGCGGCCCGGTGGGCGTTCGGGCGGCAGCTCCATGGATTTCACGGTCACTCGCAGCGGGCCAAGCTGGGCCGGCTTCGCTTCGAGCGGCTTCTTCTTGGCGGCCATGATCCCTTTGAGCGACGGATACCGCGGTCGAGCGATTCCCTCGTCGATCGTGACGACGGCGGGGAGCGGAAACTCGACGAGCTCACCGGCGCCCTCGATCTCTCGGCGCGCGGTTCCACGCCCATTCGCGATATCGAGCTTCGAGGCGGCGGTGACGCTCGGCATGCCGAGCAGCTCTCCGGTCGCCGTACCGACGACACCGGCCGACGTGTCGAACGCGTATTTGCCGAACAGGATGAGGTCGAACGCGCCATTCTTGAGCTCCGCGGCCAGCGCCTTCGCCACGGCCAGGCCATCGAAGACCGGCGCATCCGCTTTGAGGTGCACGGCGCGGTCGGCACCCATGCTCATCGCCTTGCGGAGCGTCTCCTGGACGCTATCCGGGCCGACGGCAAAGACTACAATCTCGCCAGGCCCTTGCTTTTCGTTTATCTGGAGCGCGACTTCGACGGCATAGCTCGCGAAGTCGTCCATGTCGAACTTCAAGCCGGTTTCGTCGACATTCGACCCACCGGCGGCGATCTTGAACCGCGACTCGGAGTCCGGTGTACGCTTGACGCAGACCGCGATTTTCATGGCGAAAAAAGATAGCGTGATCAGAGCCGCATTTCTTCTGCTCGTCCTGGCCGGCATGCGTCTCGACGCACAAATCGTCGAAACGCCCGTGTCTTTCGACAGCGCCGCCAAGGTGCGAAGCCTAACACCGGCGCTCGTTGCACGGTTTGAGCTCAGACCGCCCGTGTGGCCGGTCGAGGGCGACTTCGTCGAGGCTCGCTTGTACGCCGTCAGCACGGGCGGGAAGGTGCTCTCCGTGGAACGCACCAATGGTCAACTCGAGCGATACATGCTGGCCGAGGAGCAGGTGGCGGCGCTGCGGGAGGCGATCGACAGCGGAATGGTGGCACGCACGGGCTCCGTCGTCGCGGAGCGCCCCACGGAGACCGCCGACGTGTCGCGCGGCGCTTTTGCGCGAAACCAGATGATCCTGTCCGCGGCGGTGTATGGCCCGCTGATCGCGTCGTTCGCGGACGAGGGCGAAACGGCGACCGCGCTGTATCTGCTCAGCGTCGGTGCGAGCTTCTTCGTCGTGAACAACGTCTCGAAGACCACCCGTGTCACCAGCGTCCAAAATGGGCTGGCGACGGACGGCGCGATTCGTGGATACGCCGCGGCGTCGGCGCTGCTGTTTGCGTTCGGAGGTGAAAACCTCCATCGAAAAACGTACTCGGCGCTCGGTCTGGCTGGGGCGCTCGGCGGATCGATGGCCGGATTCAACTACGGTCGCCGACTGACCGACAGCGAAGGGCAATCGGCCCGGAAAGCCTCCACGTTGGCTGCGGCTACCACTTTTGGTGTCCTCGGCGCCACAGGAGTCCTCGAGTCACGGGATCAGGAGCGATTTGTGGCGGCCGCCGTCGTGGCGGGTGGGTTCGCTGGGTACTTGATCGGACCCGTCTATCCGAGGAGCGCGCGTTACAGCGTGACAGCGGGCGATGTCCGGCTCCTTCCGGTTGGCGCGCTTATCGGCCTCGGAGCCGGGGCAGCTCCTTTTCTCGGAATCCGCGACGACAGTCCCATCCTTTGGACCACCGCGACGGCTGGAATGCTTGCGGGTATCGCGTTGATGGACGGGGCCTGGGTTCGACGCTACGACCATGACAATGTGGACGCGACACTGATTGGGCTCGGCACGCTCGCCGGCGGCTTGATGGGAGGAGCCGTCGCCATCCTTGTCCGTCCCATCGAGGAGCAGGGCGTGGTGGCGCTGCTCACCGGCGGCTCGCTGCTGGGAGCTTTTGCCGGTCAGGCGGTCGCGAATCCGCCGCTGGCGCGAGGAGGTGAGGCGTCGAACGCCGATCGATCCGTCTTTCTCGGCACCGCACGCCTGCAGTTCGATCCGGCGGCGCTGGCGCTCACCGCGGGGCGCGTTCCGGGGTCGCATCCGATATTGAGACTCCGGTTCTGAACGACTCTATTTGAACGCGCTCAATCCCGTCACCGCCTGCCCCAGCACGAGCGAGTGGATGTCGTGCGTTCCCTCGTACGTGTACACGCTCTCGAGGTTGGCCATGTGACGCATCGCCGAGTATTCGGCGAGTATGCCGACGGCGCCGAGCAGGCGCCGACATTCGCGCGCGACGTCGGTGGCAATGCTCACGTTGTTCCGTTTGCCCAAGGACACCTGCTGAGGCGTCATCGTACCGGCGTCCTTCATTCGTCCGAGATGCAAGGAGATGAGCTGCGCCTTCACGATCTCCGTCAGCATGTCGGCCAGCCTTTCCTGCTGGATCTGAAATCCGCCGATGGGCCGGTCGAACATCACGCGGTTCTTGGCGTACGACACCGCCTCCTCGAAGCAGGCCATCGCGGCGCCGATCACCCCCCAGGAGATGCCATAGCGTGCCTGCGTGAGGCACATCAATGGACTCTTGAGGCCGCCCGACTTGGGCAGCAGCGCGTCGCTCTGCAGATGCACATCCTGGAACACGAGCTCGCTCGTATCGCTGGCGCGGAGTGACAGTTTTCCCTTCTGATCTTTCGACGTGAATCCCTTCGTCCCGCGCGGCACGATGAACCCCTGAATGGATTTCTCGTCGGCGTCCCCGTTCGTCTTCGCCCAAACGACCGCGATGTGCGCGGTGGATCCGTTCGTGATCCACATCTTCGCGCCGTTGAGCACCCAGGTGCCATCCTTCTGCTGTCGCGCCATCGTGATCATGCCCGACGGATTGGATCCGAAATCGGGCTCCGTCAGCCCGAAGCAACCAATGATTTCCCCCCCCGCCATCTTGGGGAGATAGTGCTTCTTCTGCTCTTCGCTCCCGAACGCGTAGATGGGATACATGGCCAGCGCTCCCTGCACCGACGCAAATGAGCGAACCCCCGAGTCGCCACGCTCGAGCTCCTGCATGATCAGGCCATAGGCGACGTTGTTCAGCCCCGCACACCCGTACTCCTCGGGCAGGTTTGCGCCAAAGACGCCGAGCGCCGCCAGGTCGGGGACGATTTCCTTCGGAAACCGCCCCTCGACGTAGCAGTCGCCAATGATCGGCAACACTCGTTCGTCGACGAAGCGGCGAACGCTATCGCGAACGGCGCGCTCCTCTTCCGAAAGGAGAGAATCAATGGCGAAGAAATCGAGCATCGCGTAAAACTAGGGGAACAGGGAAGGGGGAACAGGGAAAGGGGCAACTACAACGGCGGGAAGGAGAAAGGGAAAGCGAATAGGGAACAGTGGACTTCCCCGGTTTTGTGGACACCTGGGTTTAACTGACCTGTTGGAGCTGCTCGTCGAATTCGACTGGCGTGCGGTAGCCAAGCGACGAATGCCCCGCTGCCGGTTGTACCAAATCTCGATGAACTCGAACACCGCGCGGCTCGCCGCGGCCCGCGTCGCGAACACAACGCCGAGGAGGAGTTCCTTGGTTAGGGTAGCGAAGAAGGTTTCCACCACGCGTTGTCCCAACAGTCGCCGACAGGCACGAAGGGTCACCACGCTCACACCCAGGTCGCGCGCGATCTGTTTCAGCGGCTTCCCGCTCTCGACCAGACGGAAGGCCTCGATCCGAAACTCCTCGCTATAGCTTCCGACTCCTCGTTTCATCAGACATCTCCTGGCTCGAAACTCGTTCGAGGCCTTGGAGGTGTCCACTAAATCGGGGGAACTTCAAGTGGAACCGTGATTCCATTCCCTCTTCCCTTTCCCTTTCCCTTTCCCGCCGTTGTAGTTGCCCTGTTCCCTGTTCCCTGTTCCCTGTTGCCTCCTTCATCACGCTGCCACCGTGCGGCGCGCATACGGCGAGATGCCGACCTCGCGGGCCTTCGCCCGGAACGTCCCTCCGTGATCGATCTCGAAACCGCGCTGGTCCTGCCATTGGTGCACCATCTCGTGCAGCAGCGTTTGCAGCGTCTCCGCCCAACCATGGCGGCGCAGGTGACGTCTGCTGATCGCAATCTCGGGTGGGTCGCCCGATTGGCTCGCGGCGGTATAATGGCCCAGACGCGCGCGCATTCGCCGCGACACGCGAACGTCGAGCCGCTGGAGCTCGCCGCCGAAAAAGTCGGCGTTATAGCGCCCGTGCCATTCCGTGAGGCGCTCGGCCAGGCGCCGATCTTCGTGGTGCGTCCCTCCGCGCCGGCGCCGAGGCGCTTGGGGCTCGATTGGGTATTCCAGCAGCCGGCGACGCGCACGCAGCCGCTCGATACGCGTGGGCCCTTCGACGAATCGCACGATCGCGACGAGGACCTCGTCGGGTGCCGAGAGATAGCCCTCGTGCACCCGGAGCTCGTGCCCGCCGAAGCTCACCATGACATTCCGGTTTCTGGTCAGACGGCAGCACATCAGGCTCCGGAGCCCCAGGTCGCGAAGCCGTTCGAGCAAGTCGTCCGACTGGCGTCGCGTCAGCGGCTGAAGCACCGTTGCGGACCAGGAACGAAGGAGCTGGTCTCCGAGGACCAGACGAGCGTATGCACGTCGATGTCCTTCGCGGTGATCCGAATGCTGTTCACCGACGAGGGACGACCGCCGCGTCCGCGATTCGAGATCGTGCTGGCCGTCGAGATCGTCGTGCCCTTTTTCGTGTGCTCGATGTAGTGAACCGCTTCCTGATGGTCGTGGCCGCAGCACACCAGATCGACGCCCAGCTCCGCGAACGCGCCGAGGATGCGATTCGTGTTCCGCAGACCATGTCGCTGCGAGAGCTCGCCCTTCACGGGATTGTGATGCATGACGATCACGCGCGCGTCCCCCGGCGGGCTCTTCGCGAATTCCGTGGCCGCCCGCGCGATCTGATCCTCGCGGAGGTATCCGATGATCGAGAGATCGCGCAGGTTCCACGTGAGCGTATCTCTGATGATGCCATGACAGGTATTGAGGCCGACGAACGTTGCGCCGGGAACGCGCAGCACCGGCTCGATCCCTTCGTTGATGTACTGGCGATACTTGCGAAGCAGCTTCCGGTCGTCGCCCATGCCAAGCGGCGAGAACCACCAGGCGACGTCGTGATTGCCGGGGACGACGACGACCTTGCTGACGCGCTCCGCGTGCTTGATGAAGGCGCGGGCGCGTTGGAACTCGCCCGACCGCGCGCGCTGCGTGAGGTCGCCCGAGATGGCGACGACGTCGAAGGCGCGCTCCTGAATCAGCGCTTCGATCGCTTCGTACTGCTCGGGGACGGCAGGATGCCCGAAATGCAGATCCGAGCAGTGAAAGATGTCGATCGTCGTCACAGCCGCGCGATGACCGCGTCCGTGAATTGATCCGTCGTCGCCGTGCCGCCCAAATCCCGCGTCACGGTCTTGCCTTCGCGAATGACCGCCTCCAGCGCCTGGCGGATGCGCAGCGCGCGGTCCGCCTCGTCGAGATGGTCGAGCATCATGCATCCCGCCAACATCAGCGCGCCGGGATTCGCGATCCCCTTGGCCGCGATGTCCGGCGCCGTTCCGTGCACGGCCTCGAAGATCGCGCCATGCAGTCCGATGTTGGCACCGGGGGCAAGCCCCAGCCCCCCGACCAGGCCGGAGATCAAGTCCGACAGGATGTCGCCAAACAGGTTCGTCGTGACGATGACGTCGAAGCGCTCGGGATTGAGCACGAGGTTCATCGCCATCGCGTCCACGATACGTTCCTCGAACTCCACCCGGCCCGCGTAGTCGCGCGCCACCAGTCGGCCAGTGTCCAGAAACAGCCCTTGAGAGTATTTGAGGATGTTCGCCTTGTGGACCAACGTCACCTTCTTCCGCCGGTGCTTGACGGCGTACTCGAAAGCGTAGCGCGCGATGCGCTCCGATCCGCCCCGGGTAATGATCGCGATGGACTCCGCCGCCGCGCGCGGATCGTCGCCGATCTTGATGTAGTGCTCCACCCCGACGTACAGCCCTTCCGTGTTCTCGCGAATCAGCACGAGGTCGAGATTTTGATACCGGCCCCCGGTGACGATGGAATGCGCGGGGCGCACGTTGGCGTACAGGTCGAACGTCTTGCGCAGCGCGACGTTGATGGACCGGTATCCCTCGCCGACTGGCGTCTCGAGCGGTCCCTTCAACGCAATCCGCGTCCGTCTGATCGAGTCGAGCGTGCGATCGGGGATCGGATTGCCGTACTTCGTGACCGCGGCCATCCCGGCCAATTGCGTGTCCCAATCGATGGCGGCGCCGCTCGCGTCGATGACGCGAACGGTCGCCGCGGCAATCGATGGCCCGATACCGTCGCCGGGAATCAGCGTCACAGGAATACCCATCGGCTCGGCTCGACTCAAGGCGCGACGAAAAGATCCGCGAGACGGCGGGATACCTGTGTCAACGAGGACCGCGACGGCGCCGCGGCCGAGTCACTCCTGATCTCACCCACCCAACGCGCCTCCGCGAACCTCGGATCGAGCAGCGCCACGCGAAGCACCGCCCGCCCGCTCTGCAGGCGGAGACTCATCGGAAGCAGCACGAGCCGCGCATCGTCGTGCAGCGCGATCATTGTGCGCAACTGCGACGAGAGTGGCTCGGCGTATTTGCTCCCGGCGATGAAACGCGGCGATCGCAACGGCTCGATCACGAGCTGATAGGGATCCGCGGCGTAGCGTCGGTTTCTCTCGTAGGCGCGCACGAGGTCCGCGGGCAGAATCCAGTTCGCGCCGAGTCCGCGCTCGCGCAGTCGCTGGAGCAATTCGCCGTCGAGATAGCGGCCAACGGCGCTCGCCGTGCCGAGCTCCCGAACGAGAGAATCTGTTTCGGAAAACGTCACCCGGATCGTCGGGGTGACGACGAGGCGTTGCGCCGCGTAGCCCACGAGCGGCGGGGCCGGCGTCTCGGGTGCGGTTCCCGTCTTCGCGCCGCGATTGCACGACGCGAGCGCCGCAAAGACCACCGTGGAACACACTCGGACAGTTCGCACCGTCTGTAAAATAATCACATGTCATTCCAGCGTTGACCCTCCGTCCTCTTCGCGACAACTTTGCTCGCCTTGCGTCCATCGCCCGTCGCTCGACTCGCCCGTCTCCTGGAGACGCTCACTCGATGAAGAAATGGCTGTCCATTGCCGGCTGGATCCTCGTCGCACTCGCGGGTGCCGGAGCGATCGCCTGGATCGCGCTGTCGCGCGGAGAGACGATCAGCGCCGCTTGGTTGATCACGGCCGCGGTGTGCACGTATGCCATCGCATATCGCTTCTACAGCAAGATCATCGCGGCGAAGGTGTTCGCGCTGGATTCGAGACGTCCCACGCCGGCGGTACGGCTCAACGACGGTCGCGACTACGTCCCGACCAATCGTTGGATCGTGTTTGGCCACCACTTCGCCGCCATCGCGGGTCCCGGACCCCTGGTGGGCCCCACGCTCGCCGCGCAGTTCGGCTTCCTGCCCGGCATGCTCTGGATTCTGGTGGGAGTAGCGATCGGCGGCGCGGTGCAGGACTTCGTCATCCTGGCGGCCTCCGTTCGGCGGAATGGCAAGTCGCTGGGCCAGATGGCGAAGGAGGAGATTGGCCCGATCGCGGGGTTCACCGCGCTCGTCGCGGTGTTGGGCATCATGATCGTCCTCATCGCCGTGCTCGCGCTCGTCGTCGTCAATGCCCTCCGCGGCAGCCCGTGGGGGACGTTCACGATCCTGCTGACGATCCCGATCGCCATGTTGATGGGCGTCTATCTCCGCTGGCTGCGGCCGGGACGCGTCCTGGAGGCGAGCGCAATGGGTATCGCCCTGCTGGTATTTGCGCTCTACGCCGGCAAGTGGGTGGCGGAGAGCGCCACGCTCGCGCCCCTATTCACCCTCAGCGGGACGACGCTGGCCTGGTCGATCATGATCTACGGGTTCGCGGCATCGGTGCTTCCGGTGTGGCTGCTGCTCGCTCCCCGGGACTACCTCTCGGCGTTCGTGAAGATCGGCGTCGTCGTTGCACTCGCGATCGGCATCATCATCCTGCTCCCGCCGTTGCAGATGCCCGCGCTCACGCGGTTCACCGACGGCACGGGACCGGTGTTCGCGGGGAAAGTGTTTCCATTCGCGTTCATCACCATTGCCTGCGGGGCCATCAGCGGGTTTCACGCGCTGATTGCCAGTGGAACGACGCCCAAACTCCTGGAGAACGAGACCGACGCTCGCATGGTCGGGTATGGCAGCATGCTGATGGAGTCGATGGTCGCGATCCTCGCCCTGATCGCCGCCTGCGTCCTCACGCCGGGCGTCTACTTCGCCATCAACGCACCCGTCGCCGCCCTCGGCACGACGGTCGAATCGGCGGCGCTGGCGATTCAGAATTGGGGCTTCACCGTCACCCCGGCTGAGCTCACCGCCCTCGCGAGCAACATCGGCGAATCGTCGGTCCTCTCTCGCACCGGGGGCGCACCGAGCCTGGCCATCGGCATGGCGTACATCTTCTCGAACGTCTTCGGCGGTGGAGCGATGGCGCTGTGGTACCACTTCGCCATCATGTTCGAGGCGATCTTCATCCTCACGACCATCGACGCGGGCACGCGCGTCGGCCGCTTCATGGTGCAGGACCTCGGCAAGCATCTGTGGGAACCCATCGGCCGAGTCTCGTGGTACCCGGCGGTGGTGTTGTCGAGCGCGATCATCGTCGCGATGTGGGGGTATTTCCTTTATCAGGGTGTGGTCGATCCGTTGGGAGGGATCAACTCACTCTGGCCGCTCTTCGGCATCTCGAATCAGTTGCTCGCCACAGTGGCGCTGTGCGTGGGGACGACGATCATCATCAAAATGGGGAAGGAGCGGTACATCTACCTCACGCTGATTCCGCTCGCCTGGCTGGTCGCGGTGACGATGACGGCGGGCTACCAAAAGATCTTCTCGCCCGAGGCCAGGCTGGGGTTTCTCTCGCACGCGCGGTGTGTGAGCGATGCGGTGGCGACTGGAGCGCCGCTCGCATGCGTGCATCCTCCAGAAGTCGCCCGACGACTCATTTTCAACGACTACCTGAACACGGCGGTCGCGGCCTTTTTCATGGTTTCCGTCGTCGTGATTCTCGCGTACAGTCTCCTCGAGTGGACCTCGGTACTCCGGGGCCGAAAGCCCGCGGTGAGCACCGAAGTGCCGTTCGACGGAGCGGTAGCGGTCGCCGGCGATTAAGTCATTCTGAAGGGAGCGCAGCGACGGAGCTACTTCTTCCCCGCGGCGTCTCCGGAAAGCGACTTCCGAGCGCGTTCGGCGCTGGCCATCCACATCTTCACCAGCTCGCCCCGCAGCGGCGGAACGTTCTCCCCGCTCGGGCGACCGGCGACCCTGATGCGCTCGCGGCGGCGCACCCGCCACTCCGGCAGGCCAAGCAGCAAGTAGAGAACGAACAGCGCGAGGAGCGGCATCGACCAGAATCTCGCGATGTCCTGCGCCGGATTCGTCCCGCCACCGATCAGCCAGACCGCGACCCATCGGCCCACGCCGGCCAGCGCAACGACGGCGGCGAGGATCTCCACTAACAACCGCGTCCGGCGCAGCGCGAGCAGCATGCGTCGTGTCCGACCGGGAACGAACGCAAAGTCCGCGGTCCCGTTCATCAGGCTCCCCGCATCGCGGCGCGTATCGCAAACCACGTCGCCGACGACCCACGACGGATAACCCGATGCCACGGCCCAGCGCCAGCGCTGCAGCGCCAGCGCTGCATAAAAGACGAAGATGGTCGCGAGACCGAAAATGATCGCGAGGCTGGCGCCGAGCACGAAGGACCGGAGGAGGCTCGACTCTGAACCCGGACCGCGAAGGATCGCCAGATTGGGCCAGACGGCGAGCATGCCGAAAAACACCGCCGCCGCCACCGCGGTAGCCCCGACGGACGTCAGGAGGCGAGCTCCGACGCCCCGCACGCGGGTCAAGCCCGGCGGAGGCCATTCCACTACCTGCCTTTCGCCTGGGTTGAGGAAGTGAATGATCTCCTGCGCGCTCGGGCGCCTCGAAGGGTTTTTCTCCAGGCATCGTGCAACCACGGTCGCGAGCTCGTCGCTCACGTCCGACCGAAGCTCGTCCACGCGCGGGGGGACGTCGCGCATATGCGCGGCCATGACCACCACCGGGGATCCTTCGAAGGGCGCATGACCGACCAACAGCTCGAACGCGAGCACGCCGAGGCTGTAGACATCGCTCTTCCCGCTGACCTCTTCGCCATTGCCTTGTTCCGGGCTCATGTACGTCGGTGTTCCGAGGTACATGCCTTCGTCGGTCAGACGACGACCGAGGCTCTGGCGACGGGAACTGTAGGCCGCGGAAATGCCGAAATCGAGCACCATCGCCCGTCCCGTCTCGCCGTCGAGCACGATGTTGTTCGGCTTGATATCGCGGTGAAACACTTTGCGCCGGTGTGCCGCGGCAAGTCCGGCCGCGACGTCCGCCATCAGGCGCCGCACCCGGATTTCGGTCAGCATGCGTCCGTGAAGAGCGCCCATGCCGAGCGTCGGCCCGTCCACGAACTGCATGACGAAATACGGAATGGCGCGGCCCGGCAGCTCGCCCACTTGGTAGACGTTCACGATGTTCGGATGCGACACGGCGGCGATCGCCTCGGCTTCGCGCGTGAATCGCTTGCGAGCGATGGCATCGTCGGCGAGCACGGGTGAGAGCATCTTCACCGCGACCTCGCGCTTGAGCACCGAGTCCCGGCCCACGAACACGTAAGACATGCCGCCCTCGCCAGCCATGCCGAGCACGCGAATGTTCGGCGCGAGCGCCCGCACGAGATCGGTGTAGAGCTCCTTCATCTCCTGCGGCGGCTTCTGGAAACGCACGAACTCCCCCGACCGAAATTCGCCGGAAGGAATGGTGCGCTTCTGGGGCGGCGCGGGCGCGTCACATACCGCGCACGTTGCTGCCCGAATGCTCACCGGCGCCTGGCAGACCGTGCAATGCGGGAACTCGCTCACACTACTGCTCCCTTGCGAACTTGCGGATGGCGGCGATATCTGCGTCACGGATGGAAGCCATCCTGGCCGTCTAGTGATGCAGGTCACAACATATGGCTTGCCCCGCACCGCGCCAGATGGTGAGACTTCGCCTCATGCTACGATACGCAGCCCTCCGTTTCCTGATCGTTCCTTTGTCGTTCCCGGCCGTTGTGCCCGCTCAACAGCGCCCGGCATTCGACTTCACGATCGCCAATATCATGCGGGGTCCCGAGGTCTACGGGCGCGAACCGCAGCGCGTCCGCTGGAGCGCCGACGGACGGTGGCTCTACTTCTATTGGAATGCGCCCGGCACCAAGTGGAGTGAGCCCCTCCAGCCGTACCGGGTCCGCGCGACGTCCGGCGCCACGCCCGAGCGTCTGACTGATGAAGCTCAGCTCGATTCGGCCGGACCTTTGTTCGCCGATGGCAGCCGCACGAAGGACCGGCGTCGCAAGATCGTTTCGTACGAAGGCGACCTCTATCTGGTCGACATGCGTGCGAGCACCGTCAGGCGCCTCACTCAGACGGTCGTGAACGAGGGGAATCCCTCGATCACCGCGGATGGCACCGGCGCATACTTCGTTCGAGACAGCAACGTCTTCTTCATCGATTTGTCGAGCAACTTCGTCCGGCAAATCACCGATGTGCGCTCGGGCCCGGCGCCGACGGATTCGACATTCGCCGGGCAGCGCGGCACCATGCGCACGCAGCAGCGGGAGTTGTTCGACGCCATTCGGGAGCGCGCGCGTCTGGACAGCTTGGCCCGCATGAACCGACAGGAGCACGAGGGTCGCCAGCCCAAGCCGCTGTATCTCGCGGCGAACGAGCGGGTCGGACAGCTGAGCGTGTCGCCAACCGGATCCGCGCTGCTGATTCAGACTTTCGTGCCGGCGCCGGCGGCACGGCAGACCGAGGTTCCGAGCTTCGTCACAGCGAGCGGGTACACGGAACAGTTGCGGGTTCGAACCAAGGTGGGCGACGAGCAGTCCAGCGGCAGAATCGCATTCATGCCGATTGGCGGTGAGGTCCGTTGGCTGAAGGTGATTCCGACGGATACGGTCCGGCCACCGGCGAACGCTTTCGTTGCCGGCTGGAACGACGCCGGAAACGTCGCGCTCGTGCTGGCGACGTCGCGGGATTACAAGTCGCGTTTCATCCATGCCGTCGATACGTCGGGGACGCTCACGACGCTAGACGTTCTACGCGACACCGCGTGGGTGCGGTCGGGAAGCGCAGGTTGGCTGGAGGGCAACCGCCTCTGGTTCAGGTCTGAGGCGGACGGCTACGATCACGTCTACACCATTCGATCTGACGGTCGTGACAGGCGTCAGCTCACGAGCGGCAAATGGGAAGTCCTCGACATCGTAGACGTGACGCACGACCGCCGCACGTTCTATCTCACGACCAGTGAAGCGTCGCCCTTCGACGCGCAACTCTACCGAATGAGCACGACCGGCGGCGCGCGCGAGAAGCTCACGCCGCAGCCAGGCCTGCATCAGGCGGCGCTGTCGCCTGACGAGCAGTGGATTGCCAACGTCCACTCGGTCGCGAACCGTCCGCCCGAACTGTTCCTGATGCGCAACCGGCCGAACGCGGAGATGGCTCAACTGACGACGTCACCGACTGCGGCCTGGCTGGCCGGCCCGTGGATCGTGCCCGAGATCGTCTGGATCACGGCATCCGACGGCGTCAAAGTGCCCGCCCGCATCTATCGCCCGAAAGACATGAACGCGCAGCCGAACGGCGCGGGCGTGATCTTCGTGCACGGCGCGGGCTACCTGCACAACGTCCACAACTATTGGTCGAACTATGCGCGCGAGTACATGTTCCATCACCTGCTCGCGTCGCGTGGGTACGTCGTGCTCGACATCGACTATCGCGGCTCGGCGGGCTACGGCCGCGATTGGCGCACCGCGATCTACCGGCACATGGGCGGGCGCGATCTGCAGGACCAGGTGGACGGGTCGCGCTATCTGCAGAAGGAATTCGGCATTTCCCCGGAGCGCGTCGGCATTTATGGTGGGAGCTATGGAGGGTTCATCACGCTCATGGCGCTTTTTACCGAGCCGAAACAGTTCGGAGCGGGCGCCGGTCTTCGCTCGGTGACAGATTGGGCGCACTACAACCATCCCTACACCGCGCAGATCTTGAACACCCCCGACAAGGACAGCGTCGCGTTCAGGCGCTCGTCGCCGATTTATTTCGCGGCGGGTCTGGAAGATCCGCTGCTGATCGCGCACGGCATGGTGGACGTCAACGTGCATTTCCAGGATGTCGTGCGGCTGGCGCAGCGGCTGATCGAACTGCGGAAGGAGAATTGGGAACTGGCGGTGTATCCAGTCGAGGATCACGGGTTCGTCCGACCCGACTCCTGGACCGACGAATACACGCGGATCTTCAAGCTCTTCGAGCGTCACATCGGGGCGTCGCGCGAGGCGCGAACGTCGAGCGGCACCCGCCGATGACCGTCGCGGAAGTGGGTGAGGCGCTTCGGCGCGTCGCCGCCGTCGTGCGGCGCGTTGTCGGGGTGCCCGATTACGAGAGGTACGTCGCGCACGTTCGTGAGTGTCATCCCGGAACGGAGCCGATGTCGCGCCGGCAGTTCGAGGAATCCCGGCTCCACGACAAATACTCTCGGCCTGGACAACGCTGCTGTTAACTGGTCATTCCGAGGAGCCTCACGCTTCGCTCAGGGCAGGCTCCGCGACGAGGAAATAGAGAGGATGGTCTCATGGGGGTTCGTCGGCGCGGGCGTCACGAACAGCTGCACGGCGCTCCGTGCTACGCCGCTCGACCAGGCTTGGGAATCAGCGCGATCCCGACGGCCGCCAATGTCGCGAGCGCAGCACCCATGATGAAAGCGCTGGAAGCACCCATCCGATCCCACACCAATCCGAAGAGCACTGACGCCGGTAGCGCTCCAAGCCCGACAGTAAGATGAAACCAGCCGAACCCCGTCCCCTTCCGTGAGGCCGGGACGAAATCGGCGACGAGCGCACGTTCGGTCCCTTCCGTGAGCGCGAAAAACAATCCGTACGCCACGAAGAGCGCCCATGCGTGCCATTGCGTCGAGCCGAGCGCAAAGCCGAAGTACACGAGCGCGTAGATCGTCCACCCGGCAACCAGCGTTGGGACGCGCCCGATGCGATCGGACAGCGCGCCACCATGTGTGCTCGTGAGACTCTTCACGATGTGCAGTGTGGCCCAGAGGATCGGCGCCAGGGCGAGAGGCACGCCAAGCTGATGCGCGCGTAAGAGCAGGAAGGCATCGGTCGAATTGCCGAGCGTAAACACGAGAACGACGCCGAGATAGGCCCAGAAGCTCTTTGGCATCTTGGTGTCGTTCGCGCCCGAAAGGTCGTTCTCGGCCGGCGTCAAACCATTCTCGGCCGGCTTCAAATCGTCCTCGGCCGGAGAACTCGTCTCCCGCACAAATGCGATGACGGTGACGACCGCGAATACACCGGGGATCAGCGCGAGCCAGAAGACCGTGCGCATCTCCACGCCCCACCACCGAAGCAGCGCAAATGCCACTAACGGGCCGATCACGGCT
>JBBDXZ010000073.1:0-28755 GCA_040902075.1 Gemmatimonadaceae bacterium
CGGGATTGTGCACGCGATGCGCGGCACTGAAATGCAGGCGGCGCGTTACCGTGACTTCGGGATGGGCCATACTGGAAATATGGTAGAGGATCCTGAGGATCAGCCGCGAGAATTGCCTGGCATCGGCGGCGATGTGCCAATACGGAGCGCGGCCTCGACTTCGGCTTCGGCCGCCCCGACGCGACGGACATCGTCCGCAACCCTCAGGGCTGCCTGGATGGTGGCCGTGACGGACTCGACGGGCGCGCTGCCCATCTGAAGACGAAGGAGCCCAAGGCGGAGGTTCTCCAGCGCCGCGACGGTGTCGGCGAGCCGAGTCCGAGCGGCGGCGCGCGTGGATGACAGCTCCGCGGCCACGCGCGCGCGGCTGTCGGCAATGGAACGATCCTGCGGCGCCGACGCGGCGATGCTCCTCGACGACGACATCCGATCCTCGGGCGCGAACGTGGCGAGCTGCCGTTCGAGAACGTCGATCTGGTCACGCAGCTTGCGCGCGTCGGTCTCCAGCCGGCGCACCGTGTCGGGAAGCTCCTTGAGATCACGACGCAGGGCACTCGGAAGGGCCTGAAAGAGTGCGTCGGTGGCGCGCCCCAGCGCGATCTCCGTCAACTGTGGCGTGGCGGGAGCGACCGCCACGCGTTTCAGTCCCGTCTTCGCCAGCGCAACGAACTTCTCCGCCCAGCGTCCGTTCCAGAATTTGAGGCTCATCCATCCCACGCGGCCCCGAAATGGACGCATCAACAGGTCGACGAGACCCAGCCCGCCCGTGATCGCGCCGATCACCAATGCCCCGCCGATCAGGCCCTCGCGCAGTGGTCCGGGCGTGCCGAACGCGTACGCGCCCGCCGCGGTGATCATGCCGATGCCGGATATGGCGAACGCCACGCGAGACGTCACAGCCGACGTTTCACTCACCTCGTAGGCGGCCTCTTCCTGACGTTGCGCCCAATAGATGCGCAGCGCCGCGCGAAGGTCCTCGAGCGAATAGCCAGCTTTGAGCACACGCCGAGTGCGCCACAGCGCCGGGATTCCAAGCCCCGCGGCAATGATGACTATCGGCATGACGCCGAACCACGGACTTTCGACGGCGAGCCCGATCGTCGCCAGCGACAGGTACACCGCAAAAAAAGCCCGCGCGCCGCGGTTTTGTTGGCTCTTGGTAAGCCAGACACGTATCGGTGCGGGCACTTCACGCGTTGGCTCGGTTGCAACGGTGAGTGCTTCGGCGAGCGCCTCTCCACTGTGGAATCGCTGCTCGGGGGATTTGGCCAGGCAGTGGTCGATCGCCTCGCCCAGCTTGCGCGGGACCCCCGGCGCGACACTCGTGAGCGGCGGCGCCGGTTGCGTGAGGTGCTTGGCCAACAGCGCCGCGACCGACTTCTCGTCGAACGGTACTTTGCCGGCGAGCATGAAGTGCGCGACGATGCCCAGCGAATACAGGTCGCTGCGTCCGTCGACCCTCTCACCCGCCGCCTGTTCGGGACTCATGTACTGCGCCGTACCCATGACCAGTCCCGCGTCGGTGAGCGGCGAGGGCGTCTCGACGTGGGCGATGCCGAAGTCCGTCAGCATGGCGCGGAGCGTGCCCCGCTCGAGGAGAATGTTGTCCGGCTTCACGTCGCGGTGGACGATGTTGCGTGCGTGCGCATAGGCGAGCGCCCACGCCGCCTCGCGCAGGATGCGCGCGCCTTCGACCGGCGTGAGGGGCCCTTTGGTGCGGACGCGTTCCGTGAGCGTTTCTCCCTCGACGTACGCCATGGCGAAGTAGACGAACTCGCCGGCCTCGCCCACGCGGAAGATGGGAACGATGTTCGGGTGCGACAGTCGCGCGGCCGTCTGCGCCTCGCGGAGAAAGCGCTGTCGCAGGTCGGGATTCGCGCCGAGGTGCGGCGGCAGAACCTTGATCGCGACGAGGCGGTCGAGGCTGACCTCGCGTGCCAGGTACACGATGCCCATCCCCCCGCGCCCGAGCTCGCGCTCGAGGGAGTACTCGCCGACCAGCACCGACTGGACGGCGAGAAAAGTCTCGTCAAACTGGTCAGTCACCGGTACGACCGACGTGTTGCCGTGACTGCGGGTTCGTCATCCTTGCGTTTCACGATAGAGAAAGGGGATCCAAGTCCTGAGACACTGACGTTACTGACTGGCTGAAGACTTACAACTCGGATGCCCTTTCACTACCCGGAAACTAGCGCCCACAAAGAACGAGCCCCGTGGTCTCCCACGGGGCCCGATAGAATGGAACGAAGAGGGTTTTATGAAGCCCAACCAAAAAATTAAGGCCCTCACCACACTTTCCGCCTTCCCCCGCACTGGGGGCGTGACGTCAGCATAGATTGTCGAACCCGCCAATTGGACTTATCGGCTCAAAAACGATGCTCTTCGTCCATCAGAGACTTCGTGCGGTAATGTAGTCCCACTGAAACGAGTGGTCAATGAAAAAAGGTGATACGTGATTAGCGAAAAGTGGGATCTCGGCATCATCGCCGCCGTCGCGATGTTGGTCGTGTGGGCCGTGCTCACGTTCGTCGTGAACGACGCGCCCGGCGCGACGCACGCGCTGCTCATCGCGGGAGTGTTCCTGCTCATCTGGCGGGTAGTGAAGCGAGACGTTTCAGCAGCGCCCGAGCGGCCTCCTCAGCGGTAATATCCGACACGGAGTCCGTCAGACTTTCGACCGCGCGCCCGTCCGTCTCGTACGGGCCCCAGATCGACGCGAAGCCGCGCGGATGGAGGACGACGGCGGGCTTGCCGAATGCGCCGCTCGCGTGCGAGATGCTCGTGTCCGGCGTGAACACGACGTCGGCGCGCGACACGATCGCCATCGCGTCGCGAATGCCCTCATCCGCGACGAGCCGCGCGCCGCTCGCGGCCGCTATCGCGGCCGCGCGCCGCCGGTCGCTGGGTGAGCTGACTATGACGACGTCCGCGCGCGGCTGGGCCTGCCGCGCTGCGCGGATGACGGAGACGAACCGGTCGTCCGGCCAAAAGTGATGCGAACGGCCGGCCGAAATGTTGACCAACAGCCGCGGCGCGTGAGCCGGCCCATGATCGGTTTCTCCGCTCCACACTCGCTCGCCACGCTCGCGTTCCGCGACCGTCAGGTTGACCCGAGGGCGGAGATCCAGGCTCGAGGGCTCCAGGCCGAACGCCGTGACGAGCGTGCCCAGCTTGTCGACGATGTGGTCGGCGCTCTGACGCGGGGGCACGGGGAGCGTGTAGGCGAAGTCGTTGCCGCGCTCGGCGACGCCGATGCGGTAGCGCGCGCCGCTCGCGAGCATCAGCAGGAGCGTTGTCAGCGAGGGCGCGGTCACCATGCAGTCGATGACGGCATCGTACCGGCGGCGGCGCAGCTCCCGGAACACGCGAGGAAACTCGTACACCGCGTTTTTGTCGAACGGGATGATCTCGTTCAGGTGCGGCTCGTGTTTCAGAATCGGCGCGTTCGTGCGCGACGCAAGCACGTCGAGCTTGATGGACGGATGCGACTCGGCGATGGCCCGAAGGATCCCCGTGGAAAGGATCATGTCGCCGATGCGATCGTGCCGGAGGAAGAGCACGCGATAGGGCCGCTCGCGCCAGTCGGGACGCTCGCCGCTCGCACCCGGCCCCATGAGCTTCGCGATGGCAGTGGTGGCGATGCGTTTCATGAAGCGCTCGACGCCCTTGAGCTGCATGCGTCGTTCAGATCTCCCAGTTCGACAGGACCATCCCGCGTTCCGGCCGGCGCTCGGCGTGGCCGGCGAGGGTCATGCGGAGATCGGACCAGCGCACGCGTCCTCGCAGCGCGATGAGCCGCTGGTACGCGGCGTCGTAGTCGCCCTGCACGCGAATCGATACGCGGCGAGTGCCGCTGCGCCGCGCCAGATCGGCGAGCGCGCGAACCATCTCGTCGAGCAGGGACAGATCGAGCAGCGCGAGCTTCAGCACGCGGAGATCTTCGCGGGCGCGTCCTTCGACGAGCGGCGCGGTGTGACACAGCGCGAACCCAACGAGCTCATCGCGCTTCGTGAGCAGCAGCGTGTCGCCGAGCGCCAGCTCGTCGGTGAGCTGAATCTCGCGGCTGTGGTCGTATCCGGGTTGGAGCGAGCCGACGAGCTCCGTGCATCGCACGAGCATGTCGTCCTTGTCCCGGTTCGCGAGACGACCGTACAGTTGGGCGGGGCGATCGGCGTAGCTCGCGTCGGTGGTCGTCGTGAGGGTGAGCTTGCCAGGGACGAACCCCATGGCGGAGTAGAAGCCGATGTTGTCCATGGTGCGCGGCATCGTCTCCAGCCCGATGACGGAGGCGCCGTGCACCTTCAGCCAGTCGGTGCCCCGGCGCACGATCTCTTTGCCGGCACCCACGCCCTGCTGCTCGCTCCGCACGGCGATAGGGCCCATCCACCCCTCCACGCCCGACCGGTGCACGATGTTGAACGCGACGATGTCGCCGCGCTCGCCCCGCCAGATCATGGCGCCGTCGGCGGCGTCCCGGATCGCATAGCGCCAGACCGCGGGATTCAAGAAGGGAACACGCACGCCGACCATGCCGTCGCGGCGATACCGCTCGGTAAACGCTTCGCTGAAGACCTGGTTCAGCTCGTCGATCTCATCGAGACGAGCCGGATACGGCCCGTCCAGGACATGAGAGGGACGCCAGGAGCGCGAGGTCGCCATCAGTCCGCCGCTCCGGCCGCGGCGTACTCGTCGCTCTCGGCCGCCATGTCCACCAGCGGCGCCGGACCCGGCTCCGGCTGGACGCGCGATACACCCGCCTCATCGTCATAGCGCACGGTCAGCACGCGATCGAGCCCTTCACGCACCGACTCGATGTGCGTGATGAGTACCACCTGCTCGAAGCGATCGTGCAGGCGCCGCAGGAGCTCGACGACGTTGTGCCGACGGGTCTCGTCGAGCGAGCCGAACACCTCGTCGAGGATGAGCAAAGAAAACGATTGGCCCGCGCGATCGGCGATCATCTGCGAGATTGCCAGCCGCAACACGAGATGCGCAAGGTCCTCCTCACCGCCGGAGATCACCGGCTTCGGGATGTCGTCCTCTTTGACGATGATATTGTAATCCTCATCCAGCTCCAAATCCGTGTACCGCCCGTCGGTGAGCTCCGACAGAAACCCGCTGGCGAGATCCGAGATTTCAGGACGCAGGTGTTCGTTGAGGCTTCCGCGGATGTCGGTGTACGCCTGATCGAGCTCGTCATGTATGCGACGGTCCATCGTGAGGACACGCAACCGTTCCTGCGCGCGCTCGAGCTCCTGCCGGCTGGCCTCGGCCGTCGCGCGAGCGGCCCGCGCCGCCTCCAGCTCCTTCTCCGCACCGAGTGCCGCGAGCTCGCACGAGCGAAGGTCGGCGGCCGCCGCGTCGAATGCCGCGCGCGTCTCCGCGAACGCCTTCTCCGAGAAGCGCGATTCGGATTGCCGCAGGCGCAGCTCCATCAGCCGCTCCCGCACGCGCTTCGACTCTTTCTGAACCCGGGCGAGCTCCTTCTTGACCTGCGGGTCCCGCTCGGCAAGCGCGCCGAGGCGCGCCGAGCGCGCGGCCATCGGGGCGAGCTGCGCGTGCTGTTGACGCAGCTGCGCGTGGCGAGTCTCGTGATAGCCCGCGGGGACATCCGCCATCTGCGCCTCGATCGCGGCCAGGCGTCCTTCCCGGCCGGCAATCTCACCCGCGATCTGCGCCTGTTCCTGCAGTCGCAGCTGCGCGTCCGTCACGGCCTTGGCCTGGAGCTCGACGCCCGCTTCCAGCTCGACGACTCGTGTCTCGAGCACGCGAAGCGATTCGGGTATCTCCTCGAGCTGTTCGACGCGGTTGCGGAAGTATTTGCCGTTGATCTCGATGTCGCTGAGCTTCCCATTCAGGTCGTCGAGCACCTCGCGGAAATGGTCCGCCAACGGACGGGTGCAGATCGGGCACGGGCTTTCCGGACCGAGCTCCGTGAGTCGGTCGCGCTGCTGCTTGACCTCGAGATATTGCGTCCGATACGCGTCCCGCTTCGTGATCGCCTCCTGCTGATCGCGCACCCACTCCGTACGCAGCGCCTCCTGGTTCTCCCTCAGCGCGTCCAGCTCGTGACGCACGCGCTCGTGTATGTCTCGCGCCTCCGTGAGCAAGTCCGGGGAGACTTGCGTCCGCGCCGCCCGCGCGCGCAGGGCCGCGATCTCCTCGGAGAGCGCCTTCCTGTTTTGCAGCAGCGCGCGCCGCTTCCCCTCTTCCTGAAACAGCCGCTCCATCTCATGCAGTTGGGAGGCGAGCTCGGCATGAACGGTGAGCTCGGCCTTGATCGCGTCGATCTCCGCGCGTGCCGCGGCGATCTCGGCCAGCTCCTTTTGCAGACGCTCCAGATCGCGCGCGAACGCGATCTCCTCGCTCTCGCGCACGGCCAGCTCCGCTTCGATCCGCTGGTGCTCCTCGCGCTGCTGCTGCGCGGTCTCCCAGCGCGGCGCGATGTCGAGCCTCGCGGCGTTCGCCTTCTTGAGCTTCGCGAGCGCGGCTTTGGCCCGCAGGCCAGCGTCCTTGAGGCGCGTCTCGGTCTCCGCGAGCGCATGCGCGACCATGGCGCTGTCGGGCATCGCGCTCTGCAGGCCGGCGAGCTCGCCCTTGATGAGACTGCGACGCTCACGCACCTGTGACTGAGCGCCACGAAGCCTTTCGTATCCCATGACGCGAGAGAGAAACTGCGCGCGCTCGGCCGGTCCCATCGCGGCCATGACGCCAAGCTCTTTCTGGCCGGTGAAGTACGTATTGAAGAACTCTTGTTGGCTCATGCCCAGCCGCCGCCGGAGCAGATCCGTCACGGCGCTCGTGCTGTTCGCGATCGGAGCGGACGCGCCGTCGAGGTACAGCTCGGCCGAAGACAGGGAGCGAACGACGCGATACCGGTGGCCCGCGAGATCGAAATCCAGCTCCACTTTCACTCCGGCGCGTCCCGACGCCCCCAGCGAGCGAATGTCCTGCCGCTTGCCGCGGACGGCCGGCATGCCGTACAACGCCCACGCGATGCCTTCCAGGATCGTGGTCTTGCCGGACCCATTCGGGCCGATGATCCCCGTGAGCCCCGACTCGAAATCAATCCGTGTGTCGGCGTGCAGACGGAAGTTGGAGAGATGGACGCTGTTGAGTCTCATCCGGTCAGCGCTCGCCCGCGGGCTCGGCCAGAATCGCCGGGTGGAACGCGTCCGCGTCGTTCAGATACTGCATTCCAAGCTCGACGAACCGCTCGCGATCGAGATCACGCGGCAGCTCGCGAGCGAGGAGCTGTTCGCGCACGAACTCCATGACGGAGGGGCGCCGCGAGGGTCCGCCCGCCGTGTCTCGGCGTGTCGGCTCGGGCTTCCGGGCATCGAGATGGAAGCTGAGCGCGCGGCGCTTGTACTCGCGCAACGTTCGGTGATCCAGCTCGCGGGCAACCTGCCGCGGAATGTCGCGGATGACGAGCCGCACCACCTTGTCGTCGATGCCGCCTTTCACCTTCTCGACGGTCCGCCGGATCGCCGCATCGACTTCCGCGGGACTCATGTTCCGCGCGATGATCGGTTTCAGATCGAGGAATTCGCGGGATGGCGACAGTGGATGGAACGTGTGCTTCCCGCTCGCGAGGTCGAACTCTACAAAACCCTTGCCTTTGAGCGATGATTCTTCTTCTTCCGACTTGTCGAACCAGACGTTC
Organism: Gemmatimonadaceae bacterium; assembly: GCA_040902075.1. Lineage (GTDB taxonomy): Bacteria > Gemmatimonadota > Gemmatimonadetes > Gemmatimonadales > Gemmatimonadaceae > DASPMP01. The sequence continues at coordinate 7,667 of JBBDXZ010000073.1, forward strand.
AGACTCGTGTAGTCCAGTGACCCCGAGTAGAACGCGTTGTTCGCGATGGGCACGTGGATGTGATAATGCCCAAGCGCAACGTAGCTCCATCGCGTGAGCTCCAGGTCGCTGCGCGACAGCGTGACGGTCGGACGGTCTAACTCGGCGTAGTACTGCGGCACCACCTCTCGGACGTGCGCGTGGATGAGCAAGACATTGTGCCTCGCGCCTGGAACCGGCCTGAGCTCCGGAGTTGGGCCGTCCGGCACCGCAAGCACGGCGAGGTCGTGCTCGGGGATCGCAAACCGCCGTGGTTCGCCAGCCGCGACTCGGATTCCGATCTGCTCGAACAAACCCATGATGCTGCCGCTCTCCGTGGTGCGGGGCGTGTCGTGATCGCCCGCCACCATGACGACGGCGGTGTCCGGGAGCTCGGCCCTGATCCGCAGGAACTGGCGGAACGCATGCAGGATGGCCGCGTTCGTCGGCCGCGAGGAATGGAACACGTCGCCCGCGACGAGCACGACCTCGGGCCGCAGCGCGATGATCCGGTCCACCGCCTGGCGAAACGTGTTGGCGACGTCCCACTCGCGCTGATTGATCCCAGTCGGAGTGAGGCGCTGATACTGGCGGTACCCGAGATGTATGTCCGAGAGATGAACGAGGCGCATGCGCGGCGGCAGGGCGCCGACCCGCCGACTCGCCGAAGGCGGCAGCCAGGCGCGCTCTCGACCAATTTAGCGCCCGGGTGTCGCTATCGCTTGTCGGAGACGCGCATGTGCTGCGTGATCTTCATGCGGAATTGCATGGGATCGGTGGCGGCTCCTTTGGCGCCGACTGAGGCGACGGTCGCGCGCATCTGGAGCAGGAAGCGCGATTCCGAGAGCCAACCACGGCGGCGATCCACCACCATGCTGCCATTCACGGACCCGGTGAGCGCGCCGCTGTTGACGCCCGATTGTTCGGCCACCTGCTGGAGTGAGCCGCGCATACTGAGGTAGGCCACCTCGGCGTCCTCCGAGATGGAGTCGAGCTTGAACGCGGCCTTCACGACGCCGCCGAGCGGCACGCCGAAAGTCGCCGACGGCGGAATCGGCATTTCGCGGAGCCACGTATCGCCAACCGCGACGGACCCGCGCGGGAAGGACGCCGGCATCACCGCCACGAGCTCGCTGACTTCTTTCGGCACGTTGGGCTGCTGGTCAGCGACGCCGACGGTGCCGTCCGGCGAGAGCCGCAAGCGCATTTGACGTCCCGCGAGCAGGCGCTGCGTCTCCGACGCAAGCGGCCGCGCCCGCTCGTCCGTGGTGCGCACGTCCACCGAGTCCGTGATGGCGAGAATGAGCGCCGACGCCGGGGAGCTGCTCTCCACGATCGCGCGCGAGAACATCCGCAGCGTCGTGACGACCGCTTTGGTGGCGACGCCCTTGCGCGTGCCGCTCATCTCGGTCGTTTGATCGAAGCGCATGCGCACCGTGTCGCCGAAGTGCGGCCGAAGCTCGAGCACCAGGCGCTGGGCACGCGCGTCCGACGCGGCAAAGAGGAGCAGCGCGAGAGGCAATCGAAGACGCGACATCTAGAATCCGTACGGGTCGTCGCTGGGCAACGATCGAATGGGCACCGGTGCCTGGCGCGCCGGCGCATCCGTGGGAACGATGCGGCGGAATTGCGACTCGAAGAAGGGCTGCACGCGCTCGGGCCGCGTCTGCACCGTCACGTTGCGCGCTCGAATGACGTCGGTCTCCTCGTGCCCCGCGATCGTGCGCTTGACCCAATCGAGCGAGATGGATGCATCGAGCGGGCGCAGCGACCGCATGACCGCGACGTCGAGCGAAATGTCACCCGCCTGCGGAAAGCGCTCCGCGCCGTCGCGGCCGCGCAACACGGCGGGGCGAGGGAATCGTACGAAAATCGGTTGAGCAAAGTGCGGATGACGCACCATCAGTTGTCCCTTTTCCAGCGTGGCCAGCTTCGTCTTGATCGCGGGGCTCAGCACCGCGTAGCCGGGCGTCGCCAGCTCGTCCATGTCCATCCGGCCGTACAGCGCCGTGCCGGAGTTGCCGACCACCCGCCGATGCACCTGCGACCGGAACTGCTGCGCGCTGAACAAGACGAGCCCGAGGTACCGTCCTCGCTCCGAGATGTCGAGCAACATTTTGCGAACGTAGGTCTCCGGCCCATCTCCCGGCGCGTATTTGTTGAGCTCGTCGACGAATACCACGACGTGGCTCACCCCCAAATCACGCCGCTCGAGGTGCTCGCGCAACTTTGAAACCACGCGAGCGAAGATCAGATCCTGCGCGTCCTCCTCGAGCGAGGCGACGTCCACTACGTACACCGTTCTGTCCTGGAAGCTCCCGAAGGGCAGGTCGCTCACGGTCCCTTCGTCCGTCACCAGGCCGGCGCATCGCGTGGAGATATTCGAGAGCCGATTGCGAACCTTGCGAATGGTCGCGACGTGGTGCGTGCGCCAGTGCTCGCCGCCGGAACGGTCCTCCATGCCGCGCAGCAGGTCGCGGAAGAAGGCCTCGAGCTCGCCGAAGGTCCGAACGCGGTGTGGCGTGGACAGCGGCGTCTCATGGAACTCACGTCCGATCACGCGCTCCTGCAAAAAGTCGATGAACGCGTCCGCTTTCGCGTCGATGTCGTCCTTGTTCAGGAGGACTTCCGCGAACTGCATCACCTCGTTCAAGCCCCACGTGAGCGGGGTCACGTTGTGCGCGAGCTGCTCGTTCGAGCGCAGCGTGTTGAGCGTGAACCCTTTCGCCGTGTAGGGCGCGAAATACCGGACGCGCTCGAATGGCGCGGCGTTGACCTGGAGCTTGTCGTAGATCGCGCGATCGGCGTCCTCGAGCGTCCCCGGCTGATCGAGAAACAGGAGGTCGGGTCCCTTCACGTTGAAACAGATCGCCGCCACGGAGCCCTTCTGCCCGGGGAAGTGCGCGAAGATGGATGCGAGCAACCACTCCACCGCGCTCGTCTTCGTCGCCAGTCCCGAGACGCCGGTGATGTTCAGATGGGCGGCCTCGGGCCCCAACAGAAAATCCGCGTCGAGGTAGATCGGCGCTTCCATCGCTCCCGCGCGGTAGATGCCGATCGGAATCCCGGTATGCGACCCGGGCTGGAGGTAGGTGTCCATTCGCAGGGCCACCGATACGTCTGCGTCGGACGCGAGGACGACTTTCCCCATCGGCACGGGCTGCAACGGCTCTTCGGGGATCTGGCGAAGGACGTGTGCCGTGTAGAGTCGAATCTCGGCGCGCTGCGTCGCGGCCACGGAAGCGCCGTCCGGCGTACCGTCGTGGCCGAGCACGTCGTGTATAGGCGCCTGGAGATCGGTGTTGCTGAATCCCTCGACGACGACGCCGTAAACCCGCGGCAGCTGCCCCGCGATCGGCGTGTCACCGTCGACTCTCACGATCGTTCCGATGCCGATCGGCGAGTCGATCGCCGTCCAGAAGTGAAACTCGTGGGCGGTGTTCGGCCGTTTCTCGGTGGCAACGACCCGGCCCATCGTCAGCTCACTCATTGAATCGCCCGCAGGTACTCCTCACAGTCGCGAATGCCATAGACCATCTTGTCCCATCGCGCGTCCGGCACGGAGAGCGGCAACGCTTCGGCAAGGACCCACCTGGACACCTCGTCGGCGCGCTCGCCGACCCCAGCCTCGCGCCGTGGTCCCTGTCCCTCCGCGATCTCGATGCGCACCAGCCCCCAGAATGGATCGTAACCGGTGGCGTCGCGAAGGCGCAGATACCAGCTCGCGACGGGCGCACGTTTCGATTCCGCGATGCGAACCACGCTCGAGCGCTCGCCCGGCTGAAGCCGCATGACCAGCGGCAGATCTTCGGCGCGGACATACAGTTTCTGGTGGCTCTTCACCACGCCCACCGCGACCGGCGCACGCGCGACCCGCTTGCTGCCGCTGATGCCGCCATCGATGAACAGATGCTGCGTGGAGTCGTCGCACCAGGTTTCCGCCAGTTCCTTCTCGACGATTTCTCGATCGGCGAGCACCGACTGATAGGCGATCTCCTGAAGCTCGAACGGATGTCCCGACTCCGGCGTCCGCCTCGCCAGGGTGTCCACGACCGGAAGGTCCGTTGCCGCCATTGCTTCGCTCCAATCGCGCGGCAGCAGCGACATCGGGGCGTAGAGCGCCCTTCGCAAGACCGGCGCGCGCCAGGTCGTCATTCGGCGCTCGTTTCGCCGGCGGATCACTGCCGCGACCGTGCCGTGAACCACGGGCACGCCGCCGGCCCAGAGCACGAGACTCCGCTGCGCGCCGTCGAGAAAGGCCGCGAATCGCGGCGCGCGCGCTCCGGTGACGGCGTGCGCGCGCATGTCGCCCGCCTCCAGTGGCTCGGCGGCTCGCAACGTCGGGGCGTCCTGCACTCCGCGGGACACGAGCTCCAGCGGAACGGGAGACGCGACCGGCGGGGCGCCCTGCATCAGGGCGGCAAGACGACGCCGAACATCGGTGAACGTGGCGCCGTAGCCGGGGGCAGGCGCCAGCATCGTGGTCACCCGAGCATCCTAACTAGTTGTCGGGCCGAACGCAGGAGAACGGCTACGCGACAGCACGTCTGGCCACGAGAAACCATCGGGCGGACAACGCGAGTCCCAGCGCCCCGCAGATCAACCCGATTGCGTTCACCGCGGATCGGGAGAGCGCGGCCTCCGCGATCACTGCTCCTACCATCACCAGAGCGCATACACCGAGGAAAACCAAACTGCGGTCGCGCCACAACTTTATGGAGTACACCAGGGCCACAACGAGCACGATCGGACCCACCAAGAAGATCGTGCCCCTGACAATCTCTCCGAGCATGTTGGCAATGTCCTGAAACCCTTCCGGAACGGGCGTTACGTTCATGAGGCTCATCACCAGCACGCTCGCGGCAAAGATCGCGTAGGCCGCATACGCTCGATCACGCTGCTGTCTCACCCGCCCCCTCCGATGTCCCAGGCCTGCTGGACGTCGTTCTTCGAGTACGCGCGAAACGCCGTCAGCGTCTGGGTGCGCTGGAGCCCCGGCACCTTTGGAAAGACCTCCGTGACGACGCGGGCGATATCCTCGTACTGCGGCACCCGCACGATCGCGACGAGATCCCATTCCCCCGAGACGGAGTAGACCTCATCGACGCCGTCCACGCCCGCCAGCGCGCGAGCCGCCTTCGGGATCACGCTGGGCTCGACGCGGCAGAGAACGATGGTCGTGATCACGCGGGCGCCGGGAACGGAGGCACGTTGAGCATCCACAGTCCCGCGAGATTGCTCGCGCCGTCGAGATCGAGGAGCAGATCGCGCGCGAGACGCACCGTTCGCGTTCGCCGCTCCTTGCCCAGCGTGAAATGAAAGACCCGCTCGGCCTCGTCGGCTTCCGCGAGCAGCGCCGTCTCGACCTCGACCGACGCGACGCCGGGTTGCGAACGCCGCGACGGTAGCAGCACGTGTCCGTCCTCGACCGTTCCGGGCGGCCTGAGCGAGTTCCGCTTATTCACTTCCGGCCAGACGGCCACTTCAACGCCGTTGATGCGCCCAGCGGACACGTCGAGAATCAGCCACGAGCCGTCGACGCCCTCGACCTCGACGGACCCCGACATGCCCGTGCCGGTTGTGCGGGGGTTCAGCTGGGCCGACAGGATCTCGGTATCTGGATCCCACCGATATTCGACGGCCGGCGACGCCCCTCCCCCATCGGCAGGTTCGACTTGAATCGGGATTTTCACGACGCGACTCCCTTGCGAGTCCAGCCAATTTCGACCGCAGCGACGACCGTCGAAACCCAAACGGTCGCCAGGGGTGCCGCGGCGTTGCGGCCCCATCCCCTCGCTCCAACCGAGGCGGGATAAACAATACCGATGGTTCCACCGATGGACCAGACGGTGCACGGGCGGGCGGTGGGCTATCTTTTTCGGCGGCGCCCTGGCGCCGACTCACGGGTACCCTGAGGACGCAGTGGAACACGAACAGGACAGCGCCGCCACACCCGGCGTGACGCGGGGGCAGAACCAGCTCCATGTGATGCCCGAGGATTGGCAGGCGGCCGCCGTGGCGATCGAACCGCTGCTGGATCGTCTCGATGCGGACGCGACCGGGGGGGGGCCGCGCCTGCTCGTCATCACGAATGACGCGGAAGCCGCCGTTGGTGTCGCGGGCCGCATCGCCCCCGCGGCAGCGACCCGAGGCCTCCGTGTCCTGGCCGCGACCGACGTGCGCCGCGCGGCTCGCGTTCATCGGTCCGCGCCCGCCCACATTGTCGTCGGTTCGCCCGTCACGCTCGGGCAGTTGTTGCACGCTGCCGCGCTCAAACTCGATGGCGTGCACGCGGTCGTGCTCGCGTGGGTGGAAGACCTGAACCACTCGGCCACCACTTCGCTCGAGACGATCATGGCCGAGCTGCCCAAGGACGCCCCCCGCATGGTGTTGGCTGGCGCGATGACACCGGCAGTCGATCAGCTCGTGGAGCGTTACGCGCGGCGTGCGCGGAAGATGCAGCCCACCTCGGGCGAGCCCGTATCGCCGGTATCGCTTTCGTATGTCGCCGTGGGGGAATCGGCGCGTCTCGCGGCGGTCCGCCGCATTCTGGACGCGTTCGATCCGGAATCCGCGGCCATCGTGGCGCGAAATCCCGAGTCTCGCGCCGCGGTGGACGCGCTCCTGCGATCGCTGGGTTACGGCGGAGATGCGAGCACAGTCTGCGCGGCCGACATGCCGGCCACCGATGCGCAGCTGATCGTGCTCTACGACCTACCCTCGACCGCCGAGGAGCTGCAGAAGCTCGTCGCGGGACGCTCGACAGCGCGTACGATCGCGCTGGTGGCGGCGCGGCAGATCGCCGCATTGCGCCGGCTTGCGGGCGGTGTCGTGACTCCACTGGCGTTACCGGAAGCAGCCGCGCGCGCACGAACCCGCGAGGAGAGCGTACGTGACGAGCTTCGCGATGTGCTGTCGACGGGTCAGTACAGCCGTGAGTTGCTCGCGCTCGAACCGCTGCTGGCCGACTTCGACGGGACGGAGGTGGCGGCGGCCGCGCTGCGTCTCCTCGAAGCCGAACGGGCGAAGCCGCAAAGCCCTTCGGCTGCTGCGGCTACGACGCCGATGACACGTTTGTACCTCAACGTCGGCGAGATGGACAACGTTCGGCCCGGGGACCTGGTCGGTGCCATCACGAACGAGGCCGGGATCTCGAAATCCGAGCTCGGACGCGTGGAGGTGCGCGAGCGACATTCGACGGTCGAGGTCGCGACCTCGGTGGCAAACGCGGTCGTGTCGAAAATGAACGGGGTTTCCATCCGAGGCCGGCGAGCGCTCGTGAAAGTGGACGAAGAGCGCAGCGGTCGGGATCGGGGCCCCCGGCGCGACGGCAGCGGGCGAGATAGCGCGCCTCGCGATCGCGGCAGTCGCCCTCCCCGCCCATCCGGCCCGCCACGCGATCGCGGCAGCCGCCCGCCGCGCGACCGGGTCCGTCCTCGTCGGGAGGACTCATAGTCTCGGTCATGATCTCGGATATGCCCTTTCCGTCGACCGGCGGATGGATCGAAGTCATCAGCGGAGTGATGTTCAGCGGCAAGAGCGAGGAGTTGATTCGCCGGATGCGGCGGGCGGTCATCGCTCGAAAAAAAGTTCAGGTGTTCAAATCGCATCTCGATGCCCGATACGCCGGGATCTACCAGGTATCGAGTCATGATGGCCGCACGGTGGAAGCGGTTCCCGTGGATACGACCGAACAGATCGTCGCCCGGATCGCGGGCGATACACAGGTTGTCGGAATCGACGAGGCGCAGTTTCTGGACAAAGGCATCGTCGAGCTCGCGACATCGTTGGCGCAGCGCGGAATCCGGGTGATTATCGCCGGAACCGATCTGGACTTTCGGGGGGAGCCATTCGGCTCGATGCCCCAGCTCCTTGCGATCGCGGAGCTCGTGGACAAGCTCCATGCGATCTGCGTCGTGTGCGGCGGGCCCGCGAGCCGCAACCAGCGGCTCATCGACGGCAAGCCGGCGCGCTACGACTCACCGACCATCATGGTCGGTGGACAGGAAGCGTACGAGGCGCGCTGCCGAGCGTGTCACCGCGTGCCCAGACGCGACGAAGATCAGGTCGCGCTGCCCCTCGTCGTCAGCCGCGAGCCCCGGTAACGACCGGTAACGATCAGAGTGACGTCCCTTTCGCGTACGCGAGGTACAGGAATTCCTCGCGCGTCTTGGGATCGTCCTTGAACCCACCGCGGAGCGCGCTCGTGATCGTCTTCGAGTTCTGCTTCTCCACGCCCCGCATCATCATGCAGAGGTGAAAGGCCTCGATCACGACGCCGACGCCGCTCGGCTTCAACACGTCCTCCAGGGCGCTGGCGATCTCTTCAGTAAGCCGCTCCTGCACCTGGAGGCGGCGTGCGAACACTTCCACGATACGGGGAATCTTCGACAGCCCGACGATGCGCCCGTTGGGGATGTATGCGACGTGCGCCTTGCCGAAGAACGGGAGCATGTGGTGCTCGCACATCGAGTAGAGCTCGATGTCGCGCACCATCACCATGTTGTTGTGGCCCTCCGACTTGAAGATGCCGTTCCCGACGACGTCCTCGACACAGGTGCGGTAGCCCTTCGTCAGCCACGTGAGGCTGCGGGCGACGCGGCCCGGCGTCTCCTGGAGCCCCTCCCGCTCGGGGCTTTCGCCGATGAGCTCGAGTTGCCGTCTTACGAGAGTTTCAAGTTCAGGGTTGGTAGGGACTTTGGCGTCGCCGGAATCCCCGCCGTTAACCCGTGATTTCCGTTTCATATTCACCTGTTTGTTCATAATCGTTGACGCTCCCGTGTCGTGCCCGTAGCTTGGCGACCCCGGACCACATGTCAACGCTCGGTCGAGGATCATGCTGCTCGTCGGTCTTACGGGTAATATCGCCAGCGGAAAGTCGACTGTGGCGCAGCTGCTGTCGGAGCGCGGCGCCACCATCATCGACGCGGACGTCCTCGCGCGCCGCGCGGTCGAGCGCGGCTCAAAAGCGTTCGATGCGATCGTCCGGCGGTGGGGCACGTCGGTGCTCGCACCCGATGGCCATCTCGATCGCGCGGCGCTGCGGCGTGCGGTCTTCGGAAACCCGAAAGAGCTCGAAGCGCTGAACGACATCGTACATCCGGAAGTGGAACGGCTTCGCCAGCTGCGCACCGACGAGGCGCGGGCGCGCGGCGATCGCATCGTCGTGTGTGACATTCCACTGCTCTTCGAGAAGAAGATGGCGGATCACTTCGAGCGCATCCTGTTGGTCGATGCGCCTCGGCCGCTGCGACTGGAACGACTCGTGAGCGATCGTGGCCTGCGCGAGACCGAAGCGATGGAAATGATCGCGGCGCAGATGCCGGCGGAGCTCAAGCGGGCCCGTGCCGACTTCGTGATCGACAACGCCGGGACGCTGACGGAGCTGGAGCGCCAGGTGAACGATGTGTGGGCCTCGCTCGTTCAGGACGCCGAGACCAGGCAGACCGCGGGCGTTCCTTGAACTAGGTCTCCGGCGCGAATAGACTCCGGCGCGTTCCCTCGCCTTCCTGAACGGAGTCGCCGTGGCCGAAATTCCGAAGGACCTGCTCTATACCGAAGACCACGAGTACGTGATGTCCACGAAAGATCCCAGCGTGGTGGTCGTCGGCATTACCGACTACGCACAGGGCGAGCTCGGCGACATCGTGTACCTCGAGATGCCCTCCGTCGGGTCCAGCTTCAACAAGCACGACGTGTTCGGGACGATCGAAGCCGTCAAGGCAGTCTCCGAGTTGTTCTCCCCTGTCTCGGGCGAAATCGTCGAGGTCAACGCGAAGCTGGAGAAAGAACCGCAGCTCGTGAACAGCTCACCGTACGATGCCGGGTGGATGGTCAAGATCAAGTTGGCGGACACGTCGGAGAAGGAGGAGCTGCTCAAAGCCGACGAGTACGCGGCGCACGTGGGGGAGTAGCCGGCGTCATCCCGAGCCGCCGACGACGGCTTCAGCGTACGCGTCCGTCGGGAGACACGAGCAGACCAGGTTCCGGTCGCCGTACGCGCTCTCCACGCGTCCCACCGTCGGCCAGAACTTGTGCTCGCGGACCCACTCGACCGGAAACGCGGCTTGCTCGCGCGAGTAGGGATGCTGCCAACTGTCGCTGACCACCCGACGCACCGGGTGCGGAGCGTTCTTGAGGACGTTGTCCTTTTTGTCCGCCGTGCCTGACTCGATCTCGCGAACCTCTTCACGAATCTGAATCAGCGCATCGCAGAACCGGTCCAGCTCCGCTTTCGGCTCGCTCTCGGTTGGCTCGATCATGAGCGTGCCCGCCACAGGGAATGAGACGGTCGGCGCGTGAAAGCCATAGTCCATCAACCGCTTCGCGATGTCTTCGACCTCCACACCGGCGGACGTCTTGAAGGCGCGCGGATCGACGATGCACTCGTGCGCGACGAGACCGTGCGCGCCTTTGTACAGCACGGGATAGTGCGGTTCGAGCCGCTTCGCGATGTAATTGGCGTTGAGGATCGCCATCTTGGTGGCGAGCGTCAGGCCTTCCCCGCCCATCATGTCGATGTACATCATCGAGATGGGAAGGATGCTGGCGCTGCCCCACGGCGCGGCCGACACCGCTCCGGTCCGCTCGCCCGGCAGCGTCACCACCGCGTGCCCCGGCAGGAACGGCACGAGGTGCTTCGCGACGCCGATCGGCCCCATGCCGGGCCCGCCGCCGCCATGCGGAATGCAGAACGTCTTGTGCAGATTCAGATGGCAGACGTCACCGCCGATGTCGCCCGGCCGCGCCAGACCGACCATGGCGTTCATGTTCGCCCCGTCGAGATACACCTGGCCGCCATGCTCGTGGATGACCTTGCAGACGTCCACGATGGACTCCTCGAACACGCCGTGCGTCGACGGATACGTCACCATGATCGCGCCAAGGTTTATGGCATGCTCGGTTGCTTTGGCGCGGAGGTCCGTGAGGTCGATGTTCCCGTTCGCGTCGGTCTTCACGACCACCACTCGCATGCCCGCCATCACCGCGCTCGCCGGATTGGTTCCGTGGGCCGACTGCGGGATGAGGCAGATGTCGCGGTGTGGCTCCTTTCGTGATGCATGGTACGCGCGGATGACCAGAAGTCCCGCGTATTCCCCTTGGGAACCTGCGTTGGGTTGCAACGATACGCCGGCGAACCCGGTAATCTCGGCGAGTGCGCGCTCCAGGTTCGCGAACAGCTCCTGATACCCCTTCAGCTGATCCAGTGGCGTGAAGGGATGCGGCTTCGCGAACTCGGGCCACGTGACGGGGAACATCTCGGCGGTCGCGTTCAACTTCATCGTGCAGGAGCCGAGCGGGATCATCGAGTGCGCCAACGACAGGTCGCGAGACTCCAGCTTGCGCATGTAGCGCAACATCTCGGTCTCGGATTTGTGCGTGTTGAACACGGGATGCGTGAGGAACAGGCTCGTGCGCGCGAAACGTTCGTCGTAGCGGTCGTCCACCTCCGCCAGCAACGCGTCGAGCTCCGGTGCTTCGCGCTTCCCGACGGAAAAGACGGACAGGAGATCGCGCAGGTCGGACTCGGTCACCGTTTCATCGAGCGCGACACACACCGCGTCGTCGCCGAGCCGGCGCAGGTTGATCTTCTCGTCCCTGCCCCGACCCACGATGGACGCCGCCACCCCCTTCCCGACCTCGACGCGCACCGTGTCGAAGAAGGCGTCGTGTTTCACGGTGTACCCCAGCCGTTCGACGCCTCGCGCAAGGGCCTCTGCGTAGCGATGCACGCGCCGCGCGATCGCGGTGATGCCGTCGGGACCGTGATAGACCGCGTACATCCCCGCGATCACCGCGAGCAACACCTGAGCGGTGCAGACGTTGCTCGTCGCCTTCTCGCGCCGGATGTGCTGCTCGCGCGTCTGGAGCGCCATCCGAAGCGCCGGGCGCCCGTCGGCGTCGCGGGAGACGCCGATGATCCGTCCGGGCAATTGCCTCTTGAATTCATCGCGGGTCGCAAAGAACGCGGCGTGGGGCCCGCCGAACCCCATGGGAACTCCGAAGCGCTGTGAGTTCCCGACGACCACGTCCGCGCCCCACTCTCCGGGTGGCGACAGGAGCGCGAGGCTGAGGAGATCGGCGGCGACCGTGACCAGAGCGCCGTTTTTGTGCGCTCTCTCGCAGAACTCGCGGTAATCGACGACCGCCCCGTCGGTCGTCGGATACTGGACGAGCGCCCCGAAGGTGCGCTCGTCATACTCGAAAGTCCTCCAGTCGCCGACGACCACCGTCCAGCCCCGTGCGTCAGCACGGGTCTGCACGACATCGATTGTCTGCGGATGGCATTCGTCGCTCACGAAATAGCGCGAACGCTTCTCCCCCTTCACCGCGTGCGCGAGACCCATCGCTTCGGCCGCTGCGGTCGCTTCGTCAAGCAGGGACGCGTTCGCGATCTCCATCGCGGTCAGGTCCATCACCATCGTTTGGAAATTCAGCAGCGCTTCGAGGCGCCCTTGCGCAATCTCCGCCTGATACGGCGTGTAGGCCGTGTACCATCCCGGGTTTTCGAGAATGTTCCGCTGGATGACCGGCGGGGTGAAGCAATCGTGGTAACCCATGCCGAGGTACGAGCGATACAGCTCGTTCCGAGACGCGATCTGTCGCATGATGCGAAGGGCTTCGAACTCGCTCCTCTCCTGATGTATGGCAAGCGGTTTCGACATGCGGATGCGCTTCGGCACCGCGGCGTCGATCAGGGCATCGAGGTTGTCGTACCCGAGGAGCGCCAACATGGCGTGGGTTTCGGCTGCGTTGGGTCCGATATGTCGGGGCACAAAGGAATCAGTGGCGCCGCGCGCCAGCGTAGGCGAGGTGGTCGCAGTCATGGGCCTAAAGCTATGCTTCCGGCAATGCGCTGGCATTTCCACCTGACCGCTCCGGCAAATGGCGTCTACAACATGGCTCTGGACGAGGCGCTCATGCGCCGGGCGGCTCGAACTGGCGAGGCCGTATTCCGCGTCTATGGTTGGTCCGCGCCAACGCTTTCGCTCGGGAGAAACCAGCGCGCCAGGGGGTGCTACGACCTGAGGGCGGCGCGCAAGATGGGAGTGGACTTTGTGCGCCGGCCTACCGGCGGACGCGCTCTGCTGCACGATCATGAGATCACCTACAGCGCTACCCTTCCACTCACTGATGTCGCCCAGGCGCACGCGGCGTATGACTTCGTAAATGACGTCTTGCTGGGGGGACTGGCGCGCCTGGGAGTACGGGCTGGTCGAGCGTCTGAGACGACCTCGATGTCACCCGGCTTGCGCCCCTGCTTCGACGTCCCCGCCGCGCGGGAAATCGTCGTGGCCGGCAGAAAGCTCGTCGGCAGTGCGCAGTGGCGTCACGGAGGAAGCCTTCTACAGCACGGGTCGATTCTCGTGCGGGACGATCAGCCCAGGATTGCGCAGCTCATGAAGGCGCCGTGGGATGCCATGCCGGCCGCCGCGACATTGGGGGAGTCGTTGGGGCGTGAGCCCTCAATTGAAGAGGTGTCGGTGCCGATACTGGAATCACTCCGGATTGCCATTGGGGTAAGGCCGGAGCCGCTCTGTCCCGATAACGAACTGGAACGCGACGTCGAGCGACTGCGCGTCACGTACGCAGACGATTCGTGGACTTGGCGACGCTGATCGCTTGACGGTACAGCCTGACTTGGTATCGTAGTTCGAGCGTAGTTCGAGCGTAGTTCGAGGCCACGCTCCTCCAAATGTTTTTCTCGCTGGTTCACGCCTAGGTTTCGTCATGCGCCTTCTCTGGTCAGCGCTTGTCTTGGTGGTCCTCTTCGCCGCGGCCTGCGCTGACCGTACGAGTGGAGCCGGCGGAGGCTCCGGAGACACCGGCGGCACGTTGGTGATCGCCGTGGCCGGAACGGGATCGGCGTCCATGTTTCCACCGCACGCCAGCGACATGATGGGACGCCTGCTCGCGGACAACGTATACGAGCGGCTCGCCGAGGTCGGTTCCGAGCTGAACACCGTAGGCGATCGCGGATTCTCGCCTCGACTCGCGAGAAGCTGGCAATGGGCGCCCGATTCGTTGTCGATCGCTTTCGCGATTGACCCCCGCGCAAAATGGCACGACGGACGCTCGGTTCGCGCGAGCGACGTACGATTCACGGTGGATCTTCTCAAGGATCCCAAGACGGCCACCGAATACACCTCCGCGATGACGAACATCGATTCCGTCTCTATAGGGGACTCCCTGACCGCCGTTGTGTGGTTCCGAAGGCGCACGCCCGAACAGTTCTACGACATCGTTCATCAAGCCACGATCTTGCCGGAGCACATTCTCAAGGATATTCCGCGTGAGAGGCTCGCCACGTCCGAGGCGGCGACTCACCCCGTGGGCTCGGGCCGTTTTCGCTTCGCGCGCTTCGATCCGGGCATACGGTACGAGATCATCGCGGATACGACGCATCGTCGCGGCCGTCCCAAGCTCGATCGCGTGATCATGGCCTTTGCGGCGGACGTGAACGGCGCCCTCGCACAGCTGTTCAGCGGACAGGCGGACTATTTCGAGACGATCCCTCCCGATGTGCTGTCCCGCGTCGACAGCAGCGCCACGGTGCGCGCCGTACCGGTGCCGGTCCTCCAATACGTGTATCTCGGCATGAATCAGCGTGATCCCAAGCGCGTGTCGATGCCGCACCCGATCTTCGGAGATCGGCGCGTGCGCCAGGCGATTTCGATGGCGCTCGATCGGCAGTCGATGTTGCGGAACGTGTTCGACGCGCGCGGCATGCTCGGCGTTGGCCCGCTCTCGAGACCGTTGGCGGATACCACGGTGGCCCTCCCTCCGTTCGACCGGGTGCGCGCTTCCGCCTTGCTCGATTCCGCGGGCTGGCGCGCCGCCAGTGACGGAATGCGGACCAGAAACGGCCGGCCGCTGTCGTTTGGCATTCTGGTTCCGACCTCGAGTAGACCGCGGATGCGCTATGCCGTGCTGATTCAGGAGCAGCTGAAGTCCATCGGCGTGAACGCCAGCATCGAGTCGGCGGATATCGCGACGTTCAGCACGCGCTTGCCCGCGGGGGATTTCGACGCCGTGTTGAACGGGATCGGCACAGATCCCACGCGCAGCGCCGCCAAGGGCGACTGGTCCACCGCCGCCATGCCGCCGACTGGGAAGAACTACCTGCGCTATTCCAACAGGGCGTTTGACGCATTGCTCGATTCGGCCGGCAACGCCTTCAACCCTGTGCAGCGTGACCAGCACTTCAACCGGGCCACGCAGACGATCGTAGATGACGCACCCGCGGTGTGGCTCTACGACGTGCTGAGCTTAGCCGCTGCGCACAAACGCATTCGGCCCGAAGGCATGCGCGCGGACGCATGGTGGGCCAACCTGGGCGACTGGTGGATTCCGGAGAACGAGCGCATCGAGCGCGATCGTATTGGGCTGCGACCCACGCAGCCCTAACCCGTGCGGCGCCTAGTCGCCGTCCGCCTTTTGCACGCGGTCGTCGTCCTGTTTCTCGTGACGACAATCGCGTTTTTTCTGCTCCACCTCGCGCCCGGCGATCCATTCGCCTTCGACAACCAGAGAATTCCGGAGGAGGTGCGCGCTCGTATGCGCGCCGCATTCGGCTACGACCGTCCCGTGCTCGAACAGTACGCACGATATCTCGCGAACGCCGCGAGAGGCAATCTCGGCTTTTCACACCTGATGCAGACCCCCGTCACTCGGGCACTCGGCGACGCCCTCCCCAGGACGTTGCTCCTGATGGGTTTGGCGCTCGGTATCAGCTTCGTGCTCGGCGTCAGACTCGGCGTCTACGAGATCCGGCACTGGAGAAAGTTGCGGGCGCGCGCGTCGAGCGGCGTCTCCCTGTTGGTCTATTCGCTCCCTGATTTCTGGCTGGCGCTCATGCTCCTGCTCACCTTCGCATACTGGCTTCCCATTCTGCCAGCCGGCGGCATGGTGGACACCGTGATGCACGATTACATGAGTCCTGGTCGAGCCGCGTGGGACCGCATTCAGCATCTCATCCTACCACTCACAACGCTCGTTTTGCTCATCACGGCCTTGATCGCCAGATACCAGCGCGCCGCGCTCCTCGAGGTGCTCCCTTCGGATTTCGTCCGCATGGCGCGCGCGAAAGGGTTGGACGAAAACACCGTCGTTGGACGCCATGCGTTTCGCAACGCGCTGCTTCCGATGATCACCCTGGCCGGTCTCGCGTTTCCCGCGTTGCTCGGCGGCGCGGTCTTCGTGGAGAAGGTGTTCTCCTGGCCCGGCATGGGGCTGCTGCTCATCAACGCGATCGGCGTTCGAGACTACCCACTGGTGGTGGCGTCGGTCGTGATCGGGGCGGCGATGGTCGTGCTCGGCAATCTGCTCGCCGACATCGCGTACGGGTTTGCGGACCCGAGAGTTCGTGTTCGCTGAACGGCTTCGCGGGATCTCGACCGGGGTGAGGCGACTCGGCACCACCCAACGGGTCGCGTTGATCGTGCTCGCGGTGCTGTACCTGGCCGCTCTGCTCGCCCCAGTGATCGCGCCGTACTCACCGTCGCACCAGATCGACATCGTGGCGATGAAGAACCATGCGCCGTCGCTGGCGAACCCCTTTGGAACCGACCGGTTCAGCCGCGACGTGCTGAGTCGCGTACTCTACGGAGCCCGCGTTTCACTCTCCCTCGCGACACTCGCCGTGATCGTCTCCGCGATCATCGGAACGCTGTATGGATTGACGGCCGCGATGGCTGGGGGAGCGCTGGACGCCATCCTGATGCGACTGCTCGACGCGTTCCTCTCGATCCCGCGCGTCCTCCTGTTGATCGCGATTCTCGCGCTCTGGAGTCCCGTCCCGGTCTGGATGCTCGTCATTCTGCTCGGTGCCACCGGCTGGTTTGGAGTGTCCCGCCTGGTCCGCGCGGAGGCTCTCGCCGTCCGAGAGCGAGAATTCGTCGTGGCCGCACGGTCGCTGGGCGCGAGTGGCGCGCGGATCATGCTGCGACACGTGCTTCCCAATGTCCTCGGGCCGGTGATCGTCTCGACGACGCTCGGCATCGGCAGCGTCATCGTACTGGAAGCCGGCCTCTCGTACATCGGGATCGGAGCCCGGGAGCCCGCCGCGAGCCTGGGAACCATGTTTCAGGATGGTACAGAAGCGTTCGCCGGCACCTGGTGGGCGGCGTTGTTTCCAGGGGTCGTGATCGTCACAACCGTCTTGTGTTTCAACATCCTGGGCGATGCCTTGCGCGCCTCGCTGGACCCACGGCACCTTCCCGGCGCTCCGCTCGGCACGCGGACTGCAGCACTGACGACGGCCGTCAAGTAATCTTCGCGCTCACGCATGCCCGATCCGCTGCTTTCCATCGAGAACCTGCGTACCTACTTCTACACCGATGCCGGCGTCGCCCGCGCGGTGGACGGAGTGTCGTTCCAGATAGGAGCCGGTGAAACTGTCGGTCTGGTGGGGGAGTCGGGCTGCGGAAAATCCGTCACCGCGCTCTCGATTCTCCGGCTGATCGCTTCGCCGGGCCGGATCGAGCCCGACAGCCGGATGCTGTTCGAGGGTCGCGATCTGTTGCAGCTGTCCGACGAGGAGATTCGACGCGTGCGCGGGAACCGCATCGCGATGATCTTTCAGGAGCCGATGACCGCTCTGAATCCCGTGTTCACCGTGGGCTATCAGATTGCGGAGGTGGCTCGCGTCCACGAAAAGGCGTCGAAGCGAGACGCGTGGAAACGCGCCGTGGAGATGCTCGAGCTGGTCGGAATCCCCGCACCCGCGGAGCGCGCGAAGGAATACCCGCATCAGCTCTCGGGAGGCATGCGCCAGCGCGTCGTCATCGCCATGGCGCTGGTCATGAAGCCAGCGCTCGTCATCGCGGACGAACCCACGACCGCGCTCGACGTCACGATCCAGGCGCAGATCCTCGATCTGTTGCGCGACCTGCAGCAACGATTCGGGACGTCGATTCTGCTGATCACGCACGACATGGGGATCGTCGCGGAAGCGGCGTCTCGAGTCATCGTGATGTACGGCGGGGAGATCGTCGAGCAGGCGCCTGTGGATCGGATATTCGCCGCGCCGCATCACCCGTACACCGAAGGCCTGCTCGGCGCGATGCCGCAGGTTGGGCACGAGCGCGAGCGGCTCCAGACGATTCCCGGTACGGTGCCGCCGCCCACCAACTGGCCCTCCGGCTGCCGCTTTCACGATCGCTGCCGGTACGCATGGGAGCGGACGGAGCGCGCGCATCCGCCGCTCTATGAGGTCGAGGCGGGACACTTCTCGCGCTGCTTTCTTGCGGAAGAGCCCGAGCGCCGTGCGCGTCCGCACGAGCCGCTCGTCGCGCAATTATGAGCGCACCCACAACCGACAGCCGGGCACGGCCGCCCGCGAACGGGCACGTGGCGCCGCTGCTCCAGGTACGCAATCTCTCGAAACATTTCGCGCGGAGGGCGGGGATCTTCGGCGGCGGCAAAGGCGTGGTTCGCGCGGTCGACGGCGTGTCGTTCGAAGTGCTTCCCGGTGAGACGCTCGGACTCGTGGGAGAATCCGGGTGTGGCAAGACGACGACGGGACGCGCCATCCTGCGGCTCATCGAGCCCACCGCGGGGGAGGTCATCTTCGGCGGCGAGGACGTGCTGCGCCTCGATGCCGGTTCGTTGCGGCGGCTGAGGCGCAAGATGCAGATCATCTTTCAGGACCCGTTCTCGTCACTGAATCCGCGGATGTCGATCGGCGCCATCGTGCGGGAAGGGTTGACGATTCACCGTCTCGCGGAGGGCGCCGAGGCGGATCGCCGCGTGCGACAGCTGCTCGACGAAGTCGGCCTGCGTCCCGAATACGCGGACCGCTACCCGCACGAGTTCTCGGGAGGACAGCGCCAGCGCGTTGGGATTGCCCGCGCGCTCTCCGTCGAGCCGACCTTCATCGTGTGCGACGAGCCGGTCTCCGCGCTCGACGTGTCCGTGCAGGCGCAGGTCATCAACCTGATGCAGGATCTGCAGCGCGATCGCGGACTCGCCTACCTCTTCATCGCGCACGATCTCTCGGTGGTCGAGCACATCGCCGACCGCGTCGCCGTCATGTACTTGGGGCACATCGTCGAGATGTCGACCGCGCACGACCTGTATCGCGAGCCGCTCATGCCCTACACGCAGGCCCTGCTCTCCGCCGTTCCGGTGCCTGATCCCGCCGCGAAGCGCGACCGGATCGTCTTGCAGGGCGACGTGCCATCTCCCGCCAATCCTCCGTCCGGCTGTGTCTTTCACCCGCGATGCCACCATCCGCGAAAGGACGCGGCGTGCGCGGCCATCGTGCCGCCGTTGGAGGAGAAGACACCCGGGCATTTCGTCGCGTGCATCAAACAGCCGCCGACGTCGGTATCGTGGGAGACGCAGCAGGCAAACGGTGCCACGCAACCTCCCGAGCGGTACATTCCGCGCGCCGCGGTGAACGCTGCACGGGCGCAATAACTCACTCGAACACGAGCCGACCCATGGCGAACGAGAAGTCACCGAAGGAGCTAGCTCAGGCCGCGGCGGTTGCGACGGACGCGCCACCGCCCGGGTACGAGCCGTGGACGAAGGACACCCGGTTCTTCGGACACCCGCGTGGCCTCTCGACGCTGTTCTTCACGGAGATGTGGGAGCGATTCTCGTACTATGGAATCCGCCCGCTCCTCGTGCTCTTCATGTCGGCGGCGCTCGCCGATGGCGGGTTTGGATTCGAGCGCGGCCAGGCGTCAGCGATCGTCGGGATTTACGCGGCGGGTGTCTATCTCGCGTCGCTCCCCGGCGGTTGGGTCGCCGACCGGTTGCTCGGCCTGCGGAGAGGCATTCTCTACGGCGGCTTCCTGATCTCGGCGGGGCATATCTCGATCGGCCTCTCGATGTTCGCGAAGAGCAAAGTCCCGTTTTTCCTCGGTCTCATCCTGATCGTCATGGGGACCGGGCTGCTCAAGCCGAACATCTCCGCGATCGTGGGTGACCTTTACCCCGAGGGCGGCGCCCGGCGTGACGCCGGTTTCTCGATTTACTACATGGGTATCAACATCGGCGCGTTCTTTGGCCAGCTCGTCACGGGCTATCTCGGCGAGCAGGTGGGCTGGCATTTCGGATTCGGCGCCGCCGGCGTCGGCATGCTGCTTGGGCTCGCGATGTTCATCATCCTTGCGCCGCGCACGCTGGGCCCCATCGGCATGAGCCCTACGCGCCATCCCGATCCCGTCGTGCAGGAACGGCAGGAGCGGCGGGTGAAGCTCATCCTCGGCATCGGCCTGGGTCTTCTCGGTGTAGTGATCGTGTTGGCCGCCACCGGCGCGGTTACGCTCAACGCGCAGGCGATTGGCCAGAGCATGACGTACGTGCTCGTGGGCACCGCCGCGGTGTACTTCATCTACCTGTTTGTCGCGGGCGGGCTATCCGGTGATGAGAAGCGCCGCGTTGCCGTCATCGCCGTGCTCTTCGTCGCCGCGGCGGTGTTCTGGTCGGCGTTCGAGCAGGCGCCAACGTCGCTGAACCTTTTTGCGCGCGACTTCACCGACCGCCAGATAGGCGGCTTCGAGATACCGGCCACCTGGTTCCAATCGGTCAACGCGCTATTCGTCATCCTGTTCGCGCCCGTGGCCGCTGCCACCTGGGTAGGGCTTTCGCGCCGTCCCGGTGGCGATCTCTCGAGCCCCGCCAAATTCGCGTTGGGTCTCGCATTCGCGGGCGTCGGCTTCTTTGTGATGATCTTCGCCGCCAACAACGTGGTGTCGAGTGGCGGGTTGTTAAAGGTGTCGGCCTGGTGGCTCGTGGCGAGCTATTTCTTTCAGACCATCGGTGAGCTCGCGCTCAGCCCGGTCGGGCTTTCCTCGATGACCAAGCTGTCCCCGCGCCGGTACGTCGGCCAAATGATGGGGATTTGGTTCCTGGCCTCGGCCGTGGGCAACCTGATCGGAGGCCTGGTAGGGGGGCACGTCGATCCGGAGAAGCTCGATCAGATGCCTCGCCTTTTCACCGTGACGACCGCGTCCCTTTTCATCGCCGCCATCATTCTGGGCCTTATGGTCGCGCCGATTCGAAGGATGATCAGCCAGACGTCGGCAGCGCCCCGATAACACAGGAGTGCTCGGCGGGGG
>JBBDXZ010000073.1:28765-31367 GCA_040902075.1 Gemmatimonadaceae bacterium
GGACAACTGCCACCGCGCCGAAGGCGCGCCGAGTACAGGGAGTTTACGGCCAGCTATAAATGGACGCCGGCACCGCTCGCGCCCGCGCCGCGTCGACGTCGGCCGGTTCCCGCCAGAAGAACGACGTGCGATCCGAGTGCGAGAGTCGTAGCTCCCACTTTCGTCCGCCGACCTCCGGATTGATCGGTGCCGCAAACTCCAATCGCCACATCCGCGTCGAGCGCATCGGAATCGCGAACAGCAGGCTCGCTCCCGCCGAAGCGCGTACCGGCGTCCGCTCGCCGTACGGCAGGTCGCCAGCCCAGAGTTGTCCCACGTCGGCAAACCACGCCAAACCGAGATCACCGAACGAGAACGGAGCGCCGAGGTAGACCTGTTCATCGATTCGGGCGATGCCGCGACGTCCGCCCACCGTGGTTGTGTTTCGGAAGCCACGGATGCCGCCGTCAGGGAGGCCCAGCGACAGCGCGTGGGGGACGAGCACACGTTCAGTGCCGCTCCACTCGACGGACAACACTCGCGTGTACGAGTTGCTGACACGAGCGTACCGGCTGAGTCGTCCGCTGCCGACTAGTCCATCCCATTCCTTCGATCCGCGCAGCCGCCGTCCCTCGCCCTGAGCCTGAAGACGATACGTCACACGCGGCGTTCCGAAGCCGATGTACAAATCCGACGCGAAAAAAAGATCGTTCGAGTTGGCACCCATCGCGGGCACGGCTCGACCGATGAGCGTCCCGAACTGCAGGCCGAGCGGAACGTCCTGTGTACCGCGCAAGGCGTCGAATCCGCGCACGCGCATGAATCGGATCCCGCGCACTCCGACCAATGCGTTCACGCGCGCCGCCTTCGTCTCCACGAAACGCCCCGCGAAGGCGCCAGCCGTATCGGGCTGAAATCCGAGCTCGGTGATGCGCCTGGGCGCCGTGTCGGGCCAGGAACGCTCGTTCGTGAAGGAGAACCCGAGGAGGCTGAGGCGGCCGGGCGGACCCGCGCGGATGATCCCGCCTGCTTCCGAATACTGTCGTCCGAATCCCAGGGCGAGACGGCCGCTGTCGCGCTCGACGAACTGCGCGTAGCCCCGGCTCTCACCCACGAGCGTGCGCCACGCCACGCGCTGCACGTCCGATCGGAACGGCAGGGTCATCTCAGCCCGGTCATCCCGTCCCAAGGCATCGCGCAAGGATGCCACGGCCAGCACGTATGGGCGCCCGGCAAATTGATAGTCGGTCAGCCTGAGCTGAAGCCGGTCGTCGTACGCGGGTTGGTGACGCCATCCGATCGAGGTGGCGACGCCCAAACCGGCGAGATTGGCGCTCCCGACTCTGAGGCCGCGGAGCTGCGGCACGTCGCTCGACACCGATCCGCTCAGAATCAGCGACGCTTCGTCGATCGTCCGCACGTCGAGGGTCACTCCGCCTCGGCGATGGGGCTGAACCTCGATCGTCGCGTCCGCGAGAAACGGTTGGGCGCGCAGGAGGCGCTCGGACTCGGCGCGCCTCAGCTCGGAGCAGCGATCGCCGGCCTTCAAGAGCAAGGAGCCGCGAACGACGTCGTGCCGGGTGATGACGTGCGTGTTCCGAACGACGTTCCCCACGACGGGTACGCGACGCAAGCCGGCGACGGTCGGCGCCTGCGCGTCGATCGCGATCGAATCGATGCGCTGCCCTCGGCAGGGCACCCCATCTTGCGCCCACAGGCCGGTAGGGATGACAGATCCCCACAGCAGCATCGGCGCTACGCGCACGCGCACAGGACTACTGGCCCATCTTGCGCTTCAGTTCCTCCAGACGACGCGTCGCGTCTGCGTCCCGATCCGCGCGGGCACGCTCGCGGACGAGCGCGTCCAGCTCATCTCGCGCCCTGGCGTTCGCCTGATCCTCCAGCGGATCCTCGAGCGGATCTTCGAGTGGAGCACCCCCGGCCGAAGCCGGAGCGCCAGTCATCGCCTTCCGAATCTCCGCCTTCATTTCCTCGACCTCGCGCTCCGCGAGCTCGAGCTCGCGTGCCTGTAACACGATCTTCTCCTCGAGGAGGAGCGCGCGCTGCCCGTGCTGTTGCTCGAACCGTTCGGCGACCGACACGGTCTCGGCGTCGTGAATGCCAAGCGCCAGCTCCTTGCGGCGACGCGCCGTTTCCAGCTCGCGTCGCTCGAGCTCGAGCTTTCGGCGCGTCTGCGCCAGCAAATCACGCAGGTCGTCCAGGCCGAGTCTCGCCTGCACGAGCGTGGCCTTCATGCGCATGACGGCGACGCGGCGCTCTTCGGGCTTCGTGGCGCGCTCCAGCAAGTCGTTGAGGGATCGTCGTAGCTGCTCGAACACGGCTAAACTACGGGTTGGAGGGGGTGGGAGTGACGCTTACCATACCCTGTCGTGTGATACACTCGCAACCATTGCGCGGGTCCTGAATGTCCGCACCGATCATCGCGCTCACCGCCACGACGAAAGACATCGAGGGCATGATGCGCGTCCGTCTCAACGAAGCCTACGTCGACGCGGTGCGCGCGGCTGGCCTCACGCCGCTCGTCCTTCCGCCGCTCGAGCCCGCGGAGCTCGACTCCGTCGCCTCGGCGGTGAGCGGTGTGGTCCTGACCGGCGGCGAGGAC
>JBBDXZ010000074.1:0-26112 GCA_040902075.1 Gemmatimonadaceae bacterium
CGCTCATCGCCCGCATGACGTCGACGTCTTCGGTGGACGCGATGAGCGCCACGCTCTCTCCCGGCGAGACGGGAGCGACGAAGGTGCCGGGGGACCAGAGCGAGCCGTGCTTTTGATATCCGCGCGATTCCTCGACGGGAAACAAGATCTGCTCGCGCCGCGTCGCTCCGGGCACGAACTCAAAAGGACCCTCCCAGGCAAACCGCAACGAGGGTAGTCCCGCAGTCGTGAGCCGAAAATCCTCACCCTCCCGCACGAAGTCGTAGTCCTCGTGCAGCGGCTCCGAAACCGGAGCGTCATACGGGCGAAAGTGCACGGCGGGCGTCAGTCGCAGCTCGCGAGCGGAACCTCCCGTCGCGCCCGCCTGAAAGTTGTACTGGATGATCACGGTGTTCTGCCGGTATGGCATGATCACGCGCTTCTCGATGACGCCACCGCTCGCCGTATACCGCCACACGGGAACGCCCGCGTCCAAGCGAAACTCGGTCAGCGAGTCCACCTCGAGCTCATCGTCGAGCGTGTTGAACATGACCATGCGGCCGAGAGGGTTCGGCAAAGCCGCGACGAGCAAGCCGTGATAGCGCCTCGTGATGACGCTGGCCACCGTGCCCGAGCTGAAGCCGCCGAGTCCATTCGTCAACAGCCATTCGTGCTCGACGAGCTCACGCGCGTCGCGCTTTGCCCCGCGCGCGTCGCGGGGGACGACACACACCGGCATCGTCGGGCCGGGCTGGCGGCCTAGTCGTCCGCCGCGAGCAGCGTCGCTGATTCCGCTGGAATCCGCCACGAGCCATCCTCCGTTTCGATCGGTGCCGCACCGCGTCCGCCGTAGCACACGTCCTCGCTGTGCCACAGCCGCTTCCATCCCCGCAAGCTTGCCCGCACGGGTGGTGCCAGCAGTGGCTCAGGAACGATCGGCGGCCTCGAGTCCTCGCCGAGATTCACCACGAGCAACCGATCGCCGCCGTCCTCGGCAAAAAAACGCAGCACGAACGCGCGCTCGCCGAGCACCGCTCCATCGACAGTCGTGCCGTCGGCCGAGAGCACCGGGTCGCACTGGCGCAGGGCAATGAGGTCGCGGTGCAGTGCGTAGTGCGTCCGATTGCGCGCGCGCTCGCCGAGATCGAGTCGCGACCGCTCGAACGTGCGCGGGTCGCTGGGATCGTCGAACGACGCCTGCACCTTGCGATCGGCAAGCGATGGAAATTGTGCGAGAAACTCGCCCCGTCCCTTTCGCACGAGCGTCGCGAGCTCGGGATGATGATCCGCGAAGAAGAGAAACGGCGCGGACGATCCGAATTCCTGTCCCTGAAAGAGCAATGGTGTCTCGCGCGCGAGCAGGAGCAGGGCCGTGAGCGCGCGATAGCGACCGGGGCTCGTGAGCTGGTGCAGACGCCGGCCGTCTCGGGAATTGGCCACCTGATCGTGGTTTTCCAGGTAGTGCACGAAGCGATGCAGGGGAATGTCCCACGCGGCGGAGCCACGCCGCTGCCGTTGCCACGCGTACCGCTGCCCCTGGTACAGATAGCCGCGCTTCGTCGCGGACACGAGCTCCTGCGGCGAGCCGCGATAGTCCGTGAAATACGCCTCTCGGCGGCCGGTCGCCGCGACCAGCGCCGTGTGGTGAAAGTCGTCGCTCCACACCATGTCGAGGCCAAAGCCTCCCTTCGTGCGATCGCGCACGAGGTGGGCGCGTTGCGCTTCGTTCTCCGCGATCAGAATGATGGCGCGACTACCGGCCTCGGCACGCGCGGCAACCCCGATCTCCTCCAGCAGGTGCGGCTCCGATTCGTCGTAGATGTTGTCGGTGGCGTCGAGGCGTAGCCCGTCGAGATGATACTCGGCGATCCAATGCCGGACGTTCGCGAGCGCCAGCTCGCGCACCGGACCCGAACCGTCGCCATAGTAGTTGATCGCGTCACCCCAGTCGGTCACGTGCTTGTGGTGGAAGTACGAGTCCGAGAACTGGCGCAGGTAGTTGCCGTCCGGTCCGAAGTGATTGTACACCACGTCGAGAACCACCGCGATTCCTTCGGCGTGCGCGCGATTCACAAAGGCACGGAAGTCGTCGGGCTCGCCGTAGCCATGGAACGGCGCGAAGAGGTCGACCCCGTCATAGCCCCATCCGAATCGCCCCGGGAATTCCGCTACCGGCATCAGCGCGATCGCCGTGATGCCAAGAGCGGCGAGCTCGGACAGTTGGTCGGCGGCGGCGGCGAACGTCCCCTCGCGCGTGTACGTCCCGATGTGGAGCTCGTACAACACCTGGCGCGTCGCGCTGATGCCGCGCCAGTCCTGATCGGTCCAGGCGAACTGCGAGTGATCGATCACCTGCGACGCGCCGTGAGGTCCGTCCGGCTGGTACCGGGACGCGGGGTCTGGAAATGAATCTCCCCCATCGTCGAGCTTGAAGCGATAGCGCGTCCCGGCCCGGGCCGACGGAACGACGCCGGAAAAGTATCCATCCGGTTCGCGGCTGAGCTCCCAGAGGCGATCTTCGATTGCCACGTCGACGCGTTTTCGTTTGGGGGCCCACACGCGAAAGTGAACGCCGCCGGCGCGCAGGACCTCGGCGCCAACAGGTAGTCGGCGCCTGCTTGCGGAGCTCATTCCTATGGACAGGTCGGCTTGATGAACGCGCATCCACGCTGCGCGTAGTACGCGGCTTCGAGCACGATCCCGGCAGTGTTCACGTTGAAGCTCGGCGTCGGGCGCTTCGATCGCTCATAGACACCGCCCGTCCATCCCGCGCCCGTCGCGCCGGCCGGCTGCACGGCGCGTACGGCGCTCCACGTGTAGTCGCTTGGGAACAGTGCGTGCCACGCAAACGCCGCCTTCGTGCTGATCCAGCGTGGGTACGAAGGATTTGGCTGGCTGCCGGGTGCGCGCACCACAAAATCCTGACCGTTGCGGTGCACGAGATAGTAATAGAAATATGCGGGCTTCACCGGGATCGCGTCTTCGCTCACCATCGTGATGATCCGGGTGCGCTTGAAGCGCTCACGTTGCGCCGCCAGCACGTTACGCGCTTGTTCTTCCCAGATCGGGTTGGTCCATCCGAGCTCCATCCCCATCATGATGAACGGCTCGCTGGTGAGCACGTCGTCGCCGCGCCGGTCCGCGAGTACTCGAAATCCAAGAACGCTCACAGGTGTTCCGTTGGCGCTGAAATCGATTGCCCTTTCCGCGCGCACGCCCCAAAGCGCCAGACCTTCGGCGGCGTACTGCTCGTAACCGATTCTTCCTTCCTGGTAGTCGTAGTGCTTGTTGAACTGGAGATCGGTGTTCGCGCCCAAGAGGTAGCCCGCGCTGTCCACCAGCTGTTTCAGATCGAGCCGGGCGATCACGCGCTGCACGGCGGGAGCGGCGACCGGATCGTTCTGCTCGATGATCTTCATCCACGCCAGGAACCTGCCGAGGTCGACCACGGACCATCCGAATCCCTCGGTCGAAGGCTTATCGTTCTTATCGGCCATCTGCGCCGTAGCCGCGATGTATTTCTTGTTGAAAGCGGCCCCATTGTAGATCGGCATCGTCTCCAGCGTCTGGAGCAGCCTATCCATCCGGCGCCGATAGTCGGCATCGCTGATGATCTCGAGCCCGCGCGCCGAATGCAGCGCGCCGAGCATGCTACCAACGTCCCAGATCGTCGCGAACTTCCAGTTGTCGACGGCGTTCGCGAGGCCGGTCGCTCCAGAGGAATTCCGCTTCACATAGTTCCAGGCGGTCTTCGCCGAGCGGAGCAGGACACGGTTCTGCTCGCCGGCACTGACGGTCGGAGGGTCGAAAACAACCTTGGCGGCTGGTGACGTAACGTCCCCACCGCTGCTCTGGGCTGTACCTGGTTGGCAGCGGGCCGCCGTTGAAGGGACGCCTACTAGAAGCCCGGCGAGCGCGAATCGCGCTCCACAAAGGAAAGAGTTCATGACGGTGCGAGTTGCAAGGCGCGCACCTTGTGATCGCTGCAAGCCGGCAAATCTCGACCGTCACGCAAACGCTGCTGTGCTCGCTAAACCGTTACGTCCCAATCACTTGAGTTCGGGGAACCGACCAGCGAAATTGTGAGTACCACTGGAAGGTCCAGTGCGTTGGTGAACTGCCCGGACGCCGAGCGCGGCCGTGGCAAGCACCTTCGACAATGGCAAAGTCACCGAAAGGTGATGACGCAAAGTTCCGGGGCTACTGCGCTGCTCGAGAGAGTACGCGAAGCCGGCCGAACCGCCGAAGAGGTGCAGATGAACACTCGCAGATTTGGGCGGACGCGCGTAGTGCGCGCCGTTCGGAATTCCACCGTTGCCGCGTTTGCGGTCGTCGCCGCATGCGACGCGCCGAGCGCAACCGCTCCAAGTGTGGCTGAGAACGTCGCCGAGGCCGTAAACCGTCTCGCCGGGACAAGACTGTTCGTCAATCCCGCGGACAATCCGGCACACCAACAGGCCAACGCCTGGCGCGCCTCCCGTCCGGGTGACGCCGACCTCATGGACCGCATGGCTTCTCAGCCCATCGCCAAGTGGTTTGGAGACTGGAGCACGGACATTCGCCGTGACGTCGCGAGGGTCGTGTCTCTTTCAGCGACGCAGGGCGCGACTCCGGTGCTCGTCGCCTACAATATTCCGAATCGTGATTGTGGCAGCTACTCGGCTGGCGGCAGCGCGAGTGGCAGCGCGTATCGCCAGTGGATCCGCGACTTCGCGGCTGGTCTGAGTGGACAGCCGGCCGTCGTCGTGCTCGAGCCGGACGCCGTCGCAGGCGCGGGCTGCCTGGCCGCGGCCGCCAAGCAGGAGCGTTACGACCTTATCCGCGATGCGATCCAGGTCCTCAAATCGGCGCACGCCATCGTGTATCTGGACGCGGGGAACGCTCACTGGTTGAATCCAGACGAGCTCGCACAGCGTCTCGGTCAAGCCGGCGTCGGCCTCGCCGACGGCTTTGCGCTCAATGTGTCGAACTACATCGGCAGCTCAGTGAGCATCCAATACGGCGCGGCAGTCTCGCAGCGGGTCGGGGGCAAGCACTTCATCATCGACACCAGCCGTAACGGCGCCGGCGGGTTGGGCAGTGAGTGGTGCAACGTGCCCGGTCAATCGCTCGGCACAAACCCAACCACGAACACCGGCAACGCACTGGTCGACGCGTTCCTGTGGGTCAAGGTACCGGGAGAGTCCGACGGCGAGTGTAATGGCGGCCCTCATGCGGGTGTCTGGTGGGCGGAGTACGCGCTTGGTTTGGCGCAGCGCGGGCTGACTGTCGCCTCGAGCTAGGCAAAAAAAGGGAAGCCCGTCGCCAAGAGCGACGGGCCTCTTTTTGTCTAAAGGGACCGTCAGCGCGCGAGCGGCAGCCCAAGCTCCACCTTGAAGTACACCGCGTCTCCGCCACCCTCGAAGTACTTTAGTCCGGCGCCCAGGCCGAAGATGCGACCGCTGCCATTGTGGAACTGGACGATCGCTCCGGGCTGCACGCCTGAGTAATTGTCGCCGGCCAGATAGGCCACCTCGGCGCCCACGCGCACCTGTCCGGGGTTCAGGTCACGCACCCGCGTCGTGACTTGTCCCCGCGTCCACACCGACTCGGTTCCGAAGTTGTAGCTGCCCAGCAATTGATAGCCGAGCGGTCCACCGGTACCCCAGTAATCCCATCCGCCGCTCAGTACGACGCCATCGCCCCGGTCTGGAACGAACGCACCCTGCGTGAACTGCTCCTCCTTGTTCGAAAACGCATAACCGACGGACGCGCTGACGCTGCCTCCCTCGTAAGCATTCCGAAGGCCGACCCACGGACGAACGACGACCACGTTGATGCGCGAGGGCGTGCCATCGTACCCGAGGTGGTATGCCTGAACGCCGACACGCGGAGCCAAGCCTCGGCCCCCTGGACCCGCGCTCAGTCCGGCCAACAGCAGAAGCGCCGATTCGGTGTCGTACTCGGCGACGCCGTACATGCTTGCCGACCACTGGGCCGACGCGGGCCTCGCCGCGAACACCACCGCGAGCAGGCTTGCAGTCACGAGAAAAGCCCGACCTGACTTTCTGATCATTTCTTTCACTCCGCTAGAACGTTCAACGGTTGAGGGTGCTTCCCGGGCGGTTCTTTCCCCGGTTGCGCGCCGCAACTCACGCAAATGCGAGTCCAACGCGCGCTTCGGGCCGCTACGTGCGCCAGTAGATCTGCTTTCGAGTGAAGTATCGCACGACGAGGACGACCAGGGTCACCTGTATCACGCTCCGAAGGATCGCTTCTCCTGGGGATGCCTGGAGCACGTCGCGCATCGGCGGAATCAACTCCAACGCCGAGTTGATCAGAATCGTGAACAGCACGTACATCAGGAGCGGATTGGTCCCGACGTCGATGAGCGGAGCAACCCATTTTCGATGATCGAGCACCTCGACGAGCGCCGTGAGCGCCACCAGGAGCATCGTCGTGAGCCCGGCCATCGTGAAGAAATACGAGAGGGTGTCGGGCACCTTTCGTATGCCGTTCTCAAAAGGCTCGAGGAAGAGTCCGAGGACGAGCCACATCCCTCCCCAGACAAAGAGCGATCGCAGCATGCGCTCTGTCGAGCTCGATGGTCGCCAGGTGAGGATGACCCCGGCCAGGATGAGGGCGACCGATACCTGCGTCGTGAGCTGAACCGCCCGATTGTACAGGCCGACGACGGCGATGGGCGTCAGCGCCGTGGCGAGCGCAGCCACTGTCGCGACGCGCCCTCTGGTCCACGCCAGCGGAACCGCACCCGAGTCGGTCGACCGCATCCAACGCAGGACCATGTCTCCCGCGATCGTTCCGGGGATGACGATAGTGAGGAGAGTGAACCAACTCGGTTGGAATGCCCAGGACACGGGCGAGCTCCACCACCAGTCTTGCACCCAGCCCTCGCTTCTGGCTCCCAGATAGAGGGCGACTGCCACTCCGAGGACGCCGACGCGGGCAGTGAGATTATCGCGTGTCAGATACCAGATGACGCTGCCCGCGAGCGACGCGAAGGCGAGACCGGTGATCACGTCATCGAAGCGATTGAACGAAAAGGACTTTCCGTAGAGCAAAGGCGTGATCGCGAGGAACGCGATGGCGAGCAGCCACCCCGCGCGATTCAGCATCTGATGCCGTTCAACATTCCAGTCGCTGCGACGTCTGGTGAAGATCAGGGCCATGACCACGAACCCGACGATCGATACGACGCGCGTGGTCTGCGTGTAGCCGGTGAGGTACGTGTTCGAGTGGCCGATCAGCAGGGCGAAGACGAGGAGCATGAAGTACCGGCGAATAGCGCCGAATACGATGCCCAGCTCCGTTTCTCCCTTCGAGATGCGACGCGACAAGGTGAGTGGAAGCGCGGCCGCCATGGTGAAGAGAAACGCGCCATAGGCGAGGTCCCTCCAGCTGATGCCCGGGAGATCCACGACGCCGTAATCGGGCGGCGGCATCTGCCGGTGATACATCCAGGCCGGGAAGATGTCACTGCCGATGGTGAAGCCCAGCGTCATGGTGACGAGAAAGAGACCGCGGAGCGCGTCCAGGCCGAAGGCTCGCTTCGACTCCGTCGCCGTGAATTCCGGTGGAGCGGGGCTCACCGCAGGCCGCGCCATTGTCACGATCGGGCCACGGGTCGAAGGCCAAATGTCAGGCGGGAGCGGTAGTTCGGACACCGGCACGTCGATGTCCACTTCGCCCTGGATCTCGGGGTGGATCACGATGGGTTGCTCGGAATCAGGAGATATGGGCGTCGCCATTCTGGCTCTCCGAGGAAATCAGGTGTCCGTTGTTGCGCTTGCCGAATCGCGGTAACCAGCCGCGACTCGCCACGGGTGCGGTATTGAGCTCTACGCCCATGCTGAACAGCACGGACACCGACGTCTGCAGCGCTTGCACGTGTCGCACCACGCCCGTGCCACTGACTCGCGCGCCCGGCACGTCGAACGTGATCGTGGTTCCCGGCTCGATGGGTGCGGTCCCGACGAACCGCGCTCCGCTTTCGCTCATCTCCTCGAGAATGAGCTTCGCGTCGACCTCGACGCGCTCGGTGTCGCCCGCGCCGGTCAAGTACACTTTCGCCGGCAGCCCGGCGAGGCGGCGGCGCTGCCCGCGCAGGTTCCGCATCACTTCGCCCGCGCGCGTCAGGATGTCGATCGACTGCCGGTATTTCAGCCGCCAGACCGTCATCGAGTGTTGCGTGCAATACAGCTCGATGACGTCGCGCGTCTCGATCGGCACGTCGAGGAACTCCACGCCATGCATGAACACGGTCCCGAGGCGCGACGATTCCTCTTTCACATGGCGGACATGCCCGATCGTCCGAATCCGCGCCGGGCGGAGCGGCAGCTCGATGTAGACGCGCGTGCCCGGTTCCACGCGTGTCGTGGAGCGGAAGCCCAGGCCCGCCGGGTTCAGGTCCATCGTCATCGCGGGAATGGCGGGAGCGGATATCTCGTCGGCGAGCTGCACTTCGACCGACAGCTGCTCCGCGAATCGATGGTCGTCGCGCTGCTGCTTCATCCGCAGACTGTGGCGCACGACATACAACGCGAAATAGCAGTTCCACAGCGCCCAGAGGCCGTTCATCCAGAACGCCATGGACCCCCATCCCTGGGTCCGGTAGCTGATCCATCCCTGGCTGTACGCGATTGTCGCCCAGATCGGCGCGACGATCGACAGGACGAGCAGAACCACCTGCGGCATGTATGCGCTGCGCGGAACGCTCGAGTGTCCTTTTGGCGTCACGTTGAACTTGAGCGGCTTGCGCGTGAAAATCGCCAGGGCGGCGAGCATGTACGTCCAGATGCGCACCATCGTGAACCGCTCGCTCAGCAGCAGGTACCCTGTGCCGCGCGAGAGGAGCTCGAACGCCAGGGTACAGAGGATGATGTACGGGAACAGTCGGATCAGAAACGCTTCCTGGCTTCCGGCCACGGGAAGGATGCCGGTGAAAAAGAAGAAAAGCGGCATCAAGTAGAAAATCGCCTTCTGCCATCCTTCGAAGTAGCAGATGGCCCCGGCGAAGTAGGCGACGCGCTGCGGGAGCGTCAGCCCGCGCATGGTGAGGGGCTTGAGCTTCCGGAGGACCTGCATCGCGCCTTGTCCCCAGCGCATGCGCTGCACGTGATACGCGCCCGCGGACCCGGGCGCGAGCCCGTACGCCAATGTCTCGCGATGGTAAGCCGACTTGAAGCCATGAGCATGGAATTGGATCGTCGTTTCCATGTCCTCGATGATGGTCTGCGACGCGAAGCCGCCGATCGCTTCGAGCGCCGAACGCCGAAGAATACCGCAGCTCCCGCAAAAGAACGACGCGTTCCAGTAGTCGCGTCCCGGTTGGATCAACGAAAAGAAGATGCGGTTTTCTTCCCAGAGCCGGCGCCCTTCGTCGTTCACGACATGGGTGAAGGAGTCCACGTTATAAAAGTCCTGCGGGGCCTGGACGACGGCCATCTGCGGGTCGTCGAAATACCCGAGCATCCGGTCGAGGATCGTCGGCAGGGGCACGTGATCCGCGTCGAGCTGCAGGATGAATTCACCCGAAGTGACGCTCAGCGCGTAATTGATGTTCCCGGCTTTCGCGTTGCGGCTTCCGACGCGCCGGATGTAACCGATCCCAAACTCCTCGCACATGCCGCGCACTTCATCGCGCTTGCCGTCGTCGAGCACGTACGTGCGATGCGGATACCGGATCGCCCGCGCGCCCATCGCCGTGCGCCGCAATACTTCGAGCGGCTCGTCGAAGCACGTGATGAAGACGTCGACGGTGCGTCCGCGCGGCGCCGGCGGAGGGACGCGCTCGGTCAAACGCCACGTCAGCATCACGAACAGACACATGTTGATGAACGCCCACGTCTCCGCCAGGATGAGCACGACGGAGGCGACGTACGCGCCGGGTTCGGTATTGATCGTGTTGGTCCACCGCCAGTAGATCCAGTACATCGCGTACACGATCGCGACAATCGCGACCGCTCGGATCACTCTCTCGCGCCATTCGGGGACGGCCGGCATGGCACGCGCGGACGACGAGCGCGGCGATTGCTGCGATGGCTGCGATGGCTGCTGGGCGAGAGTGGGTGCTTCTAACTGCATGTCGACGGCTGAGTTTTGCGAGTTCTGTGCCCTCCCCGTTCGGCCTCCTCCTTGCAACTCGCGGAGCCGATGATCCGGCCAGATTCCTGGAGAAACGCAATGCTGTGCTTGCTCGGTGTCGCGCTCGCGGCTTTCACCGGATCGTGCGGCAACGCGAGTGGAGACGCCGCCGTCCAACAATCGGCGGTCGCGGAAGCGACTGCGATCCGCGCCGCCGAATCCCCGCCGGAGCTGACGCCGGAGGAAAAGCACTTCTATCGCGACATGGCGCGCGCCGCATGGAAGTACATGGAGGCCGAGTATGAGCCATCGACCGGCTTCGTGAATGCGGTTCCCAGCTGGCACAACACCACACTCTGGGACCTGGGCGGCCAGCTTCTCGCCTTCGTCGCAGCCAAGGAGCTGGGCCTCCTGAGCCCGGCCGAGTTCGATCGGCGAACGAGCAAAGCGCTGAGCACGCTCGAAAAAGTCGAGCTCTTCCGTGATGTCGCGTTCAACCGGATGTACTCGACCAAGGACGGCTCTCTCAACACGAAAGAGGGCCCCGGTTACTCGGCGACCGACCTCGGCCGGTTTTTCGTCGCGCTAAAAGTCCTCGCGGCGCGGGAGCCCAGGTATGCCGCCCAGGCCGAGCGGATCGTCCGCCGAAACGATTTCGCGCAGCTCGTCAAAGCGGGCTACCTGCACGGCGAGGGCGTGGACAGGAACGCCAAACCGATAACGTATCAGGAAGGGCGCATCGGTTACGAGCAGTACGTCGCGACCGGATTCAGCCAATGGGGCGCGGCGGTCGACAGCGCGCTCTCCGTGCGGCAGAACAGCGAACCCGTGACCGTACTGGGTGTGGAGCTCTTGGCCGACAAGCGTTCTCTCGATCGCTTGCTGAGCGAGCCGTTCATTCTTCACGGGCTCGAGGTCGGTTTGACCGGCGACATGAAAGCGCTTGCCGCCAATGTGCTGAAGGCCCAGGAGGCTCGGTACAAGAGCACCGGCCAGGTCACGATCGTGACTGAAGACGCTGTCGCCGTCGCGCCGCACCACTTCTACTACTACTGCGTGTACTGCAACCGAAAACCGTTCGTGGTCGGTATCAGCGCGCCACGCGAGACCTTCGACTCTCCGCGCTGGGTGAGTACCAAGGGCGCGTTCGGCTGGCACGCGCTGTTCCCCAGCCCGTATACCAAGACCGCGACCGATCATGTGGCATCCGCGTTCGATCCCGCGCGTGGCTGGGCGACCGGTGTCTTCGAAGGGACGCGCAAATCGACGAAGACCTTCGACGTCACGACCGCTACGACCCTGATGGAGATCGCGTTCTATCAGTTGCGCGGCCGTAAGCCGCTCATCGAGGCCGCCTCCATCGCGCCGTAGCAAAGGAGCGCGAAGCGCTCTCTGCAGGTGTGCAATGCGATTTGCCCGACTCTCTTAGCCGCTTGTGACGCAGCACACGGGGGCACAGAACTGGCAAAATGTTTACCCATGTTGCAGCAGACGTGATGGAAGCCCCGCCGACGCGCCAAACGAGCATCGAGGCGCCGCCCGCTCCGAAGGAGGCGTTCCGAGCCGTAGATGACGCGGTCTCGCATCCGCTCATATCCGTCGCGGCGGACGTGCCACAACCCGCACCGCCCCTTTCCGCCTGGTCTGTTCCACGACTTTCACGGCGTCATGAGTGGCTCATTCGGAGCGTGGCGGCGGCCTCCCTGGCGTACGCGTTCTACTGGCTGTTTTGGCGGTGGACGTCCACGCTCAACTGGCAGGTGGCTGCGTTCGCGCTTGTGCTCGTGCTCGCCGAGACGCTGCGCGTGATCTACACGACCCTGTTCTCGATCACCGTGTGGAAGCTCACCCACCACGACCCACCGCCTCCGCCCGCCGGTCTGAAAGTCGACGTCTTCATCACCTGCTTCGATGAGCCGCTGCAGTTGCTTCGTCGCACGGCGGTCGGCGCGAAAGCCATCAGCTACCCGCACGCGACGTACATCCTCGATGACGGCAAGAGCGAGGCAGTCCGGGCGATGGCCGAGGAGATCGGCGTCGGCTACATCCGCCGGGAGGGCAATGAGCACGCGAAGGCTGGCAATCTCAACAATGCCATTCGTGTCACCGGCGGCGAGTTCATCCTGCAGCTCGACGCCGATCACGTTCCGCTGCCGAACATTCTCGATCGTCTGCTCGGCTACTTCAACGACCCCAAGGTCGGGTTCGTGCAGTCGCCTCAGGATTTCTACAATACCGACTCGTTCACGCACATCGTGAACGACGAAGGTCACCGCCTGTGGGAGGAGAACCGCATCTTCTTTTCTCTCGTCCAGGCGGGGAAAGACACCTGGGAGTCCTCGTTCTTCTGTGGGACGTGTGGAGTGCTCCGGCGCTCGGCACTCGACTCGATCGGAGGCTTCTCGACAAACTCCGTCACTGAGGACATGGAGACGTCCCTCGTGCTCCACGGCGCCGGGTGGAAATCCAGATATCACGGCGAGACGCTGGCGTATGGCCTCGCGCCCGCATCCGCGTCGCAGTACCACGTTCAGCGGATGCGCTGGGGCACGGGCTCCACGCAGATCCTGCGCAAGATGAACCCGTTGACCTATCCGGGGCTGAACAAAAAACAGCGCCTACAGTACTTCGCCGCCACCATTGACTACGCCAGCGGTTTGCAAAAAGCCGTCTTCTACCTGGCGCCGATCGTGTTCTTCTTCACGGGATGGCTGCCGATAGCCGTCAACGAAAGGGAGTTCCTGATCCGGCTCATCCCGTACATGGTGCTGACGCTTCTGGCCTTCGAGCTCCTGGCTCGCGGGACGGGGTGGCTCGTTCACTCCGAGCGATACGGGATGGCGCGGTTTTTCACGAATATCCTCTCGCTCTCGGGATTCTTCCGAACGAGGCCGATCAAGTTCGCCGTGACGCCCAAGGGGGTCACCGACGTCCCGTTCAGCACCTATGCGCCCCAGCTCACCCTCGCGGTGCTTTCGGTGGTATCGGTCGCGTGGGCAACCGTGGCCGCGCATTTCGGTTGGATCAATTACCGTGGCCTCGCGTCGGCCGCGATCTGGGTGAATGGAATCTGGCTGCTCTGGAACATGTACTTCGCGGTGTCCGTCGTGCGGCAGAGCGTTCGCTCGAAGCAGCAGCGGCATGATTTCCGGTTTGTCGAGAGCCTGCCCATTCAGATCGATTTTGCTGCCGGCGATGAGGCGAATGTCTCGCCGGATCGGAAACCGGCGATGACGGAAGATCTGAATCCCACGGGATTGTCGTTCCGGTCGGTCTACCGCGTCGCGCCTGGGACGCGAGTCAGGATCCCGTTGCGACTCGCCAGCGGTTCGTTCACGGCGGAGGGCGAGATCGTGCACGTGACGCGACGCAAGTCCCGGCACGGCGAGACCTTCATTCACGGCGTCCAGTTCCGCGACCTGCCGAATGCGACGCGCAATGCGATCGAGGTGCATTGCACGCACCACTCGGTGCCCTTCTGGCGCACGCGGTACCGGCAATCGGTGCCGGTATTCGCCCATGCCTTCGAGCGTCTCGCGGATCTGCGTTTCGGACGACGGCGCAGCGTGAAGCTGCCGGTCATCGTGCGCGTGTGCAACGCGGACGGGACGCACTGCGAGCCGGAGCTCGGGATGCTGGAGGAAGTGAGCGACGCGGGCGCGCGATTGATTCTCGAGAGTCCGATCGCGCCTGGCTCGAAGGTCACGTACGATGTCCCGGGGACCGACGTCGCGGGGAGGGGAACCGTCGTCTTCAATCGCACCTTCGAGTCGCCGACCGACGTCCGGTTCGCGGTCGGAGTGAAGTGCGACCGCGACGTGAAGTCGACGTGGCCCTCGTCGTGGCGCCGGCTGTTCGCGGCTCTGGAGACGACCCATGCCTAGAAAGAAACGTCTCTCCGCCGCGAACGTCATCGTGAAACGCAAGGCGTCACGCTTCAAGATGGGGCGCAAGGCCGGTCAACAGGCGCTCAAGCGGTTGGTCACGGCCGATCTCGCGGGGCTGGAGCCACCACGCACGGTGCTGATCGTCGCGCATCCCGACGACGAGGCGATCGGCGCGGGCGCGCTCCTGGCGGATCTGCCGGATGCGGTCGTCGTCCACGTCACGGACGGTGCTCCCCGAGACGATGCCGCCGCGCGCAAGCGCGGGTTTTCGACCCGCGACGAGTATGCCGAGGCGCGCCGGAACGAGGTGGTGTCCGCCCTGCGTCTCGTTGGCATGGACGAGTCGCGTATTCGCTGCCTCGGTCTCGTCGACGGCGAAGCGACACTGCGACTGGTCGAGCTGTGTCACGACGTAATCGATCTGATGCTCGACTTGGAGCCGGAGGTGGTGCTCACGCATCCGTACGAGGGCGGGCACACCGATCACGATGCCACCGCGTTCGCCGTGCATCTCGCCTGTGGGATCCTGCGGCGCGAGGGAGTTCAGGCGCCCGTCGTGCTGGAGCTGACGTCGTACCATCAGCGGAATGGGAAGCGCGTGCGCTCGGAGTTTCTCGCGCGGCCGAACGTGCCCGTATTGTCGGTCGATCTCCCCGCGGAGACGCAACTGCTCAAAGTCCGGATGTTCGAGCAGTTCGCCTCTCAGAAGGCCTGCTTGATCGAGTTTCCCGTTCACGTGGAGCGATTCCGTATCGCGCCGCGATACGTCTTTACGACGGCGCCACACGACGGACAGCTGGAGTATGAACGGTTCTGCTCCACGATCTGCGGCGAAGAATGGCGGGTCAAAGCAGGTGCGGCGCTCGAGCTCCTTCGCGCGCGGAGCAGCTCGCGCTAGCGTCCTTCCGAGGAGCCGGGTGCCCGCCAACGGCGGGCTGCCACGTCTAGCGTCGTAGCGGTCCGACGCGCAACTTCCGCGATCGCACGATCGAACGCCTCGGTAAATGGCCTCCTCGCCGACCCTGATGCCGAGTTCCGCAGTCAACCGTCCACAAACCGCGACCAACGTCACCGAGCCCGACTCGGCGCGTCTCAGCGCGCTCGTCGACGCGGGCCCGGAGGCGATTTCCATCGTCGACGGCAAGTGGCGGTATACCTACGTCAACCTGGCGTTCGAACGCATGAGCCGGTCGGCGAGCGAGGACCTCATCGGCAGAGACATGTGGGAGGTGTTTCCGCAATTGGCCGGCACGCCGTTCGCCGATGTCCTGCGCGAGGTGATGAAGGAGCGCCACTCCGCGCGATTGGAGTTCCACGGCGAACAGGGGACCTACGATATCCAGACGATGCCGTTCGGCGACGGAATCGCGTTCTTCACCCATGACGTCACCGATCTGCGCCGGGCGACCGAAGAGCTGCGACAAAAGGAAGAGCGGTTCCGTGCGATCCTGAACACGGAGCCGGGCTGCGTGATGCTGCTCGACCGCGAGGGGATGGTGCTCGATACCAACCCGGCCGGCCTCGATCTCCTCGAGCTGGACGGATACGAGGATCTGCTGGGCCGTCCCATCGAGCCGTTCGTGTCGTCCCAGGACCGTCATCTGCTGCGGTCGTTGAACGAGAAGGTGTTCGACGGCGGCGGCGCCACCATCATCTTCGAGATCGTCGGCTGTCGAGGCGCCCGCCGCCGTGTCGAGCATCGGGCGGTCCCGCTTCGCGACGCGCGCGGCGCCATCGTGGCGGCGCTGTCCGTCACCACGGATATCACGGAACGGCATGAGAGCGAAGCGGCGCTCAGGCATCGCGCCAACCAGCATGCTGTGCTCGCCGGCTTGGGGGCGCTCGCTCTGCGCGACGCCGATGTCGACGACCTGACCCGCAGAGCCGTGGACGCCATCTCCGAGACGCTGCGCGTACCAAGCCGGGCCGCGCTCGAGCTCCTGCGGCGGCACGGCCTCACCGACGTGAGCGCGGCGCGCGCGGCCGGCGAAGAGACCTCCGGCGGCATCAAGCTGGACCCGCAGGACGCGGACTTCGTTCGATCGACAGCGCATCTGGTCTCGAGCGCCATCGAGCGCCGGCGAGCCGAGGATGCGCTGCACGAGCGGGAGGAGCAGTTGCGCCAGGCGCAGAAAATGGAGGCCATCGGCCAGCTCGCCGGCGGCGTCGCGCATGATTTCAACAACCTGCTCACCGTCATCAACGTCCACACCGATCTCCTTCTCCTGCAACTGCCCCAGGGCGATGAGTTTCGCGGAGACATCGAGGAGATCGCGCGCGCGGCGGCGCGAGCGGCTTCGCTCACCCGGCAGCTGCTCACCTTCAGCCGAAAGCAGGTCATCCAGCCCCAGGTCCTCGATCTCCGGCGCGTCGTCACCGGCGTCGAACCGATGCTGCGGCGATTGATCGGCGAGGACGTAGAGTTCGAGACGAGCGTCGACTGTGCGGTCGATCCGGTGCTCGCCGACGAAGGGGAAATCGAACAAGTCCTCATCAACCTGGTGGTCAACGCCCGCGATGCCATGCCGCAGGGTGGCCGCCTGCGCGTCGAAGCGGCGAACGTTGTCGTGAACGACGAATTGTGCTCGCAGCATCCCTCTTTGCGTCCGGGTCGCTCCGTCCGCCTCACGGTCAGCGATTCCGGGATGGGAATGACCACCGAGACCATGGCGCGCGCGTTCGAGCCTTTCTTCACGACCAAAGAGCTTGGCCGCGGAACAGGATTGGGACTCTCGACCGTATACGGAATCGTCAAACAGTGTGGCGGAACGATCACCGTGGAGAGCGAGCCGGGCGCCGGAACTACCTTCTTCGTGTATCTGCCGGTATCGCACGATGCCGCGTCCCGCCCAAGCGGCGTCCAGGAACGCAAATCGTCGCCCTCCGCCGACGAGACCATTCTGCTCGTCGAAGACGAGGACAGCGTGCGCCACCTCGCGCGCCGCGTGCTCGAGTCCCAGGGCTACACGGTGCTCGAGGCGATCAATGGCGACGATGCCCTCCGGATGGCTGCCGACTACGGCGGCGTCATCGATCTGCTCCTGAGCGACGTGGTCATGCCGGAGCTCGGCGGTCGTCTCCTCGCCGAGCGCCTCATTGCGACGCGCCCGGAGACTGAAGTGCTGTTCGTGTCCGGCTATACCGACGATGAGATTCTCCGCCGCGGACTGCTCGAGCGCGGTCAGCGCTTGTTACAGAAGCCCTTCACCGCCACGGCGCTCGCACACGAAGTGCGCACCGTCCTCGACGCGAAGAAACGGCGGCGATCGGCGGCCCACTCGGCGCAGCCAGACGACTGAGAGGGAAAGGGGAAAAGGGAACGGGGAAAGGGGCAGCTGTAACGGCGGGAACGGGGAAGGACAAAGGGAAGGAGAAGGGGAAGGGGAAGGCGATGGTTGAACTTCAAACCGTCACTTCCCCTTTTCCTTTCCCTTTCCCTTTCCCGCCGTTGCAGTTGCCCTCTTCCCGATTCCCCATTCCCTGTTCACTGTACTTCGATTTCCCTCGTGGCGACCATCGGCGGCGCTCCTCTCGGCCCGATCATCAGCGTAACCCGGTACGTCCCGCGGGCCGACGCCGGGAAGTGCAGCGTCACATGCTGAGCGTGCGCCGAAAGCAGTGTTTGCCAGCGGAGCCGAACCGGTGCCAGGTCTGGGGCGAGCTTGAGGCGGGTCGCAACCCTGCGCGCCAGGCTCACGCGAATCGGAGTGACGGTCAGGCTCATCGAGGCCAACGCCGAGTCCGGTCCCTGGGTCTCCCAAAAAACACCCAGTTGTTCGCGATTCGAGAACCTGAGCTCCGTCGCAGCGGTCCGGAGCGCGCGCTCCATGGAGACGGGCCCAACGGCGCTATCGGGTCTGTAGAAAAGCAGATCGGAAACGCACCACGTGGTCCCGCAGGGAAGCGGGCCGATTGAATAGCGCGCGCGTGCCGCCCGTTTGCTCTGAGCGCCACGTGCCTCGATGCTGACAATGGCCGTATCACGCGGAAGGGAAGCAACCATCACATTGTCATTCCGAGCCACGCGAGGAATCTGCACTTTTTCTTGGTAGTAGAGAGCGAGCCCCGCGGCGATGGAATCGCGCGCCATCGCGGTATCGGCAATCCGGTAGGCCACGGCGACGAGCATCGAATCGCCGCGTGGAAACCGCGCGAGCTGGTGAGGCAAGGCGCTCATGCCCTTGACATGTCGCGGCGCGTAGCGAGAGCGGGCCGTTGGCTCGCGCAGCGTCCACGATCCCGTGGTGAGCCACGAGCTTCCCCGCAACGATTCCATTGCCGGAAAGAAGTGGTAGCTCGGCTCCCGGTCGTGACCCGTCACGCGCGGTCCCTGGTAGAGCCCAGCGACGGTCTCGTCGCGGGTAAACCACTCTGCCCAACCGTACCGGAGCAACAGCTCGCGGCTATCGCTGCTCCAGCTCATTCCATGCGCGTTCGCCGAATTGGCGAGAACCAATGCCATCGTCTGCCGCGCGAAATGCTCGGTCCGAAGGTCATTTCCCGACACGGACCACAGCGGCTGGCCCAGCGTCCAAAGCCGGTCCGCGAGCATCGCGCGCTGCTCGCAGTCTGCCCTACCGAGCTCGCGCGCGATCCGCGAATCGACCAACTGGCGAAGATCCAGCCACTCGCACATCCGCGGCGAGGGCATCTCCCGCAACGCCATCGCGAATACGGAATCCGACAGCGGGTAGCGTTCGGCGACGTGGAAGCTCAACCCCTCCAGCGCGGCGCAAAACCAGCGTTCGGCGCGACATTCCCTGGCCGCCGCCACCGCATCCATCGGCCGGCCCCCTTCTATTAGATAGCGCACGCGCTGGCCGGCAACCCAACCATCCGAGGGATTGGAGGTGGCGGCCGAATCGAGGAATCGGAGCAGTTCGGCCCTCGCGTCGTCGATGCGCCGCGGCTCCGGCACAACGACCGTCTGGGTTGAATCGTACCAATAGCAGTACCGTCCGACTTGCGCGTCACACGGGCCGTACGATCCGCCGTTGGGGTTTCTGGGGAGATGTGCCCGCCGAATGGTCTCGAAGCGCGCCTGGGCAGCCCGCGCGGCCCGCGCGGCCCGCGCGGCCTTGGCGGGTGGAGCGGGGGTGGCGCGTTCGGCCCTCGCACTGTCTGGCGGGATGACCGCACCGATCTGGAGCAGTACGGCAATCGGACCTACGAGCATCGCATCACGCGCTGGCCAATGTGTTGGTTCAGAAACTAGCTTCTTAATAGATGTCCATTCGAACACGACTTGCGGTAGTCCTGCTCGCGGGCGCTCTGGTGCCGGACAAATCGGCCTGGTCGCAAACTCCACGCGATTCCGCGCGCGCGGACTCGGCGGCGCAGAAGCTCAAAGCGGTTACGGTCACTGAGACGCGTGCGGCCGGAGCGACGGGTGGTGCAAGTGCCGTCGTCATCAAACCCCAGGAGCTTCGATCCTCACCCGCTCCGTTGCTCGAGGACGCGCTTCGCGAGTCGCCATTCGTGCACGTGCGACAGAACTCGCGCGGCGAGATGGAGATCTCTGTGCGTGGGTCGGATTCGCGGCAGGCCGCCGTTCTGCTCGACGGGGTGCCGATCACGCTCGGCTTCGATCACCGGACCGATCCGTCCCTCGTCCCGATAACCGGCGCGCAGAACCTCGTCATCGTGCGCGGGCTCTCCTCGCTTCTAAACGGTCCGAACACACTGGGCGGTACGATCGAAGTCTCGCACGACAATGCCTTTGGCCAGCTCGGAGCCGGCAGGATCTGGGGCGGCGTCGGCGTGGACGAGAACGCGGCATACGTCGCCTCGATCGGCGGCGGCAGGAAAGTCACCGATTTCTGGGGAGGATCCCTTTCGCTGCGTGGGGGCGTTGCTCGACGCGAGCGCGATGGCTTCGCGCTGCCGAAAGCGGCGCCAGACCCGACTGCTACAAACGGTCTGCGGACGAACAGCGACCTCCGGGAAACCGACGGCTTTGGAACCTTGCGTTGGAGCGGAGCGATGGGCCGCTC
This sequence comes from Gemmatimonadaceae bacterium, assembly GCA_040902075.1. Lineage (GTDB taxonomy): Bacteria > Gemmatimonadota > Gemmatimonadetes > Gemmatimonadales > Gemmatimonadaceae > DASPMP01. Next base: position 19,943 of record JBBDXZ010000074.1, read on the forward strand.
GCTCGGGCTCATGGTGACCGGATTCAGCGCCGAACGCGGCGTTCCGCCCGAGGAGCACATCGCAACACCGCGGTTGTGGCGCTATCCCCACCACTCGCGTGCCATCGCCGCGCTGTCCGGAAACGCGGGAAGCTTCAGCACACCTCTGGGATTCGGCTCGTTCGAGTTTGGCGTCGGGTACAACACCGGCAGGCAGAAGATCCAGAGCTACAACGATCGCAGCTATCAGACGGTGACCGGCGAAGAGCTCGGGGACGAACGCACGTGGACCAGCCGCGCGCTCTTCACCCATTCGCTTCCCAGAAGTGCGCGCGTCAAGACGGCGGTTACCATGGCGAGCGTCAGTTACGCGGAGACCCTCCCACCGGCAGCCGTCGCGGACTATCAGCAGCGCCTGTGGAGCGCTGGAGCCGAAGTCGAAGTTCCGCTCACGTTCCGGACTACGTTCGCGACGGGCCTCGTCTATGACGAGTCCACGACTCCCAAAACCGGCGGCCGCACTCCGGGCCAGGAAGCGTTCAACAACTTCGGCTGGCGCGCGGGATTGACCCACGAGGTCAATGCCGAATGGCGGTTGCACGCGAGCGCCAGCCAACGCTCGCGGTTCCCGTCGCTTCGTGAGCTGTATTCAGGTGCACTGAACCGGTTCAAGCCGAACCCGGATCTCGAGCCCGAGACCCTTCTCGGATTCGAGGCCGGATTCACGGTCGATCGCTCGCTCGGACCGATCCCGGATGCGACCGCGCAGGTGAACGTGTTCCATCACAACCTGGAGAACGGCGTCGTCCGCATCACACTGCCGCCCGATGGGCGGTTTCAGCGCATCAATCGCGATCGCATCGAGAGCACCGGCGCGGAACTGCTCGCCGGCCTCGTGTTCGGCGCGAATCGTGACCGCTCGGTCTCCCTCACCGGTGATGCGCTCGTGCAAAACGTCGACGTGATCGAGCAGACGAGTGGTGGCAGACTTTCACGGCATGCGGAAAACAATCCGGAAGTGCGTGGGATGATCGAGCTGGGCGTTCCGCTGCCAGGGATGCGCGCCTTCGCCAACGCGCGTTTGACGGGCACGCAATACTGCCTGAATGCGGACACCGGAAGCGAGATGACGCTCGACGCAAAGGCCGAGTCCAACTTCGCGCTCGAAAAGAGAATTGCGGTGTCCCAGCGCGGCGCGGTCCGCGCGGTCCGAGCGCTGCTCTCGCTCGACAACGCGACGAACGTTGCGATCTACGATCAGTGTGGACTGCCCCAGCCCGGACGCACGCTACGTTTGATGTTCACGATGCAGTGAGTGGCTGGGTCGAGCGGAGCCTGCTCTGGTCTGCGCTTCTTGCCGCGGCCTGCGTCGAACAGCCACTGGTGCCGCGCATTGGCGTGCCCACTCTCGACGACGCCGGAGCGGACAACTTCATCGCTGTGTCCGCGGGGCTCGAGCACACCTGCGCGTTGACCGCCGATGGGTCGGCCCACTGTTGGGGTAGCAATGAGTACGGCCAGCTTGGCGCCGTGTCCGACACGACCTGTCCGCGGGACGACAGAAGAATCGCGTGCAGCCTCCGCCCCGTTGCGGTCAACAGCACTGTGAAGTTTCAAAAGATCAGCGCGGGGGGCGTCCATACCTGCGCGATCGCAACCGATAGCCGTATTTATTGCTGGGGCGACAATCTCCGCGGCCCACTGGGCGACCCGGTATTCCGGACCAGCAACAGCCCGATTCCACTCGCGAGCAGCGCGACGTTCATCGACGTGGCCGCCGGCGGCCAGCATACCTGCGGACTCAAGGCCAATGGCGTCATGATCTGCTGGGGGGCCAATGACGTCGCGCAGCTCGGGCTCGGAACGGTCAATGTCGGATCCGCGGTTCCCGACTCCGTGCGGACGAGCCTTCGATTCGCATCGGTTTCAGCGGGCGGCCAGCGTACCTGCGCTCGGACCGCCGACGGAACCCCATTCTGCTGGGGTGCCCTCTGGGTGGCGAACGTAGGCGGCGGCAACCTGATTCGAATCCAAACCAACCCGCAGCGAGTATCCTCATCGCCCTCCTTCAAATCGCTGTCGGTGGGGACGAATACGACCTGCGGGATCTCGATTCAGGGGTCGACGGCGACCGAGAATCAGGCCTACTGCTGGGAGGCTAACCCCTCTGGGGGTATCGGCGACGGTACGGGGGCCGGGAGCACACGTCCACAGCTCGTCCGCGGCTCGGCCAGCTTTGTGGCAATATCCGCCGGCGGTCTTCAGACGTGTGCGATCGCGGATACGGGACTCGCTTACTGCTGGGGTGGGGACTCCTTTGGCCAGTTGGGAGTGTCGTCCGTCTTCCTAAATGAACGGTGTGGGGAGGCCCGGGTCCCCTGCAGCACCGTCCCGGTTCGCGTGAGTGGGTGGAGGGTGTTCTCGCAGATCACGGCGGGCCAGGGGGACCACGCGTGCGCGCTCACGCTCGCTGGCAACATCTTTTGCTGGGGGGCCGGGGGGATGGGCCAGCGAGGCGATGGCAGACCCTCCGTGGGCGAATGGTCACCCGTCAAAACCGGGTCGCCCCACCCGTTGTGACAACGGACACAGCGCCCCCATCCGTGAACCTTTAAATCCATGCGTCGCTGAAAACGGTTGGTTTTGCCGGTTCGGCGCCGCTGTAACGAAAGGAACTATCGCTTAAGGGTGCGGCTGGGCGTAGCTTATAGGCCTCTACCGGGACTTCCGGTCGAGGAAAAACAGCAGGACTGCGGCAGGTTCCGATGACGGAACTTGCGTAGAACGGGATAACCCTATGCATTGGCTAGCTGCTGCGGCGGCGCGCGCCGGTATGAAAGGCGCCGACGTCCTTGTAATCCCTGGCGATGTCGGCCTGATCGACTCCTGGGAAATCGCATCCAGGACTCTCGGCGTATCAGCCGCGGAATTGGCGAGCAGCATCGCCCCGACCTTCGGCCTCGCCGAAGCGGATTTCGAGAAGGCCGAAGGAAGAGCCCTCTCCCTCCTACCCGAACGAATCGCCCGCAAGTACCACGTCTTCCCGCTGCGCGAAGACGAACGGCACCTTGTGGTGGCGACCGCCGATCCAACAAACATCGAGGTCGAGCACGCGATCGGCTTTGCGGCCGGCCGGCGTCCGATCTTCGAGCTGGCGCCCCCCTCCGCGATCGATGAAGCGCTGTTTGAGGCGTACAACGCCGATCGCGCCATGGACCAGCTGCTCAACGGTGTCGAGGAGCAGGTCGCCGACGCGGTGCGCATCGTCGAGGAGCTCGAGCCCGAGGCCGTTGCCGCGGCTGAAGTCGAGTCCGCGCCGGTCGTCAAGCTGGCCAACCTCATCTTGCGCGACGCGGTCATGCAGGGTGCGAGCGACATCCATATCGAGCCGGGCGCCAAAGGTGGCACGGTGCGTTTCCGCGTCGATGGCGTGATGCGACAGTACATGCACCTGCCCATGGTGGCGCTCAATCGCGTCGTCTCGAGAATCAAGGTCCTGGGCAAGCTGGACATCGCCGATCGCATCCGTCCCCAGGACGGCCGTTCTCGCGTATCGATCGACGGACGCCCCGTCGACCTTCGTATCTCGACGGTGTGTACGCGCGACGCCGAAAAGGCGGTCATTCGTATCCTCCGGCCGGAGAACACGCGCAAGCTCGACGAGGTCGGCATCACGCCGCGCGAGCTGGCGCGTCTTCGTCAGCTGCTCAATTGCCGCGACGGCATCGTCATCGTGACGGGCCCCACGGGCTCGGGGAAGACGACGACGATGTACTCCGCCATTCGCGAGATCGCGACGGGTGAAGTCAACATCTCGACGGTCGAAGATCCGGTCGAATACGAGCTGGCAGGCATCACCCAGATTCAGGTCGATCCGAAGCGCGGCATCACTTTCGCGAATTCACTCCGCGCCCTCCTTCGCCAGGACCCCGACGTGATCTTCGTCGGTGAGATCCGCGATTCCGAGACGGCACAGATCGCCGCGCAGGCCGCCATGACGGGCCACCTTGTCCTCGCGACGATGCACACGAATGACGCGATGGCCGCGATCGCCCGCCTGCTGGACCTCGGGCTCGATCGCCAGACGATCGCGACGACGCTGCGTGGCTGCTTGGCACAGCGGCTCATTCGCCGGGTGTGCCCGGACTGCGCGCAGCCGCTCATCGGCTCGCTCACGGAAGAGGAAGAGACGCTAGGCGCTCGCTACGGCGTGCTGCCGCTCTCGCGCGCCATGGGCTGCAAGCGCTGCGGCAACACCGGCTATCGCGGCCGTCTCCCGCTCGTCGAAGTCTCGGTCATCACGCCGGCGCTTGCCGACATGATCGCGGGCGGCGCGACGTCGCATGCCCTGCAGCGGGCAGCCGTTGGGCAGGGCATGGCCCCGATGCGCGACGTCGCCATCGCCCGCGTGCGTCGCGGTGAGACCACGTTGCAGGAAGTCGAGCGCGTCATCGGCGACCACATCGAGGACCAAGCGCAAGAGAATGGTCCGCCGGGAATCCTCGTCGTGAACGCTGATCCGGCATGGCGCCGCATGGCGCGCGCGCTGCTCGAGAGTGGCGGCTTCCACGTCACCGAAGCGGTCGACGCCGGGCAGGCGATGCAGCTCATGAGCGGCAGCGACGAGTTCGCCCTCATGGTCACGGACCTCCTGATGCCGACGCTTGTCGCACCGACAGCCGAGCCGCAGCGCAAGCTGAGGCCGACCACCGCGATCGCGATGATCTCGCCTCGCGAGGTGCCGCAGTCGGAACCGGCACTGTTGCCCGCAATCGCCGCCGCGGGGACGGACGGCAAGGCGAAGGACGTGGATTGGGCGCGGTTCGCCGCGACCGTCCAGTCGTCCATTCGCCGCACCGAGCATTAAGTAACCGCAGTCGTCGAGGACGGAGCCTAAGAATGCAAGGGCAACCTCCCTATCTGCATTCCGCGTTCTGCCTTCTACATTTGCAACCTATGAACGCCGTAGAGTTGCTCGACGAAGCGGCGCTCGAACGCTTGCGCGGTTTTGGCGGCGAAAAGCTCCTGCGCGGGATGATCGAGCTGTTCGTGAAAAACGCTCCGACCAAGGCGGCCGACGCGCGGGAAGCACTCGACTGCGGTGATGCGGCTGCTCTGCGCGCCGCGTTGCACGCGCTCAAGTCGAGCGCCGGACAGCTCGGCGCGATCACGGTGCATCAGGCATGCATTGCCGGGGAGGAGTTGGCGAGCCGGGGCGAGCTGAATGCCTGCGTGCCGCACGTGCAGCGCATCGAGAGCGACCTGCCACTCGCGTGCCGCCAGCTCGAGAGCATCCGCGGCGCAGCTTGACCGTATGCCGACACTGGCGGTCGTAGAGGACAACGCCGACAACCGGCTGCTGCTCAAGGCGATTCTCGGCGATCGGTTCGCGCTCGTGGAGTACGACAATGGAACCGATGCGCTGCACGGATTCTCGCGTACCCGCCCCGACCTCGTGCTCCTCGATATCTCGCTCCCCGGCATGGACGGAAATGAGATTCTTCAGAGGATCAGAAAGGACGAGAACCTCCGCAACCTCCCCGTCATTGCCCTGACCGCCCACGCCATGGCCGGGGACCGCGAAAAGTTCCTCGCGGCCGGCTTCGACGATTACATCACCAAGCCGATCGTCGACGAAAGCCAGCTCTTCGCGTCGATTGAAAGGCTTTTGAGGAAGAACTAGCTGTCATCCCGAGCCCTCACTCCCGCCACCCACCGCCCTCCTCCATCCATGAAGTTCAACAAAAGGCTTTTTCTCCAGCGCGCCATCCTCGCCTTTACGACCGGCCTCTTTCTCGCGTGCTCCGCACAGATCGCGGCCCAACCAGGCGGCGGTTTCTTCCTCCCGTAATCCCGCAGTCGGTGCCCGCGCTAAGAGAGCGTCAGGCCTCGCGCAGCGCCGCCATGGGCGTCGAACGGAACACCTCGCGGCCCGTGAGCAGTCCGATCGCGATCGCGAGCGCCGTCATGGCCAGGGCGACCAGCAACACCGGGGCGACCGCCGGGGCGAACGCGGACTCGAAGACGTACTTCATGAGCAGCCAGGCGCCTCCCACTGACAGGAGCACTCCCGCCACGCTTCCAAGCGCGCCCAGGAGCGCGTACTCGACGAGCATGATGCGCCCCACCTGACGCCGGGTGGCGCCCAACGTCTTGAGCAACACGCCTTCCCGGAGTCGCTCGCGGCGAGT
>JBBDXZ010000074.1:26122-30708 GCA_040902075.1 Gemmatimonadaceae bacterium
GGCCGCGACGGCGCTGAAGAGCACTGGAATGCCGAATCCCAGGCAGACGACAGCCATGAACCGGATTGCCGAGGTGATCTTGCCCAGCACGTTGTTGACTGTCTCCTGGATCAGCGTGAGATCCAGGCTCGAGACGTTGGGGTACCTCTGCACCACCGCCCGCTGCAATGTCGCGACCGGCGCTCCCGTCGGAACGTTCGCCAGCAGCGCGAACTGCTTGGGGGCGTTCTCCAACGAGCTCGGATTGAACACCACGAAGAAATTCGGCTCGAACCGCGCCCACGTCACCTCGCGCAGGCTCGTGATGACCGCCGGAATCCTGACCCCCTGCACGTTCCACGTGATGGTATCGCCGATACCGACGCGAAGCTCCGAAGCGACATCGCGCTCCACGGAGATCTGAGGCGTGGTGTCCGCCGGAGAAAACCACTTTCCCTCGACAACACTCTCCGACGGCGTCGCTTCCGAACGGTAGCTGGAGCGAAACTCCCGGCGGAGCGCCCACGATGACGGACGGCGCGTCGGCGGAACAGATTGACCCGCCGCGCGGGCTTCGCGCGCGGCGCGGGAGGCGCTGTCGCTCGCGGCCATGATCTCGGCCACCGATTTCCCGTTGATCGCGGCGATGCGCATCGGAACGATGGGCGCGCGCTGAACGACCGTATGTCCGCCGGCACGGATCAGCGAGTCGATTCCGGGCTCCTGATCCTCCTGGACGTCGAAGAACACGAGGTTCGCGCGCGCCTGTTCCAGTCGGACGTCGAGCTGGCGCAGCAGGTTGTGCTGCACCTGGTAAAGCGTCGACATCAGGAACACGCCGAAGCCCAGCGCGAGGATCACCGACCTGGTCTGATTCCCCGGCCGGTAGAGATTGGCGATTCCTTGGCGGACCACGAAAGACCAACGGGGCCTCGATAAGCGGCGGGCGGCCCACGACAGAAGCACCGCGGTCACCCAGAGAGTTCCGATGGCCCCGGCGATCGCCGCGGCGTAACCGAGCGCGCGTTCGATCCGTCCGGCCCGGGTCAGGGCGATAGCCAACACGCTTGCGACGATCGCGAAGCTCACCACGAGCCCCGCCGAGTCGCGTCGGGCCCGGCGCATGACTTCGGCGTCGGATTCACGCCGGAGCGTTTGCAACGGCGAGACGCCGCGGAGCGACAGCAGCGGTCGCAGGGCGAAGATCAGCGCCACCCACACCCCGATGCCGAGACCTACTCCGATGGCCGTGGGGGCGAGCCGCACGCTCACGTCCACCGGCAGAAAGTCCTTCAGGACCCACGGAAGCGCGAACTGGACTGCGACCCCTACCGCGGCGCCGGCCAGCGCGCCGATGAAGCCCATGGCGGTCGCCTGGAGCACGTAGATGAAGAGCACTTGGCCGCTCGTCGCTCCCAAACACCGTAGAATGGCCACGGTGTCGATCTTCCGCATGACAAATGCGTGGACGCCGCTCGCGACGCCAATCCCCCCGAGCAGCAGCGCCACCAGCCCGACGATGCCGAGGAAGTTTCCCAGTTGGTCGATGTTCCGCGTCAGACCGAGCTCGTTCTCGGCGACCGTTCGGATCGTGACGCGCGGAGTGTCGCTCGAGAGCCGCGGACTGAATCGCGCGTCGAAGCGAGTCGGCGAAAGTCCCGCTGGCATCTTCAGCAGCGTCTCGTACTCGGCGCGGCTGCCGAAAATCAGCAGACCGGTCTCTCCGAGGTGCGTCTCCGGGATGTAGACACGGGGACCGATAGCCGCGCTCACGCCAAGGTCTCCCGGCACACTCCCAATCGTGGCGAGAATCTCGAAGCGCGCGGTCCCGAGCATCAGGGTGTCCCCCAGCCGGGCGTCCAGGGACAGCAGGACGGCCGGGTCGACGATGGCATACCGGCCGGTGTGCATTCTCGGCCAAAGCCCCGGCGGACTCGTCGTGATCGCGCCATAGAATGGGTATTTCGACCCGACCGCTCGCACCTGGACGAGCCGCGTTCCGCCGCCGCGCTGGATCAGGCCCATAGACGCGAACGTGGTGACTGGCGCGACACCCGTGCCCGTGCGTTCGAGCGAGTCGATGAGGCGCTCGACTTTGGGCGAGTAGGGCGCGCGCGCCCGCAAGACGGCGTCTCCGCCGAGCAATGCGCGCGACTGCTCGCTCACGGACCTCGAGACATTCTCCGTGAACGAATCGATGGCGACCAGCGCGGCCACGCCGAGCGAGATGGATGACATGTACAGCAGCAGTCGGCGCCGCGCCGTCCTACTCTCGCGCCACGCAATCGCCAGCAAACGTCCGAACCGTGCTTTCATCATGTCATCCCGCGCGGAGCGAGGGATCTGCACTTCCATTCGTTGGCTGATCCGAAACCACGAGGCCATCGCTCAAGCGAATGATGCGTCGTGCGCGTCTTGCCAGCGTGAGGTCGTGGGTAACCAGTACCACGGTCGATCCCGATTCGCGATTCAGCGACTCGAGCAGCTCCACGATGCGCATGCCCGTATCGCTGTCGAGATTGCCGGTCGGCTCATCGGCGAACAGGATGCGCGGACGGTTGGCGAACGCGCGCGCCAAAGCAACACGCTGCTGCTCGCCGCCGGAGAGCTGCGTAGGGAAGTGGTCCAGCCGGTCGCCGAGTCCAACGCGTTCGAGGACGTCGCGCGCGCGTTGGACGGCGTGGTTTTCGCCCCGCAGCTCCAGAGGAACCTGGACGTTCTCGATGGCGGTGAGCGTCGTGATCAGCTGAAAGCTCTGGAAGACGAATCCGACCTTGGCTCCGCGCAACCTGGCGCGGGCGTCCTCATCGAGTGTCGTGATATCCGTGCCGTCGAGCTGCACGGTTCCGCGCGAGGGCGTGTCCAATCCAGCGAGAAGACCAAGGAGCGTCGTTTTCCCGCTCCCGGACGGTCCGACGATCGCGACGAACTCACCCTGCCCGATGGAGAAGGTGACGTCGCGAAGCACGGTAAGGCGATGGTCGCCGCTTTGATATTCTTTAGTGAGGCCGGTGGCGGAGAGCATGCGAGGGCTAGGTGCGAGGTGCTCGGTGTTAGGTGCTAGGTTGAGGAAATGCGAACGGTATTGAAGAAATACGCGCTGCTCCTAATCGTGCTGGGCTGCGGGGGAGGAAAACCGACGAACCGCGACAGCGCTATTGCTCAAGGTAGCGTCCCCGAAGCCGGATCGACTGCCCTCGCACCCAGTACCAAGAACCCCGCACCTGGCCCGAAATACGCTCCCGGGTCGATCATTGTTTTCGCAGGAACCAGCCTCACCGCCGGCTACGGCCTCGATCCGGACAGCGCCTATCCGCAAATCATTCAGCGGAAGCTCGATTCGGCCGGCCTCAAGTTCGACGTCGTGAACGCTGGCGTGAGCGGCGAGACGTCCTCCGGACTGCTGCGCCGGCTCCGGTGGTTGCTGCGCGAGCCGTTCGAGGTCTTCGTCATCGAGACCGGCGCCAACGACGGGTTGCGCGGCATCCCCGTCGAAACCATGGCGTCCAACATTCAGCAGATCATCGAAGGTGTTCGAACCGCGCGACCGCGCGCGCAAATCATGCTTATTCAAATGGAGGCGCCGCCGAATCTGGGTACAGACTATACGCGCCGCTTCCGCGAGGTGTTTCCCGAGCTCGCCAAGCGGAACGGTGTGATACTGCTTCCATTTTTGCTGGAGAACGTGGCCGGCCTGCGACATCTCAACCAAGGGGACGGGATGCATCCGAACGATGAAGGCGAGCGGATCGTCGCGGAAAACGTATGGAAGGCCTTGAGGCCGCTCCTCCAGTGAGCTAAATTCAATGGCTGTCCTGACTTACGTGTCACTTTACGATTATCCCATGGCAATACCAGCTACACAAATCAGGCGCGGAATGGTCATCGTTTTCGAGGGCGATCCGTGCCGCATCACCGAGTTCCGGCATCATACCCCAGGCAACCTGCGCGCGATGGTGCAGGCGAAACTGAAGAACCTGCGCACGGGCTCCAACTTCGAGCATCGCTTTCGAGCGGCGGACTCCGTGGATCCCGCGTCCATGGAGACGCACGAGCTGGAGTATCTGTACGACGCCGGCGGCACCTACCACTTCATGAACACCGAGAACTACGACCAGCTCGAGATGGAAGAAGAGGCGCTCGGCGACAACGCGCAGTGGATGCAGCCGAACATGAAGATTCAGGCGGAGTTTTACGACGGGCGAGCGGTCGGGATTCGTCTGCCGAACTCGTTGACGCTCGAGGTGGTGGAGACGTCTCCGGTGATGAAAACGGCGACGAAGACGGCGTCACAGAAGCCCGCGAAGCTCGAGAACGGCGCGACGGTGAACGTGCCCGAGTTTATCGGGACCGGCGACAAGGTGCGCGTGAATCCCAATACGGGAGAGTATCAGGAGCGGGCGAAGTAACTGCCGCGCGCAACGCGCACGGAGAAGTGCCGTGCTTCGCACGGAGAACCGCCGCGGCTACGCCGCGGATTTATCGCAGATCTCGGTCGAACAATTGTCGGAGTCTCGCTGATCCGCTAAGTTCTAAAGCTCTGCGCGGCGCCGCAGAGCCATGGTGGCTGTAGCTCAATTGGTTAGAGCACCGGACTGTGGCTCCGG
>JBBDXZ010000075.1:0-30545 GCA_040902075.1 Gemmatimonadaceae bacterium
CGTGTCGTGGATGTCCGACGTGAACCGGGCCTCCGGAATCTTCGGGTCGCGTCCTGCCAGGACGGCACTGGCTCGCTCGATCTGACGCTGCTTGAGCGCTTGGTAGAGATCGTCGATGCGGTCCGTCATGAACCAGAAGCTCACCTCGTGCTCCGCGCTCTGCGTTCCCCCCGGCACGAACATGATGTAGGCGCCACCGAAGGACATTCCCGCCCACGCCTCATCGGCATCGATCTCGTGCGCTCCCTCCAGGTTGAATCCGATGGCGCGGTACCACTCCACCGCCTCGCGAACGTTCGGAACTTGCATCATGGGATCGACCCTCGTTACGCTCGCGGCCAGCGCGCGTACTCGCGCCTCGAAGTCCTGCTTGACGGGCTGCTTCGGCTCCTTCGCACCCGCCGCCTTCAGACGACGCATCGCTTGTTCATCGCCCTTGAGCATGGCGACGGCGAGCGGCGTCCGCCCCTTGTCGTCCTCCGCGTCGAGGTCGGCACCGAGCTCGATCAAGAGTTCCAGGATGGCGTAATGTGAACCCGTCCTGAACGCGCCTCCGAGGAGTCCGTCTGGTGGCGCGATCACGTAGTGGAGCGCCGTCTGCCGGTTCTCGGTTCGGGACATGCGGCGTGACAGCGCGTCGGGATTCTCCTCGACCAGCTTCTGAATGGCGTCCGCATCCTGGCACGCGATCGCGGAAAAGACGTGATGGCGCGCGCCGCGCTCGAGCAACAAGGCGAGCACCTCCTGGTCGATCGTCGGCCCGAAACACGTCGCCCACCCGATGACCTCGAGCTCGTGCGCGTCGCCCACACCGTGCACGTCTCCGCCGGCATCGAGCAGCGCGCGGACGACATCCACTCCGCCGGCGCCGCCCGCGAAGTGCGTCGGGTACGCGTTGTCGCCGACGTCGCGCGCGTTGGGATCAGCGCCATGCTCGAGTAGCAGCCGCACGGCGTCGAGGTGCTCGACCGCGAGATGCAGGCCGGTGGTGCCTCCATCCGGAGTGCGCTCGCGCGCGAGGCTCGGTGCTTTTGCCAGCAGTTCGCGCAGCGTTGCGATGTCTCCGGTCTTGCATGCCGAAAAGAACGACGTAAGCATCTCGAGCGAGGGGCGTTCCGGCAATTGGGAGCTTGGCATAGACACCCCTCCTTCCATGGAATTGCCCGGCGTCCGCGGCTCTCGGGCTGGAAGTCAGGGTCTGCTGACTGTCGACAGACTTGGGTGAGTTATACCCTTTACGCGGACCGTGGGCCGCCCAGATCGGCCGAATGAGAGAATAGCGCAGCAGGGTTCTGCTCACCAGCGGCTTTCATCATGAGCGCAAAGTACCTCGAAACAAGGAACCTGAAGCTCATTCGGCAGACGCCCGATGAACTCCGCGCGATGATCGACCGGATGACTACCGCCGAAAGGACGGAGCTCTCGCCTGATTGGCTGGCTCGGCTCGACTCGGCGTCGCCGGATCCGTGGATGCTGGGCTTTGCCGTGGTGCACCGGACGAACGACATCCGCATCGGGTCGTGCGGCTTCAAAGGTCCTCCGTCAGCGGACGGCTGCGTCGAGATCGCGTATGGGATTGATCCCGACCATCAGGGCAAGGGATACGCTACCGAAGCCGCCGAAGCGCTGACCGCTTACGCGTTTCGCAGCGGACAGGTTCGCGTGGTCATGGCGCACACGCTCCCGGAGCCCAACGCGTCGACTCGAGTCTTGACCAAGTGTGGTTTTCGATGGGTCGGAGAGGTCACGGATCCGGAGGATGGGCTCGTGTGGAGATGGGAAACGCGCCCGTGACCGACGCTGACTATCCGGCGTTGGTCATTGGAGGAACGAGAGGCACGGGCTTCCTGATCGTTCAGCACTTGCACGGTCACGGTGGTCGAGTGCGTGTGCTCGCCCGTAATCCCGCGCGGGCGACGATTGCGGTGCCCACGGGAGTAGAAGTCGTTGCGGGCGATCTTACGAGGCGGCGAAGCGTGCGGGATTTCGAGGACGCTTTCTCTACATGACGGCCAGCGGTGTCGCCAGGCGATCGTTGTCAGCCTTCCTCCTCAACCCAGATACGGAGACCGCGGTCTAGTTCGCGGTACTTCTAGCCTGTAGCCTCATCCGGCGTTACAATCGCGAGCGCAGTTCCACCATCGGGCGAAGGAGCCCACCGCCTTTTCATTCGCTCGCAAGGAGATTCCATGAGGACGCGTTTCGCGATCGCCGTTCTTGCCGCCTGCACCGTGCTGGCCGGTTGTGACGAGGTTTCCACCGCTCCGCTCCAACGAGTCGCGTCCGATCCGACCTCCATCACGAACGGCACGCTCGACGGCAACGCCCATCCCGCCGTCGTCCTCATCATCATGGATGTCGCCGGAGAACCGGCCTTCCGCTGCTCCGGCACGTTGATCGCCCCCAAAGTCGTATTGACGGCCGGCCACTGCGCCGGAGAGCCGGGTGAGTTCAGCGGCTTGCGCGTGTTCACGGAGTCCGACGTGGAGAACGGAAACAACAACTATCCGTTCGCCGGCCCCAACACAATCGAAGCGGTCGAATGGCACTCGCACCCGCTCTTCACAGAGCGCGCGTTCTTTCTGCACGACGTCGGCGTCGTCCTGTTGTCCAGGGCGGTCAAGCTCGCGAGTAACCAGTACGGCAAGCTTCCGCGGCAGGACCAGCTCGATGCCCTCAAGCCGAGCAGCTCGACCGTGTTCACGGCAGTGGGCTACGGCCTCCAGCGCATCAACCCCGTGTTCGTCGAGGACGAGCTGGTCCGCATGTTCGCCCAGCCGCATCTGGTCCAGATCAACACGCCGGGCTTCACGGGAGACTTCTCCCTGCTCCTCTCGAACAACGCGTCGACCGGTGGCACCTGCTTCGGCGACTCCGGCGGTCCGAACTACCTTGGGACCTCCAACGTGATCGCGGGAGTGACTTCGTTTGGACTCAATGGGACATGCGGCGGCACAGGGGGAGTCTTTCGCCTCGATCGCAAGAACGTTCTCGATTTTGTGACGCAGTTTCTGAACTGACGTGGAGCGAGTCACTCCATGATCGCGTCAGTCGCCGAGGTGGGTAATACTATGGCTATGCCGGCGGAGACCTTTCCGGAGCTCATGACTGCCGACCAGCTCCTCACTGTCGAGATACCGGGGAAGTGGACGGAGCTCATTCGCGGACACCTCGTCGGTCGCGAGCCTCCTAGCACGTACCACGGCATTGTCTCGTGGAAGCTTGACCAAATCGTCGGACAGGTTGTTCGCGACAATCAATCGGGCGTTTTGTGCGGACAGGACACTGGATTCAAGATCGAATCGAATCCCGATACGGTGCGCGCGCCCGATCTCGCCTTTATCGCGAGTCATCGCCTGTCTCTGGTTCCGCGCCGTGGCTATGCCCCACTCGCGCCGGATTTGGTGGCCGAGGTCGTGTCCGTGGGCGATCGTCCGGGTGAGCTCCTGCGCCGAGTCGGCGTTTGGCTCAACGCGGGCGTGCGACTCGTCTGGGTGATCGACCCGGAGCGCACCGAGGCGCGGGTCCACCGTCCGGACGGCAGTGTCTCCATCATCAGCAAGGATGGCACTCTGAATGGAGAGGATGTCCTGCCGGGATTCAGCTGCCCGCTTGCCGAGGTGCTCACGTACACGTGATGGATTGACGGCCGAAAACGCGTAGAGACGCTACGGCAACTGGAGCCAGCGCTTCTGTTGATGCCGATGTTCGTGCTCGGCGCGCGAATAGGCGGCTTCGATCGTGTGAGGGGGAGGGTCGGCGCGCCGAGTCCTTTTTCACGGCTGACGTCAGCATGGCCCTCTGATGGAAACGACTGCACCTCCACGCGACTTATTCCGACCGCGGCAAACACCTGGGGATCACGCGCGCGCTGCGCAAACAACATTGGCTCGACCCATCGCGCCGCCCAGAGCCCGATCACGCTACCGACAGCGATGCCTCCTACCGCGAAGCCAACGCCGTGCGTAACGACCATGCCCACGACGTCACCGGCGCCCGCGCCGAGCGGGTAGCTTCTAGCCGCCTGAGGGATCCGGCGTTACAATCGCGAGCGCAATCCACCATCGGGCGAACGAGCTGCATTCGTTCACTCATAAGGAGATCCAACCCTGAGATGACGTCGAGTGAGTCGCTCCACGATCGCGTCATTGCCGCGATCGGACGCCAGTACGAGATCGAAAGCGAGATCGGGCGCGGCGGCATGTCCGTCGTCTACCGCGCGCGCGATATTCGCCTCAACCGGCGAGTCGCGATCAAGGTGCTGCCACCTGAAATGGCGTACGACTCCGCGATCCGGACGCGATTCACGCGCGAGGCGCAGACGTCGGCGCTGCTCACGCACACGCACATCGTGCCGATCTACGACGTCGGCGAGCGCGAGGGCATCGCCTACTTCGTGATGGCCAACATCACTGGCGGTAATCTCGCCACGCTTTTGACGCGCGAGCCGCTTCAACCCATCGAAGAAGTGCGGCGGCTTCTCTGTGAGGTCGCCGATGCGCTGGCTTACGCGCATCTGCGCGGCGTGATCCACCGCGATATCAAGCCCGACAACATTCTGCTCGATGGAGACAACGGGCGGGCGATGGTCAGCGACTTCGGCATCGCCCGGGCCATGGAGGCCGGCGCTCGACTCACCCTCAGCGGCGTCGCGGTCGGCACACCGACATACATGGCGCCCGAGCAGGCCATGGGCGAGCGCGAGATCGATGGCCGCAGCGACATCTACTCGCTCGGCGTCGTCGCGTATCAGATGCTGACCGGGCGCGTGCCCTTCACCGCCGGCAACTCGATGGCGCTGTTGCTGAAGCACGTCACGGAGCATCCGCGGCCGATCGCGGAGCTGCGTCCGGACACGCCGAGGTCGCTGCGCGAGGTAATCGAGCGTTCGCTCATGAAGGCGCCCGAGGATCGCTGGCCAACGGCCTCGGCGCTGCGCGACGCCCTCATGTCCAACGAGGTGCCGGGAGCGTCGTGGCGCGCCGAGCGACGAGACCCGGTGCGGTATACGTCGCCACCGGACGGCACGCGCCGCGATCGTTCGCCGCGAGAGAGCCCGCGCCCCGATGCACGTTCGGTGTCCCAGCGCCGCGCCACGCTGCCGGCGGACGACCGCGCGCGTCTGCCGGCGAAACCGCCCGCACGAGGCGAGATCGTTCTCGAGGCGGAGCACCTGGCATCGCTCACGGAAGAACAACGCAAGGACCTGCGACTCTGGCATGGCCGGGTGAACCTGTTCGACCGCATCAAAGCCGCGCGGGGCTACATGTGGCTAACCCTCGGGGCTATGGTCGGCGGCATGGCCGGTTTGGCTGGCGCAATAGAAACCGAAGGGGAAGCGTTTCCGCTTTTCTTCGCGCCCCTCGTGCCGATGTACATGTGGGTGAAGCTGTGGCGGCGCGGAAAGTCGTTGAAGGCGAGCGGTCTCAAACGCCGCCGCGTCTTTCTGATGCCCCGAGCGCGCTGGGTGCTACCCAAACCGCCTCCCGTGCCAAGCGAGGCACAGCTCGAGAAGCTGGCGTCGCGTGAGATCCTCGCAGGTCCAGATGGCGGCGCGATCCGACGCGCGGCGGAGGACCGGGCGGCGATTCTCGACATCGTCGCCAAGCTGCCCAAGGAGGAGCGCGCACTCCTTCCCGACGTGGAGCCGACGGCCAATGCGCTCGTCGAGCGTGTCGCGCACCTCGTACGAACGCTCCACCGGCTGGACGAGAGCGTCGACCTGCGACAGATCGATGAGCTGGAGGGGCGAATCGCCGAGGTCGAGCGGGAGAAGGACTCGGCTGAGCGTCAGCGGCGACTGGCGCTGCTCCAGCGGCAGCGCGACACGTTCGAGGAGCTCGTGCAGCTCCGCTCTACGCTCTCGCGTCAGCTCGACAGCGCGGGGCTGGCGCTCGGGAACCTGCGACTCGATTTGATCAAGCTTCGGTCGTCGGGGCTGCAGTCGGCGTTCGCGGATGTGTCCACGGCAACGCAGGAGGCGAGGGCCCTCTCGCGCGAGATCGGCGCGGTCCTGGAAGCGGCCGCGGAGGTGAGAACCCTGTAGGCGCGTCGGGGCGCCGGTCAGTCGGCCACGCGCCCTCCAACCCGCCGCCCGATCTCGACCGCGCGAAACCCCGGCTCGCCCCAGCCGATGATGAACACGCCGAACCCCTGCTTCATCCGCATTTCGATGTCCGCTTCGCCCGCGGGATAGCCGCACGGAACGTTGAACTCTTGGCACGCGGCGAGCACCTGTTGAATCGCCGCTTCCCACGCGACCTGGTTCAGCACGCGCCGGCCCGTCGAGTCTGTGGTCGAGTACACGCCGCGTAGGGTGCCCGCCCCCGGGAACAAGACGCCGATGCCCTTCACCGCAGCGATCTCGCGCACCTTCGCGAGACCCTCCAGGCTTTCGACGATCGTGAAGTTCACGAGCTCGCCGTTGGGATTGAGCGGCCAGAGGTCCGCCTTCTCCCTGTACTCCGGCTCATGCATCCCCCAGAGGGCGGGCGCGCTTCCGACGACATCCGGACGCGTTCCTCCCTTCGATGCGAACCGCATCATCTCGAGTCCCTGCTTCACCTCGTCGGCGCTGCGGACGTCGACGAACACGATCCCGCTCACGCCAAGATTGAGTTGCTGGCTGATGCGCTCGCGTGCCTTCGCGGGATCGGCGGCAATCTCCGGCGTCTTCACGAATAGTGGCTGGCGGAGGCGTGGCGCCGGCGCTTTCCGCAGCAGGCCGCCGTTGAACATCCCCTGGGCGAACTCGACGAAGACCGGATATCCGCGATCGAAGTTCCGTTCCATGGATCCGTCGAAGATGTAATCGGCTCCGGCGTAGGCAAGAGCATCCTGCGCCAGTTGCGCGGGCGTTTTGACAGCCGACGGCTCCGGAGCCGGCGCACCGGGGCGGGCGCGCGGATTCGCCGGCGCATAGAGACCAAAGATCGGCCGCTTCTGCTCGAGGAGCTCGATGACCGGATTCAGTCGCGCAGGAGGCTGGGGAGGAGTCAGCGCCAGCCCTCCCAGAATCGCCACACCTGCCAGCGTCAAAGCGCGAGTACGCACTGTGATCCTCCTGAGGATTTCAACCGAGCGCCGCCGATGTCGCGCCGTGGTTACACCACGAACCTACGCGGGGTAACCGATCCGGCAACTACTCAGCCCTCGATCTTGTAGATCTCCCGCCGCCCAAACTCCACGAGGTCGTGATAGCCTTTCATGATGCTCTCGAATTCCTTCGTGGCCTCGGGGGTCTGCCCCTGACCCTGCATCATGTCCTCGAAGGCCTTCATGCTCGGCACTTCGAACTCCGACACGATCGTCCAGTACCGCTCCGCGCAGAAGTCCGTCATGACCCGCATCTTGCCCATCCCCAACTTCTCATTGATCTTCGCCATCGCGAGAAACTTCTCCACCATGGGACGCACTTTGCCGGGCTTGCAGTACATGACTTCGCGAATCAGCAGCATGGTGTCTCCTGTGGTTGGACCGTAAAACGCCCCGCCGCTCGTAGGAATCGTTAGCGTGGGCCTCTACCATTCGGAGCAAAAGATACTCCCCGCCGTTCTGGCTGCGACGATGTACACAGGCGCATATTGAGCGGACCACTCGCGGCAAACACCTGGGGGAATCATTCGCATCATCGGATTCGTTCTCATAGGCGCAGGCCTTCTCGCGCTCGTCTTTGGAGGATTCTCCTACACCCGGCGTCGTGATACCGTCGAGTTTGGACCGCTGAAGGCCTCCGTTCGGCAGCGCGAGCGCGTTCAGTTCCCGCCGATTCTGGGCGCCGCCGCGGTCATCGCCGGCGTCGGGCTGATCGTTATCACGGCGCGACGAAGAAAGTGAGTGTCATTCCACGCGCTCTGCTCGTTTCCTTCGTTCCGGTTTCCGTCATCTGCGCGCAAGAGGCGTGTCCCCGTGCGTTTCTGCCTGCCTACGCGCACAACGACTATGAGAACGAGCGTCCGCTAGCCGACGCGCTCGGGCTGGGATATCGCGGTGTCGAGGTCGACGTCTTCCTTCTCGACAGCGTGCTGCGCGTTGACCACGACGCAAAGAGTGCGCGGCGGAGAAAACCCTTTGAGTCCGTCTACCTCGCCCCGCTGCGCGCGTTGGTCGGACGATGCGGGCACCTGACAGCCGACCATCGCCCCTTTCTGGTGGCAATTGAGTTGAAGGAACGCTCCGAGGAAACGTTCGATTCATTGAGCGCGCTTCTTTCACGTTACTCGGATCTATTCGCGGAATCGTTTGCTCCGCGTCTTCAACGTTCCCAATGACGAGCGGGTTTACCGGAGCCTGATCGCGGCCGGCGTCGACCTGATTGGCACAAAGACGCTCCTCGATTCGCGTCGATCCCTCGTGGCTCTGGCGCACTAGTCGGCGCGAGCGGAACAATCCGTGCTGAGCAATAGCGAGCGCACTCAAATCGCCACACTCAGAAGCGGCTTCAGCCATGACATCCACCCGAACGAAGTCTCTCGCAGGCGGGATGTGGGCCCTGCTCCTCTCGCTCCTCGCCGTATCGGGACTCCCGGCGCAGACGCGCCTCGTGCTGCCGGAGGGCAGCGTCATCATCGTGCGAACGTCGACTCCGCTCGAATCCGCGAACGCGAAGGTCGGCCAAACGTTCGAGACGGTCGTGGTCGATACGATTCGCGTCGACAATTACACGGTCATTCCCGCCGGGGGCCGGATCCGGGGCGTGGTGACTTTCGCGCAGGCGGCCGACCGACAGAAGTCAGGCGTCATGGAGGTGAACTTCGACCGGCTGACGTTGCCCGACGGCAAGATCTACGGCTTGAACGGCAAGTTGACGAGCACGGACGCGGCAGAGCGGCGTCAGATCGAATCGGATCCCAACGCGCGCGTCGTGCTGGTCGGCGGACGTGGCGGCGTGGGCGCGGCGATCGCCGGAGCGGGCTCCGATAAGAGTCCCGCGTCGAGCATCCTCGCCGCGCTGGGCGGTCTGCTGTCGGAGGGACGCGATGTCCGGGTGCCGGCCGGCACTCCCCTCGCGGTTCAACTCGAGCAGGGACTGGTCTTGAGTCGTCGCGGGACCGCCAGGGCTCCCGATGCCTTCACGATCTACACCGCCGCCGATAGAATACGCGCGGCGCAGCAGGCGTTGGCGCAACAGAATTACTATCGCGGCGCGATCAACGGGCAGCTCGACGACGCCACGCAGCGCGCGCTGTTCGAGTTCCAGATCGACAAGGGCATCATCGCGACCGGGAACCTCGACGGCCGGACGGCGCAGGCGCTTGGTGTCTCGGCGACGGCGGATGTCGCGATTCTCTCGCCTGAGGAAGCTACGCTTCTGCGGCGGTACGCCCAGTCTGTGGTCGGCCGGCAGCGTCAAGACCTGGGAATCTCCACGACAGGGCGCCTCGATGCACGCCGCGCGTACGCGGAGGCCGATGTCGATCTGTTGTTCGCGCTCTCCGCGTTCGCCGACAATGCGTCGCTGTATGAGCAGCTCGTCCGTGTTTCCGGCAACGTCGAAGGCTCGGCGTTGGCAAGCAAGGCGCTGGTCAGCGCGGCCAGGCGGGTCGATGCCGCAATGCAGCGGACACAAACGTCGTCGCAGATCCAGAATGCGTGGTCGTCCATCCGGGCACAGCTTGCGGAGTTGGATCCTACGTATAGATAGAGGTCCAATGGTGTCCCTTTCGCGCGCGGTGCGATGGATGCCCACGGTCCTCACCTGGGCGCTTCTTCTCGCCGTCGTCCTGGTGCTTGGCTGGTCGTACCTGGCGAATCCGCAGCCGAGCCCGTACGGCATGTGCTACGCAGCGCGCGGCCGTCCGATGCCCTGCGAGCTGGTCAAAAAGCCTTAGCTTTGCGGTCGCGACGTGTTGCCCACCCCAATCGATGCGCATTCAGTCAATTGTACTGGTTCTCGCCGCCTCAGCGTGCGGCGGTCAGCCCGACGCGTCACAAGCTCGCGCTGGCCGGGAGACCGCGACCAGTGCGGACTCATCGCGCCCCGTCTTCGAGAGCGGACTTTGGCCCGGAGAAGGCATCCCTGTCATTCAAGCGGTGGCCGATCGCCTGCCATTGCGCGAGCAGCCCAACCTCGCGTCGCCAGTTCGAGGCGTTTTGCCGGTGACGCCCGGTCAGCGCATTACGTACGACAGCACGCGCTACCAGACCATCGAGCCCGGCCAGATTCGCGTCATCGAGCCCGCGCGCATCCTGGGCCGCGATTTCGGCCCAATCGCCTACCTGCCGCGCGAACAGTATTACTCGGGCGTTGCCCGACCTGGGGCATTCGACGTGAAGCCACCTACGGCTTTTGAATTCCTGCAGAACAGAGCCGAGGGCACGTGCATCGTTCGTGTGAACTTCCGGGTCATTGACGCTGGTCCTTGCCCGGCTCTCGACAAGCAGAAGTTTCGAATCGAGAGCCAACCAAAGACGCTCTGGTGGATTCACGCCGTCGGCCCGGAAAACACTAGCGGCTGGCTTGTCCTGAGCGATACTACCGCGAAGGTCGTCGATCGCACCTTCTGAACGAGCGAGGTCCGTTTTGCGCACGAAGTTTCGGCTCATAACCATGGCGCACCGGTACCTCGCGTTCGCCTTGCAAGGGATCGTTCTGAGCTCGGTCGTCGCGGCTTGCGAGCGACGCGGCAAGCTCGAGTCGTCGACTTGTGACGTCAACGAAGCCGGCATCAACGACAGCACGATCGGACCGTTGCACATCGACGAAGCGGTGCCGGCGCTCCGCGTTCGCTGCCCTGCAGTCAGCGATACACTGGTCGCGGCGGCCGGATCGGCTGGTGGAGCGCCCGCGTTGCGTCTCATCGTCGTCGGCGCGCCGGTGATCATCCGCCACGACGGGACCAAGGTGACCGAGCTTCACGTCACTTCGCCCTTCTTTCGGACGAACGACTCGCTTGGTCCCGGCACCAGCGTGGCAAAGTTCAGGAATCGTCCCGGTATTCGCGTGTCGCAAGCCGTGGGCGCACCATTCGCCGTCCTGCTCGACCGGAGGCGCTGCGGCGTCGCCTACGAATTGTCGGGCTGGTTTGGCGGATCGGCGACGCCGGTCGCCGACAGCGAGTCGCTCGTCAGAGGGGCCGCGCTCGCGGCCTGGCCCGATTCGATCGTTGTCCGAGCTGTTACGGTTTCGGGCTGTCGTGGGGTGACACGGGACATCGGTGTGGACAGCGTCTCGGAGGCGCTCGCCGATTCCGCACTCCCGCCGGTGGACACGAGCCCCGACATGCCGCTTCCGTCGGAGCTGCCCAGGCTCCCGGCGGCGGCACCCGCCGCCGCGCGCGCGGACACCGGCTCCATCTCGGCGACGCCACGCGAGCTTGCCGACTTGAGCGCAAAGCTCGCCGTGCCGGTACAGGGCGTAACAGCCGCACAGCTGCGCGACACGTACGCGGAGACGCGTGGCGGTCGCCTGCACGAGGCGTTGGACATTCCGGCCGGACGTGGCGCCGCGGTGATCGCGGCAACCGACGGCCGCGTCCTCAAGCTGTTCAATAGCAAACCCGGCGGGTTGATGGTGTACACGACGGACGCATCCGCGCGTTTCATCCTTCTGTACGGTCATCTGGATCGTTACGCGACCGCGCTGAGAGAGGGGATGCCTCTCGAGCGTGGGCAGGTTATCGGTTATGTGGGCACGACGGGCAACGCGCCGATCGGGACACCGCATCTCCATTTCGCCATCCTGCGCGGACGTCCGAGCGTCTCCTGGTGGAGCGGCACGCCAGTGAATCCGTACTTCCTGCTCGTCCCCGGGAGCCGCGGCGGTCCCTGACGCGCCGTCAAGGCTGCTCTTAGTCGCGCCTTCCCCCGCTTTCGCGCAGCTCGCGAAGTTTTGCCTGCTGCACCGGCGTCAACGTGTTCTTGATCCTGGCCATCAACCCCATCTGGGCGCGCTTCATCTCGCGCTCGAGCGTCAGGATGCGGTCGACCTGTTCCAGCAACTGCGGTTCGTCCACCGTCGCGCCCTGAAGCAGGCGTGCCAGCTTCTCACCTTCGGCACTCAGCTTCCACTGCACGTCCACGAACTTCGTCTGCGCCTGCTGAATGGCCTGTTGGAGCGCTGTGCGCTGCGAATCCTGAAGGTTGATCTCTCCTTGATGCTGCATCACGAGCTCGGGGGGAAACAGCAAGCGGCCAAAGGGATCCTGCTGCGGTCCCTGCGGACCTTGCGGTCCTGGTTGCCCTTGCGCGTCGAGCCGCGCAGTGAGAGCGGCAACAAGCAACGCGAGAACGGCGATTGTACGTCTCATCGGATATCTCCCTTGATGTCGAGCAGTGACTTGTGGAGTTGTGGCGCCTGCCGCAGCAGGCTGCGACCTGGGATCTCGAGCAACGCGTCCGTCGCGGGACGCCACGTCGAGAGCGCGATGACTTCCTCGGGAACAGTGAGCCGTGCGCGACGCGACGTCTTCACGCCGTAGACGCCGATCGCCGCAAGCACCAAACCCGCCGCGATCGCCAGCCGGCGAACAACGAGGATGCGCTCGCGCGACCCAGCTCCTTTCCGCCGCGAGAGCACCGCCTCGAACGGCGGCGTGTCCAACTCGTCCGCCGCGCGCAGCTCGCGCATCGCGGCGCGCACCGTGTCGTCGTTGCGATCGATTGACGTCACGGGCGCTCCTCCGACAGCAGGCTCGCAAGCCGTTTCTTCCCGCGCTGGTAGTGCACGCGCGCCGAGCCGAGGGAAACGTCCATGATTCTGGCCGCTTCCTCGATCGTGAGGTCGTGATAGAAGACCAGCAGCAGCACCTCACGCTGGCGCGTCGCGAGTTGGGCGAGCGCGCGGCGCATGGTCTCGCGCCGCTCGGTAGTCATCGCGTGGTCGTCGGGCGCGGGCGCGGGAGCGGGCGTGTCGATGCGCGCCGCGTGCGTGACGCCGAGCAGCGCGCGCAGGCGGTCGCGGCGAAGGCGCGCGCGTGCCTTGTGCCGGATCACGCCGAACAGCCACGTCCTCAAGCTGGACTGGCCGTTGAACCGCAAGCCGTTGTCGAGCACACCCAAGTACACGTCCTGCACCACGTCCTCCGCGTCCTCACGCCGGTAGCCGCAACAGGACATCGCCCAACCGAAGCACTGTAGATGGAGCGCTGCCAGCTGCGTCGCCAACTCGGCGTGATCCACCCGCGCGTCTCCGTTCCTGACGTGTCCGAGGATGGGTGCTGGGAGCGCGGACTCCATATGACATCGTACGTAGCGGCGACCACGGGAGAGTCACCGAACCCACCTTGCGAGCGGAGCACTTAGTGCTAAACGCTAACCGTTCACCCCTTCTTGATGAATCGGGATAGGCTTAGAGCGCTGCGCGGTTTCGATGATCTCGAGCACCGCGATCGCGTCGCTCACGTCCACCGGAGGGGGCGCGCCCTCGCGCAGCGAACGCACCACTCCCACGTAAAACGCTCGGTAATCCCCGCGCTCGGTGTGCACCGGACGAACGTCGGTACCCACGCCGAGCAGTCCATACTGCTCAACCGGATCGACACCCCAACTCGGCGCGTCGGGTCGCTCGCCGCGGCGCAGCGCGGCCTCCTGAACGTCCGGAGCGAACTTGGTGTAAGCTGCGCGGTCGCCCAGCACACGGATGCGCGGCCCGTCTTGCGCGGCCACCACACTGGTCCACAGATGCGAGCGGACGCCCGACGCGTGAGTCAGAGCGACGAACACGTCGTCGTCCACTGTAACGCCGGGTCGCCGCTTATCGATCTCCGCGTAGACATTCTTCACTGGCCCGAAGAGGCAGAGCGCCTGATCGATCAGGTGCGTTCCCAGATCGAACAGGAGTCCCCCCGCCTCCTCCGGTGCACTCAGCTCGCGCCATCCGACCTTGGGAGTGGGTCGCCACCGTTCCAGGCGAGACTCGAATCGGTGAACGTTGCCAAGCGCTTGCTCGCTCATCAGACGCCGGACAGTCAGAAAATCCCCGTCCCACCGGCGGTTGTGGTACACCGTGAGGAATACGCTTCGGCGCTTTGCTTCTTCCACGAGTCGACGCGCTTCGGCTGAGCTTGGAGCCAGCGGCTTGTCGATGACCACCGCAAGCCCAAGCCCGATCGCTTGCAACGTCAGTGGAACGTGCGTTCGGTTCGGCGTGGAGATGACGACGAGATCGATCCCGGCGCGATCCCGAAAGAGCCCGTCGAGCGTGTCCACCACTCGCGCTTCCGGATGCTCGGCCTTTGCAAGACGTTGACGCTCCGGATTTCCGGTGACGATCGCCGCGAGGCGCATTCCCGGCGTCGCCGCGATGACGGGCGCGTGGAACGATCGGCCGCCAAGGCCGTAGCCGATCAACGCGACCTGAATCACGTCCTCATGGCTTCGGGGCCGTGAGCCGTCCGGCTATCTCCTCCATCTGCTGGCGCCGGAGCCGCGCCCATCTCGGCAGCTGAAGCGCACCGATGCCGAACATCCCTACGCCCATGGCCGCGGAATGCCATCGACGCCGTACTCTCCGGATCGTTGATTCCTAAGGCCGCCGCGATCAGTGTCGCCGCCGTGACTCGGCCGATCTCCTGAAGCTGAGCCAGCGTCATTCCCTCGCCCGACGGAAGCTGACGCTGGCCGGTCTGCTGCGCCTCCGTCGCGCGCTCGAAGATGGCCGCGACTTCAGCTTCGTTGAATCGCCGCTCGGTCATAGCGACTGAAAGATCGTCGGGCCCAGCGTGCGAGGCAAAGCCTCGCTGCATCTCAGGATGGCGCTCGGTGCATGAGCTGTTTGCGCAGCGACACGTGCGTCCACATAGCACCGCTGCAACAACCCGGAGTCAAAGTGCTAATGGAATTGCTTCGCTGTCACTCACTACCTGGCGTGCCGCGCATTTGTGAATGATCGTCGCCGGCATCGCGATCAGCCCATGGGATCGAAGACGAGACTCGCCGCGCCGATCATTCCCTCCCATCCCTCGAGTGTGGAGCCGGCGATGCGCACGCGGTCGCGCAAATCGTCGCCCGCGTGCTCGCGAAACGCCGCGCGCACGGGCTCCAACAGCAGGTCGCCGGACGCGGCGACGCCACCGCCCACGACGATCGTATCCGGAGCGAACAGCGGCGCCAGCGACGCAAGTCCGAGCCCGAGCCACTTCCCCGTCTCCTCGATCGCCTTCAGCGCGCCTTCATCGCCGGCGCCCGCGTCGCGCACGATGTCGCGCACCACGTTCCCTCCCGCGCGCTCCGAGAGGGCCGCCGAACAGACCATCGCTTCGAGACACCCGCGAGCGCCACACGTGCAGCGACGCCCGTTCGGGTCCAGGATGATGTGCCCGAGATCGCCCGCGCACTCTCCGGTATGGCGCAGCAGCTTGCCCGCGACGATCACGCCGCCGCCGAGTCCCGTCCCTACGGTCACGCCCAGGAGCCGCTCGGCGCCTTTACCCGCGCCGAAGCGAAACTCGGCGACGACCGCGGCGTTCGAGTCCACCTCGAGACGGCACTCGCGCTCGAGCCGACGCTCCAGCTCGCGTCGTAACGGAAAGCCGACGAGCAGCGGAAGGTTCGCATTCGCGTACATCGTCTCGTGCTCGCGGTCCAGAAATCCCGCAACCGAAACGCCGATGCCAGCCAACTGCAGATTCCTCGTTACTCTCGGAATGACGGAAGCGATCGCGTCGACCAACGGCTCCGGATCGCCGCGCCGCGGGGTCGAGACCGTCGCGCGCTCGACGATGCGTCCGTCCTCGGCGACGACGCCGAGCTTCGTGCGTGTGCCGCCGATGTCGATCGCGCCGGCCAGCCGCACTCAGCGCGCCGCCAGCGCC
This sequence comes from Gemmatimonadaceae bacterium, assembly GCA_040902075.1. Lineage (GTDB taxonomy): Bacteria > Gemmatimonadota > Gemmatimonadetes > Gemmatimonadales > Gemmatimonadaceae > DASPMP01. The sequence goes on from JBBDXZ010000075.1 coordinate 15,753, forward strand.
GCTCGCGCGAGCTCCGGCTTCTTCCAGAGATCGATCGGCTTCGCGATCCCCCTGGGTCGGAACGGCAACGATATCTTCTGACCGAGTCCCGCCGAGGCGTACGCCGCGTAGAGCACTTCCTGCACGACTCGGCCCGTCTCGCCGTCCGAGATCGGCGTCTCCTTTCCGCGCACGCAGCGCGCGAAGTGCCGCATTTCCTGCGGAAAGCCGTAGTTCCAATGCTCCTCGAACACGGGATACGTCCACCCCTTGGTGGACGCGGCTTTCTCCACCGCATAGCCGAAGCCGACCTCGGAGTACGTGGGGAGCGCGTTCCCCATGAGCATGTCGGCGTACGTCTGCCCCTTGTCCCCGAACACTTCTACAGAGTCGTCCATCCCGCCGGGGCGGTTCCAGCTGCTCTCGACGACGCCGATCGCGCCGTTCTCGAATTCGATGATCGTGATCGCCTCGTCGTCGCCCTCGGTGCGCTTCGAGTGCACCTGGGTGGACATCTGCGAGTACACGCTCTTCACCTTCTGCTTGCCGAGGAACCACCAACAGAACGCGATCCCGTGGCAGCCGAGGTCCATGACCGCGCCGCCCCCCGACTGCTCGACGTCCCAGAACCAATCGGAGTGTGGGCCGCTGTGCTTCTCGCCCTGCTTCACGAGATGCACTCGTCCGAATGCGCCCTCGTCCGCCATCTGTTTCGCCTTCACGTATTTCGGAGCGAAGAACAGCTCTTCCGCGTAGAGAAGCATGACACCGGCCGTCTTGCACGCGTCGATCATCGCGTCGGCTTCCTCGAGCGTCATGCAGAGCGGCTTCTCGCACACGACGTGCTTCCCGGCCCTGGCCGCGTCGATGGTGATCTGCGCGTGCAGCCGGTTGGGCGCCGAGATGGAGATCATCTCGACCTCGCGATCGCGTAGCAGCTCGCGATAGTCGGAGTATGCGCGCGGAACGCCGTGCCGTTTCGCGAACGCGTCCGCGTTGCCCTTGCTCGGCGACGCGACCGCCACGACTTCCGCGTCCTCGGGCATCATCCTCACCGAGGCCGCGATGCAATCGGCCTGAAATCGCGACCCGGCGATTCCGATTTTGACTTTCGACATGTCCTGAGCCTGGTTCATTCCGTGGAGCGTCAGTCTCTTCCCAACCGCACGCTACTTCCTGAGAATCTTGCCCTGATTCGCCAGGATCTTCTTTTGGTTCTTCTTGATCTCCTGCTGGTTCCGCAAGATCTTGCTCTGATTGTCGAGTATCCGCATGAGCCGATCCTGATTCTTGAGGATTTTCTTTTGGTTCGTGATGATGGACTCCTGGTTCCTGACCGTCGCTTGCGCCATGGGGTCCTCCCGTTTTGTCCAATGTCCGGGGTGATGGACACGCTTCCACAGCGTAGAATCGCGACTCCAGACCTGCTTGGCAACGCAGTGCCACCAGCACAACTTCTTGATGCGCGTCTCGTGCGTCCTTAGTGTCCTTCAGGGGCTCGAGTGTCGCGGCCCTTCCATTCAACCTCTCATCTATGGAATCGGGGAACGGCTTTACTCAACGGCACCGATGGGCGATCGCCGCCGGGACCGCTATCGCGGCTGTCGTGTTGCTGGTCGTCGTCTACAAGGCGAGCGCGCCTCGATCCGCTCCAACCACCACTGCGAGCGGAGACCGGATTCCAGAGAGCGAGGTGCTGCAGGTCGGCGCGCTGCCCGTCACGTGAAACCTCACACTCCCAGTCGCCTGTATGGCGATGCGCGCTTCAGCACCAACCTCACCAACCTCACCAACATCCGGCGGCACATCGGACACATCGCATAGCGATTCGGCCACGCACGACATGACGGCGATGTCCGAGGTGGGAGCGACGATGGACATGTCCAAGATGGACGGCATGGAGGTCGTCAACGCCGCCGGCGAGAAGCTTGCCGTTTTCAGCAAGTTCAGCGGCTGGCCGGAGCTGAAGGAAGCGTTGATGTCCGGGAAGGTGAAAGCCGCCTACATGCTGGCCCCGATGGCGATGGATCTGGCCGACCGGGGCATTCCCGTAAAGATCGTTGCCCTGGGGCACCGCTCTGGCGCCGTCATCATGATTGGCGCCAAATCCAAGGCGCGTAACCTCGGCGACCTGCGGGGAAAACGGATCGCCATTCCCAGCCGGTTTGCCGTGGACAACATCTTCGTCCACCGCCTGATGAAGAAGTATGGCATGACCGACGCGGACGTTGCGCTCGTGGAGATGGCGCCGCCCGACATGCCGGCGGCGCTCTATGCCGGCGCGGTGGACGCGTATGCCACCGGTGAACCGTTCGGGGCGTTGGCGCAAAAGGAGGGATACGCGCGCATCCTGCACATGACGCGCGACGAGTGGCCGGAGTACATCTGCTGCGTCCTGACGGTTCGGCAAGAGCTCATCGACGAGGACCGGCCCACGGTGCAGCGGCTGGTGAATCACGTGCTCGCCGCCGGCGCATGGCTGGAGAGCGACACGACGCACCGTCACCTCGCCGCGGACCTTGCGGCGAAACGCGAGTTCTTCAACCAGGACTCGGCGCTCATTCGCTTCGTCATGGACAACCCGAAGGATCGCGTCACCTACGGCGACCTGCGCCTGGTCAAGTCCGAATTCGACGAGCTCATGCAGCTTGCGTTCGAGGGAAAGATCCTCGAGCGGCCGGTAGCATACGAGAAGTACGTGGACGACAGCTTCGTTCGGGCATATCGGCCAACAGACATCAAGATTGCGAAGTAGGACCTTCCGCATCGCGCCGTATCTCGTCGTCGCGATCCTGATCGCGGCCTGGTGGGCGGCCATCCGATTGAGCGGGACACGCATCTTTCCCGGCCCCTGGGACGTGGTGCTCGGCGTCATCTCCTTGGCGAAGGAAGGCGTGCTCGTGCATCACATCGCCGCGTCGCTCATGCGCGTGGCGATTGGTTTCCTCGGCGCGGTGGCACTCGCCATCCCGCTGGGCGTCGCGATGGGGTGGTATCCGGCCACGTACCGTGCGCTCAATCCGGTGATCCAGATGCTCCGGCCGATCTCGCCGATCGCGTGGATCCCGCTCGCCATCCTGTGGTTCGGCGTCGGCAATACGTCGCCGATCTTTCTCATCCTGCTGTCGTCGTTTTTTCCCATGGTGGTCGGCACGATCGCCGGCGTCCATTCCGTGGAGCGACAGTACATCCGCGCCGCGGAGAATTTTGGCATCACCGGCATGAAGCTCCTCCGCCAGGTGATCGTGCCAGCGGCCATGGCGCAGATCGTGACCGGCATGCGCATCGGACTCGGCGTCGCATGGTTGGTGGTCGTCGCCGCGGAGATGGTCGCGATCGACTCCGGACTGGGCTACCTGATCATCGACTCGCGCAACGCGGGCAACCGCTACGACCTCGTGGTGGCCGCCATGGTGATCATCGGGGTGATCGGGTTCTTCCTCGATGTGCTGATGCGCCGCATGGACCGGGTGGACGCGGTGAAGTGGCGCTATGTCCGTTGACATCGACGCCCGTGACGTCTGGAAGTCGTATCAGCTCGAGAATGGCGCGTCGCTGTCCGTCCTCGATGGTTTCACGCTCACCGTCGCGCAGCACGAATTCGTGGCGCTCGTCGGACCGTCGGGATGCGGGAAATCCACGCTGCTCGACCTGCTGGCCGGGTTCCAGAGACCGGACCGCGGAACTATTACGGTCGCCGGACAACCTGTGGGACGTCCGAGTCCGAAAGGCATCCTCATCACGCAGAAGGGATCAGTTTTTCCGTGGATCACGGCGTGGCGAAATCTGACGTTCGTCCTCGACGGCCTGCCGGAGGAAGAGAGGGCCAGCCGCGCCCGGCACTACATCGAGCTCGTCGGACTCCAGGATTTCGCGTCGGCATTCCCGTACCAACTCTCGGGTGGGATGCTCCAGCGTCTGGAGCTGGCGCGCGCGCTCGTCGTGAAGCCCGAGGTCCTTTACATGGACGAGCCCTTCGGCTCGCTGGACGCGCTTACCCGGCTGCGCATGCGCCAGGAGTTGCTGCGGATCCGTCGCGAGGAGCCCCAGACGACGGTGCTGGTGACGCACGATGTGGATGAAGCGATCGCGCTCGCCGATCGCGTCTTCGTGCTCAGCGAGCGGCCGATGCGGATCACGCGCATCGTCGAGATCCTCATCGATCACCCGCGATCCATGGCCGATCCGCGCGCGGTCGCTCTCAAGGACTCCATCCTCCACGACCTCGGCGCGATCACGGAGTGATTGACGCTGCGCGATCTATCGCGCTTCGCGAAGCGCGCTGTCCTTCCCGGCCTCGCTCCGCAATCGGCGCGCTGTCCCTCCCAGCTTTGCTCCGCAGTCGGCGCGTTCACACGTGCCGCTGCGCGGCCGAATGCTGCTACACCGGAACGACGCGCACGCATGTTCAACTCGTGGACGACGATCCCATTCCGAAGTTGAAGCGGCAACTCGCCGCCGAGCTGGTTCGCGTCATGGATGGCTGGCCTCAAGCGAATGCCGCGGCGCGCATGCGTACCCATCCGCCTCGCGTGGCCGATCTCCGACATGGGCGGCTCGGGCGATTCTCGGTCGAGTCGCTGGTGCGGTTCCTTACGCGCCTGCGGCACCAGGTTGTGTTCACCGTCGTGAGCGACCATGAGTTGTGGCGCCAGGCGGCAGTAGCTCGCGCCCGGGCAAAGGAAGGATGAGCAGCAAGCGCGGAGCAGCAACGCGAAGCCGGGTGTTCTAGGCGAGCCGAAGGCAATATTGCCAAGCGGTTTTCTTGGGCAATATTGCCATAGGTCGCCGTGGAACACTCGGCGATCGTTGCTGCGACCGTTGCTGCGACCGTTGCTGCGACCGTTGCTGCGACCGTTGCTGCGACCGCTGCTGCGACCGCTGCTGCGACCGCTGCTGCGACAACCACGCGGTTGCTGTGGCGGACTTAACTTGAAATGGCCTGATTCCTGATCCGTTCCCTCTCTTCGTTCGAGCCGCTATGCCACTCCGCCGCGCCATACTCATTCTCGCCGCCGTTCCCGCCGCGCTCCACTCGCAGCAACCGTCCGCTGATCCCACTGTCGACCGCATCTTCCGGCTCGGAATGGACAGCTCGCGAGTGCAGCAGCTCGCGCAAGTTCTCCTCGACTCGGTCGGACCGCGTCTCACCGGCAGCCCGGGGATGGCGGCCGCCAGCGACTGGGTCATCAAGACCTATCGCTCGTGGGGCATCGAGGGCAGACGAGAGCAGTATGGTACGTGGCGCGGATGGCGGCGTGGCGCGTCACACATCGACCTCGTGCAACCGCGCGCACGCACGCTCGAAGGATTGATGCTCGCGTGGAGCCCCGGCACCGCGCGGCCCGTCACGGCGGAAGCGATCGTCCTGCCCAAGTTCGCCGACAGCACCGAATTCGTGATATGGCTGCCGCGAGCACGCGGCAGGATCGTTTTGCTCTCGCCGGCGTGGCCCACCTGCCGTCCCTCTGAGGACTGGATCCGCTTCGCGACGCCGGCGGGCAAGGCGCGCATGGATACCGCCGTCGCGCTCATGCAGCGCGAATGGGCGGTGATGACGCTGCCTGGAACGAACCGCGCCGACAGCACGAAGCTCTATCGCGGCACCGGCTACAGTCTCGCACTCGGCACGGGGACGCTCGGCTTGCGTCTCGAGAAGGCGGGCGTCGCTGGCATGATCACGTCGCGCCCGAAGCTCAGCTTTCGGAATCCATTTGCAACCCCTGGTCAGGGCGGCGGTGGAGGCGGTGGCGGGGGGTTCGGTGGCGCGAACGCCCCGGGCGCTCAGAGCATGCGCGGCGGCGGACCTGCGGCGAGTCGTCGTCCAGCCGGTGGCGGCGGCGGCTTCGGCTTCGACGCGGAGAGAGGCAGCGGCGGATGGGGTGTCATCGAAGTGTTCGAGACGTACAACACGCGAGCGCCTGCTGTGACGCTCACCTGCGAGGACTACGGCCTGCTGTTCCGACTCGCGGAGAACGATCAGAAGCCGATGGTCCGCCTCGACCTCAATGCACAGCTGCTCGGCGAGCAGCCGGCGTTCAACACCATCGGCGTCATCAAGGGCGTCGAGAAGCCAGATGAATACGTGATGCTCTCGGCGCACTTCGACTCGTGGGACGGCAGCTCGGGCGCAACCGACAACGGTACCGGCACGCTCATGGCCCTGGAGGCGATGCGCATCTTGAAGCTCGCGTATCCGAATCCGAAGCGGACCATCATGGTTGGCCACTGGTCGAGCGAAGAGCAGGGACTGAACGGATCGCGCGCGTTCGCGGAAGATCATCCCGAGGTAATGAAGGGACTCCAGGCGCTGTTCAATCAGGACAATGGGACTGGACGCGTGCAGTCCATATCAGCCGCTGGCCTCACAGCCATCGGCCCACACCTGCGCGATTGGTACGCGAAGCTGCCGAGCTTCTACACGGACAGCATGAGCGAGAACGTCGTCTCGTGGACATTCAACGACCGGCCGACGGGAAACCCCGGCGGGACCGACGGTGCGGTGTTCGCGTGCTACGGGACGCCGTCGTTCGGGCTCGGTGCGCTGGGTTGGAATTACGGGACGTACACGTGGCACACGAACCGCGACACGTACGACAAGGTCGTGTTCGACGATCTGAAGCACAACGCGACGCTCGCCGCGCTGCTCGCGTATCTCGCGTCGGAGGACCCGGAGTTCATCGCGCGCGAGCGGTCGCCGGGCACGTGGCCGGCGAACTGGCCGGAGAACTGCGGCAAGGCGCCGCGCCAGACCCGGCCGCGATTATAGTCGAGTCGTAATACCGCAGAGGACGCGGAGGATATCTCAGCGTGACGTCGCGGCGGGAATTCCTCCGCGCGGATTCGTTTTCATGTAGTAGAGGGTCATCGCGGTCAGCGCGCGGACGCCGACGTCCAGTCCGCTGTCGTCTACGTAGAAATCGGGCGTGTGATGGTCGGCTGCCTGTGCCTGCGGCACGTTCGCCGGCCGGCCGCCGAGGCTGATGTAGAAGCCCGGCACTTTCTCGGCGACGAACGAGAAGTCTTCCGCGCCGGTTTCGGGTTTGACGAGATGTACCTTGTCCACGCCCGCGACTGCGCGCAGCGCGGGCAGCATCGCCATGGTCAACGCCTCGTTGTTGAACGTCACGGGATACGCTGTGTTGCCGCCGATCTCGATTTCGACCGTCGCTCCCATGCTCTCGGCTACGTTCGTCACGATGCGCCGCACGCGTTCGTGCAGCTTTCGGCGGTCATCGGGATGGAGCGCTCGAATCGTTCCGATCAACTCCACCTGCTCGGGGATGATGTTGTTGCGCACACCGCCCTGGATCTTGCCCACGGTGACCACCGCGGGGTTTTGCGTGATCTCCATGTTGCGACTCACGATCGTTTGCAACGCCGTGATGATGTGCGCCGACGTCACGATCGGATCCACGCCATTCCACGGCGCCGCGCCGTGCGTCTGCTTGCCTTTCACGAGCACGCGGAAGTCGTCCGAGCTGGCCGCCATGCCACCCGGCGTGTAGAAGATGCGGTTCACCTCGCGCGTCGCGTCGATGTGCAGAGCGAACGCGACGTCCACGGCGGGATTGGTGAGGATCCCCTGCTTCACCATCAGCTCCGCTCCACCATCCTCGCCCGCGGGCGGACCTTCTTCCGCCGGCTGGAACATGAACTTCACGGTGCCGGGGAGATCGTTCCTCATCCCCGCGAGGATCTCCGCGACGCCCATGAGGATTGCGACGTGCGTGTCGTGTCCGCACGCGTGCATGACACCCACTTCCTGGCCGTTATAGGTCGACTTGACCTTCGAGGCGAACGGGATGTTGACGCGCTCGGTCACGGGAAGGCCGTCCATGTCTGCGCGAAGCAAGACGACCGGGCCCGGCTTGCCACCCTTCAGGATGCCCACGACTCCCGTGTGGGCGACGCCCGTCTGTACGGCTATACCCAGCGCCCTGAGATGGTCGGCAACGAGCTTGGACGTTCGGAACTCCCGGTTGCCGAGCTCGGGATGCTGATGAATGTCACGCCGCCAAGCGACGACCTTTGGTTCGATCGCCGCGATGCGCGACTGAACGTCGGCGCTGAGGGCGGGCGATTGCGCGCCGGCGGCGCTGGCCATGACCAGCAGAATCAGACACAGCGACTTCGACATGGGGTGCTCCGAGGAAGGGTGAGACCGCTGTAAGCCTGGCGGGCGTGACACCCAAACGTCAACGTTGTGCTCAAACAGTAACCGGATTTCCTATGCGTGCGCACCCTGCACTCGCGATTTTTGGCACGGTATTCCTCTGTGGAACGGTCGCATCAGCGGGACGTGCGCAGAATCGCGCGCCCGGTATGCCGTTCTCGATCACTTTTCCGGCATCGCGCAGTGGCACGCCGCTCGACGGTCGCCTCCTGGTTTTCATATCGACGGATACCGCCGGCGAGCCGCGCTTTCACGTGACCGACGCGCCCGGAACGCAGCAGGTATTCGGCCTCGACGTCGACGGGTGGAAGCCCGGCGAGAGGCGCATCGTCGACGCGAGTGCCTTCGGTTATCCGCTGCGATCCCTGTCAGACCTGCGGCCCGGCACGTATCGCGTGCAGGCGCTGCTCAACCGCTATGAGACATTCCGCCGGAGCGACGGACATGTCGTCAAGCTCCCACCGGACAAGTGGGAGGGCCAGCAGTACGCGCGCAAGCCCGGCAACCTGTACTCCACGCCGCGTGCCGTTGTGTTGGACCCGGCGCGCGCGAACGCCGTCAGTCTCGCGCTCGACCAGGAGATCCCGCCCGTCGACGACTTCGCCAAGCAGGAGACGAAGTACGTCAAGTACGTGAAGATCCGCAGCGAGCGGCTCTCCAGGTTCTGGGGACGCGACACGCACCTCGCCGCCTGGGTGCTGCTGCCCTGGGCGTTCGACGAGCATCCCGACGCGCGCTATCCGCTCATGGTGAACCACGGCCACTTCCCTTCGAGCTTTGGCGGCTGGCGCGAGACGCCGCCCGATCCAACGTCGCGCCCGACTTCAGCGCGCGCTTCAACCTGCGCGGCTACAACCGCATCCAGCAGGAGCACGCGTGGCAGTTCTACAAGGATTGGACGGGAACGGGATTTCCGCGTGCGCTGCTCATCGAGATCCAGCACGCTACGCCGTTCTACGACGACTCGTACGCCGTCAACTCGGCGAACAACGGCCCGTACGGCGACGCCATCCAGTACGAGCTGATCCCGGAGATCGAGCGGCGCTTCCGCGGCATCGGCCAGGGGTGGGCGCGCTTCACGTTCGGCGGCTCCACCGGCGGTTGGGAGGCGATGGCGGCGCAGATGTTCTACCCCGAGGAATACAACGGCGCGTGGGTCGCCTGCCCCGATCCGATCGACTTTCGCGCCTACACCGTCGTGGACATCTACAAGGATACGAATGCGTACTACACCGCCGGGCCGTTCAAGCGCGTGGCGCGTCCCGGGCAACGGAACTATCTCGGCCACATTTCCACGACGCTGGAGCAGACCAACCACCGCGAGCTCGCGCTCGGTAGCAAAAGCCGCTCGGGGGACCAGTGGGACGTATGGGAGTCCGTGTATTCACCCATCGGCGCCGACGGATATCCCAAGCCGATCTGGAACAAGCTGACCGGCACCATAGACCGATCGGTCGCCGAGTATTGGCGCGAGAACTACGACCTCTCCTACATCCTCGAGCGCGACTGGAAGACGCTCGGCCCCAAGTTGCGTGGCAAGCTCCGGATCTACGTCGGGGACATGGACAACTACTATCTCAATAACGCGGTGTATCTCGTCGAGGAGTTTTTGCGCACCGCCGATCCGCCGGCGGACGCGGTGGTGGACTATGGCGACCGGGACGAGCACTGCTGGAACGGCGATCACACGCGCGCCAACGCGTACTCGAGGCTTCGCTATCCGCAGATGGTGATGCCATGGGCAGTCGAGCGGATGATCACAACCGCGCCGCGAGGTGCCGACGTCAGGAGTTGGCGGTATTGATGGCCGCTAGGAACTGCGTGCCGGCACGGGAGGTAACTTGAGACGTTTGCGAATGGCGCCGAATCGCGCATCCGCCCGGAGAGGCGCGAAACGCGTATCACAGCTGAGTCCCACGAGCGCAGGAAGCGGCCACTCGCTTACACGGTCGAACCACGCGAACGCCTGATCCAGCTCACCGGTCGTTGCGTGCATCAGTCCGCGGTACGCTGGATAATGAGGATGTGCGCTGTCCGCGCGCGCGAACGCCGCCCACGCGTGTTGTGGCTTGCCCCCCAGCACATACACGGCTCCCAAATCCAGCAGCAAGCGCGGATGCGCTGGCACGACCACCAGCGCGGCCTCTATCAAATGAATGGCCTGCTTCTCTCGACCCGCAGCGGCGGCGACACGACCGAAGTTGGTCAGCACCCACGGGTTCTGCCGCACCCAGGCCGTGTCGGGCTCTTCTTCGACAGTGCGTTCGAATTGTCTGACCGAGCTGTCGAGCATGCCCGCATAGTACAGCATCATGCCGTGCATATTGTTGATCTGCACGGACAGAGGATCGAGACGGCTCGCGATGCCGGTCTGGAGCGCCGCTTCGTGCGGCCGGCCGACATACGCAAGCAGCAGGGCGTACCACTGGTGTGCCGTCGGATTGTTCGGGACGAGCGCGATCGCGCGCCGATACGCCTGTTCCGACCGAACCCATTTGTGCTGCCACGCCAGCGACTGCCCTAATACCGCGTACGCTTCGCCGGCTGAAGGGTCGAGCTCCAGCGCCTTCTGCGCGGCGGCGCCCGCCTTCGGGAACATGACGTCACCGGCTCCGAAGCCGAAATAACCGAGCATTGCGTACGACTCCGCGAGACCGGTGTAGGCGGCCGCGTAGACGGGGTCCCGTTGGGTGGCCTGACGGTAGAGGACCACCGCGTCCTCCAAGCCTGCCTTCGTGCGTTTCTCCCAAGCCGCTCGTCCGCGAAGGTACAGGGCACGCGCCGCTGCATCCGCCGTCCTGTGGGCGGCGCCGTCTATAATCGGCGTGTTGACCGGGACGTCATTGGGGCTATTTGCGCGCATTGCAACGCTGGCTGCGCGCGACGTATTCCGCCCCTGACTCGATACGAGCAACGTTGCTATAGCGGCGCAGAACACGATGATTGCGGCGCGCACCGCCCTGAGTCGCCGACGTGGCCGCAGGGTCGACTGCTCACGTGCCGAAGCGAGCGTGCCTTCCGCTTTGGTCATCGTTATCGGAGACGCCGAGACATCCGCGGCCGCCGGCGCCGCGACGCGCGCGGTCTCAGTTGATAGCCCGGACGGCACACCGCTCGAGCGCTCCGGAGTCACGAGGCTGCTCGCGAGCGCCTCGACCGCGGGATCGGGCTCCATCTGGAGGCTGGCGCGGACGACCTCCCCGTAGATACGCCCGTGGCGAGCAGCGCCGGCGCCATCACCGGCGGCGCCCAACGCACGCATCAGATCGAGCGCGACGCTGGCCGAGAGGGGATCGGCCGCCGCGCGCCGGCGCCACCACTGCACAGCGCCGGGGAAATCGCCACGATCGGCGCTTTCTTTCGCCAGCACCTCGAGCGCGTGATGATGCTGTTGCTCGCGCCGCAGGCGTTCGGCATCGAGCCAACGCTCGAAGTCGGAACCGTCAATGAGGTGCAAACCCTCGAGGATCGGGCCGGCGTACAAGTTGGCCGCGTCCTCCCAACACCCGGCGTCAATGACCTCATCGAACGTCCAGACGTCGGCGCGGAAAAAGTTCGGATTCAATCGCAGGTCGGTCGTGTTCGACAGCAACGAATCACTTCCGAGATCGCGGCGGGTCGCGTAGAGAAGCTGGTCGAGCGCGTGACGCGCATGGCCGGACGTGCTCTCTGGCCACAGATAGGCTTGAACTCGCTCGCGCGACATTCCCCGCCTGCCAGGCAGCGCGAGGAGAGCAAGCAATGTCAGTCGGCGACGCTGCAGCGCGCTTGGCGGAAGCGACGTCGTACTACTCTCCAACGAAAGCCCGCCGAACAACCTGACGTCAAACATCTTACCCGCCCCCGACGCCCTTCTGTGAGCGCGGTGTGAGACTCCTGTGACTGACCGCTGGTAATGTGACTCATGAAGAATACCCCTTCTTTCTGCGGCGCGCTTGTTTTCGGGCTCGCCCTCCTCGTCGGGTGTGACGGCAGTATCACGGACCCGGGAGACTTGTCGAACCGGGACTACGAGGTCTGGCTCGTCGATCAGTCGGATTCACCCGGGAAGGCGTTCGGCGGCACGCTGTACATCTACCCGAAATCCGCCGTGGCTGCCGCGGCGGGTGTGTCGGTCGGCACGCCAGCGAAGATCGACCTCGGCGACGCCGTGAGCGCGCTCTGTCTGGCGTCCACGGGCGCCAATCCGGTCCGCCCGCACATGCTCATGTTCAACTCCACCAGCTCGCACGCGGTCCTCGCGTTCGTCGCCAGTGGTCACGTCGTGATCCTCGATGCCGAAGCTCGCACGCCAATCACATGCCTGCGCGCCTCCGTGGGGTTCAACGGCGGACGACAAGCGCACGCAGCCACGCCCGCGCCCGACGATTCGTACATCCTCGTGGCCAACCAGAACGGCAAGCTGCTCGAGCGCATCACCACGAATTACGCGACGAACCAATTCTCGTTCGACGCCGCGGCAACGCTCGATCTCACCTCCTGCACAACGCCGTCGGGCGCTTCGTGTCAGTCAGTCGACCTGCGACCGGACAACGCGCCGATCGTGCCCGCCATAACGTCCACGAGCGCGCTCGCGTTCGTGACGCTGCGCGGCGGGGGATTGTTGGTCGTCGACCCCAAGGCAACGCCGATGCGTATTCGGGCGGAGTACGACAAAGCCACGATCAAGGGCAGCGGGTTGATGGGCATGCAGATCGGCAACGACGTGGTTGTAAACAGCGGTGCGGGCTTCTTCGCCTATCGCGTTTCACCAGGCGCTGTTGCGGCGACGAATGCCGTCAACACGCCCGCGCCAACATCGCTGATTGCCGACGTGGTGACGACGCGTGACAGTCACGGCATGACGGCGACGCCCGACGGCCGGTTCGTCTGGATCACCGACCGTGGAACGAACGTCGCCGAGGTGTTCGAGGTCAGCTCCGGGAGCCGGACGACCGTGAGCTTCGCGAGCTCCTTGAGCTCCGACCCGGCGCCTGATCTCGCGGATATTTCACCAGCGGGCGACCTGTTGTTCGTCGCGTTGCGCGGGCCGGTTCCGTTGAGCGGCGGCGCGATCGCCACGGGAAGTACGCCGGGTCTTGGCATCATGAAGGTCACCGGATCCGGCAATACGGGTGTACTCGAGGCGATCCTGAGAATCTCCAATCTCGACGGCACGACCGAACGCGCGGACGCGCACGCGATTCGGGTGCGTCTCAAGCCAACCGTGACTGCCACGCACACGGTACTCATGCGTCTCGCGCAGCTGGTTCGCCCTCCGGAGCTACAGGCGTACCAACCGCCGCCCGCCGGCGCGCAGTCCAGGCTTCCATCGGTTGCGCGACCCAATGGGAATGGCGCAGTGGACAAGCCACAGGAGTGTGATCATGGGATCGCCCTGGTCCGGTAGGGTCGGGCGAGCGGCAGAAGATCCCGTGACGAGGTATCGCCGGTACTGTCTCCTGAGAGTATTCATTTTCGCGCTTTTCGCCGCGATGGCGCCGAATGCGACTGCGGCTCAAGTGATGCGCTTCGTCACGGTTGGCGGTGGCTCGACATTTCCCGTCGGCATGGCAGGCCAAGGGATCAACACCGGTTGGTTGGCGGAGATCATGGGGGGCGTCACACTGCCCGGAAACACCGTGAGTCTGCGCCTTGGAGGTAGTTACGGCCAGAATCGAATCGATGCGCTGTCCGGCGGCAATATGATGGGCACCGTGGAAGGCGGAATCGATAGAACACTTGGGGCCATGGCCGGCATCATGGTCATGCCCGATCTCGATCGCGATCTGACACCCTACGTGCTCGCTAGCGCTGGTGTGATGAACTCCACATTTCGCGGCAGCACGACGTCATTCGGGTGGGCAACGGGAGTCGGCGCGACTCTGCAGACAGGGCTCGCCGCGTTTTACGTGGAGTGTCGCTTCGTACGTGCCCGAAAAGATGGACGAAACGCGGACATGATTCCGCTCACCGCGGGAATTCGACTCGGCAACTAGCGGGACCAGGGTGGTACGACGTTGTTCGACCGGGCGTATGCGATGGACTGGCCGAGGTGCTCGTTCATGTGCGCGACGAGCTGCATCAGCACCGCCCACTGCGGCACCTCACGGCCGTACAGCTTGGTGTTTTTCTCCAGCTGCGACGCGGGCATGTCGGCCACGGCGCGTCGAACGTGGTCGGCGGAACGGCGCAGCAGCTGAACGATCTGCGCTTTGTCCTGTATCGCCTCGAGCGTGTCCAGGTTGATGTCCGCGGGCGCCGCGACGCCCATGGACGACGCGAGATAGTGATAGTTGTAGTTCGCGACGTGCGCATACACACGCGCCACCTGCATCGCGTCCTTCTCGGGACGCCAGCTGTAGCTCTCCGCCGGCATCGCCTCGGCCAGGACGATGAACTTTTGCATCGACATGTTGAAATGGGCGAGCAGCTCGCGTCGCAACGCCGTCCCGCTCGCCGGACCGCTCTCCTGCGCGGCTAGTAACATGGGGAGCGTCAGCGCAATCATGGCCGACAGCAACATCGTTCGAGCGCTTTTCATGTGTGCTCCTGCGGAGTGGGAGAGCTTTACAAACATTGCGACCTCGCGCGGACCCGCGCAACGGGCTTAGGCGGGGCTTCGCGAGGCCGGAGGTGGCAAAGCGCGACCTATGTCA
>JBBDXZ010000076.1:0-25211 GCA_040902075.1 Gemmatimonadaceae bacterium
CGAGCGCAGCGAGGGATCTGCAATGAATTCTCCCTTCTGTGGATCCTCGCACAGTCCGTCGGTGAGCACGCCGATCAGCAGCCAGACGTCATGCTGCAGCTCCAACGACAATGCATTCCGCGAGGCGCTGGTGCCGACCACATAGCGCATCTTGGCCGCTTGAATTCGCTCGATGTGCGACGGGGACACTCCTGCCTTGCGCAGCTTCTCGAGCTCTTCGGCGTCCGCTGTGAACGACTGCTCGGTTCGGAGCGCCACGACGCCCGCGAGGTTTTCGCGAAAGATGGTATCGAGTTGCCTCGCATCGCGATTGCTGATGGCTTTGCGAGTTCGTTCGCCCGAGGAACTGCCGGGCCGCCATCCGACGACGAGGCATTCGGACGTCGACGAGGCCGGAAAGAGGGATTGCTCCCCGGTCACGAGCGCGAATTCCCAATCGGCGTCTTCGGTGCCGGCAGTGAGCTCCTTTGGACGAATGAGCGTTGTCGATGACGTGTAGATGTACAGCTCGGCACTCATCGCGGCCGCTTGGCGAACATGTCCTACGCTACACCTGCCCATTCAACGTCGCTAGCGCGTGATAGATTCTGCGTGGTCACGCCCCACGGGAGGTCTGGCCGATGTGGAAAGACTTTCGCGCCTTCATCACGCGCGGGAACATCGTCGAGCTCGCGGTCGCCGTGGTCATCGGCGGCGCGTTCGGCACGGTGATCAAGTCGTTCGTGGAAGACGTCATCATGCCCCCCATCGGGCTGCTTCTCGGGGGAGTCGATTTCACCAACCTGTACACCGTGATCAAAGCGGGCACCGAGGCGGCGCCGCCCTACGCCACGCTCGCGGAGGCGAAAGCCGCGGGCGCGGTGACGATCAACTGGGGCGTCTTCGCCGGCAACGTCGTCGCCTTCCTTATAGTGGCGCTGGTCGTGTTCCTGGCGCTGCGATGGGCGGCTCGCCTCTACGCCAAGCCCGCCGCGGCCGACAGCAAGCCCTGCCCGCAGTGCGCGATGCCGATTCCGCTGGCAGCCAAGCGCTGCCCACATTGTACGTCTACGCTCGCCGCCTGATCTACGAGACGTCCGGTGGCGGGATGGACGGTGAGATGAAGCCCGCGCGTCGGCACATCTCCTCGAGCCGGCTACAGTCGCACCGCTCCCACTCGCGCGGAATCGGCGCGAGCCGGCGCTTCTCCGTAGGCGATTCGAAACAGAGCCAGCCGTCGGCGAATTCTCGAGTGCCGGTGGCGGCGCCTCGCGTGGTGGGATACACGTCCCACACGCGCCACGGTGTCCCGTCTTTGGCCGTGTATTCTCTGAGCATCGCGGTGGGCAGGGGTTCCCCGACTGCTCAGGCCGCGTCGCCGTTGGCGCGGTAGAAAAGGGCAAAGCACGCGCCATGCACAACGTGTTTTCACGGTGCGCCGCTACGGCTTGAACGGTGGTCACGATCTCGAGAACCCGGCACAATCGTTGCTCCGCCCGCTTCACCGTGCGAGAATTCCATTCTGGCGGACTCCGGTGGGTCGCGAGCCTGTTCTACGTTCCCGCCCCACGGCCGGGACTGCTCGGGGCGGAGCCGCCCCCTATGTCGACGTCGGTGCTTCGGTTTTGTTCCGACGACGTCACCCTCGACCTCGCCGACTGGCCGGACGACTGGGTGACTCTCCCCGACGACGCGCTCATCGAGCTGCTGCGCCGCGCGAGCATTCCCTCCTACTTGCCTCTGCAGTACAGGATCGACCCGGCCCGGCTGCGAGCGCACCTCTCGAGTACCGTGATCTAGGGATTTGCGCATTGGTATAACCGTTGGTATACTCCTGGTATGAAAACCGCAATATCGCTGCCCGACGAGCTCTTCGAGTCCGCCGATGCGTTGGCACGCAAGCTCGGCGTTTCGCGCAGCCGTCTTGTGAGGGAGGCTCTAGCCGAGTACGTCGCAAAGCATAAGCACGCGCGGATCACTGAGCGGCTGAACGAGGTCTACGCCGCCGAGGACGGCGTGCTGGATCCGGCGGTGCGCGAAGCGACGCGGCAGACCCTGAGGCGATCGCAATGGTAATGCAGCGCGGGGAGATCTGGTGGGCTACTCTGCCGGAACCCGCTGGATCTGAACCCGGATTCCGCCGTCCTGTCGTGATCATTCAGTCCAATGGTTTCAACCGCAGCGCACTTCCAACGATCATCGCGGCCGCGATCACCTCGAACGTCCGATTGGCTGATGCACCTGGAAACGTTCTCATTCCGAAGTCAGCGTCAGGGTTGCCGCGCGACTCCGTAGCTAATGTTTCACAGTTAATGACTGTGGATCGCTCTCACTTGAGCGATCGAGTCCGCAAGCTCCCGGCCGCACTGATGAGTGCGATCGACCGAGGGCTGCGGCTGGTCCTCGACCTCTAACCGCACCGATCACATCTTCTGCCAGCCCACGTCGAGCATCTCACGAACGCGATGCTTCAGATCGTCCAGCGAGAACGGCTTGGCCATGAACGCGCTCCCCTGCACCGTGCCCCCGCGCGCCTCGAGATACTGCTCGCTGTAGCCGGAAATGAAGAGCACGCGCATGTGGGGATACCAGTCCCGCAACAATGACACGAGCTCGGCGCCGTTCATCTCCGGCATCATCACGTCGGTGATGACGAGGTGAATGGGCGAGTGGTACTCCTGCATCACCAGCAGCGCATCCTCGCCGTTGTTCGCCTCGAGCACGAAGTAGCCCAGGTTGCGCAACTGGCGACAGATGGGCGCCCGCACGGCCGGCTCGTCCTCGACGACGAGAATGACTTCGGATGGGACCATCTCCCCGTCGCCTGACGTGGCGGAGGGCCCGGCGGTCATCTCCGCATCCACGGCAGCCTTGGCCCGCGGGAGAAACAGCCGCACGCGCGTGCCCGCGCCGAGCAAGCTCTCGATCACGACGCCGCCGTCGAGCTGCTGCATCGTGCCGTACACCGAAGCGAGGCCGAGCCCGATCCCCCCTCCCTGCGTGTCCTTCGTCGAAAAAAACGGCTCGAACAGCCGTGCGCGGGCGAAGTCGTCCATGCCGTACCCGGTGTCGGCGACGACGATCTCCGTGAACGCCCCCGCTCGGCCCTGCTGCGTCTCGGAGCTGGGAATCGCGTTGACGTCCTGCGTCGTCACCGTGACCGATCCGCCCTGCGCCATCGCGTCCACGGCGTTCAGCACGACGCTGAGCACCACTTGCTCGACACGGATCGGGTCCGCTTCGACGAGACCCGACGAGTCGAGGCGCATCTTCAGGGAGACATTGTTCGGCACGACATGCTTCAACATCGGCTCGAGCTGAGTCAGGAGCTCGTTCACGTCGATCGGGCGGAACGACACGGATTGGCTGCCGCTGAAGGCCAGGAGCTGCCGCGTGATCGCGGCGGCGCGCTGCGCCGCCTCGCGAATGTCGTTCAAGTCGGCGCGAACCGCCGGCGCGAGCTTGGGATCCGCGAGCACCAGGTCGGCCGTGCCGAGAATGGCCGTCAGCAGGTTGTTGAACTGATGCGCGACACCGCCACCGAGCCGCGCGATCGCCTCGATCTTGTTCGCGAAGTGGCGCTGCGCGCTCTCCGCGTCCTCCGTTCGCACCTACGTCGCGACCGGTGGAGCGTCCAGCACTTCGCGCACACGTCGGACGAGTGTCTCGCTACCGAACGGCTTCTGGAGGAACTCCGCTCCTCCGTCCAACAGATTCTGACCGGCTACGGTAGTGTCGGTATAACCCGATAGGAAAAGCACGCGAATTCCGGGACGAAGTTTGCGGGCACGCTCGGCGAGCTCGCGGCCGTTGACCACCGGCATCATCATGTCGGTGACGAGGAGATCGATCGGCCCCTCATAGTCCTCGAACAGTTTAAACGCTTCGCTCCCGTTTGTCGCGACGAGCACTCGATACCCGGCTGCCTCGAGCATCCGCCGCGTCACCTTGCGGATCGCCTCTTCGTCCTCGGCCAGGAGAATGGTTTCGGTACCGCGACCGGCCGCCGGTTTGGGCTTCTCCGGGACCTGCGGGTCGGCGACGGGGTCCATTCGCGGGAGGAAGATCTTGAAGCTGGTTCCCCGTCCGAGCTCGCTGTATACCCAGATGTCGCCGCCGCTCTGCTTGACGATCCCATAGACTGTCGCCAACCCCAGACCGGTGCCTTTGTCCGGCGCCTTCGTCGTAAAGAAGGGCTCGAAGATCCGTGCTTTGGTGTGAGCGTCCATGCCGACGCCGGTGTCGGACACCGCGAGCATCACGTAGTCGGTCAGACCCCCGCCCGTCATCGAGTGCTCGTGCGTCTGGGCGGCGTCCAGCTCGGCGTGCGAGGTCTCGATGGTGAGGGTGCCGCCGTCGGGCATGGCATCGCGCGCGTTCACGCACAGATTGAGGATCACCTGCTCGATCTGACCGGGGTCGGCCTTCACCCACGCGAGGTCGGGGTCCAGCCGCGTCACGAACCGGATTTCCTTGCCGATCAGCCGGTGCAGCATCTTTTCCATCTCGGTCACGATGTCGTTCAACCCCACCATCCGCGGCTGCATGACCTGCTGCCGGCTGAACGCGAGCAGTTGGCGCGTGAGCGCCGCGGCCCGCCCCGCCGCCTTGAGAATCTCCTCCACGTCGTCGCGAACCGGGTCGTCGGTCTTCAGCGCGCCGCGCACCATCTCCCCATACGCGGTGATCGCGGAGAGCATGTTGTTGAAGTCGTGCGCGACGCCGCTGGCGAGCTGGCCCACCGCCTCGAGCCGTTGGGTTTGACGGAACGACGCCTCCGTGCGGGCGTGCTCGACCGACGTGCTCAACACGTGCGCGATGGCCTGAAGGAAATGCAGATCGTCCTGCGTGAACTTTCGCGGCCGGCGATCGTGCGCCGCCAGCACGCCGAACGCCGCCACGGGGCCGGGAATCACGACGGTGATCCCGCTCTCGAGGTCGCGATCGCGCAGGCGCTGCGCGCCGGCGCCAAAACGCCCTTCGTCCGCCATGTTCTCGACGATCGTCGGCTTGTTGCGCGAGAGCGTATAGCCCGCTTGCGTCTCCTCGCTTATGGCGACGGTCAGCTGACCGACCTGCGCCGGCGTCCAGCCAACGCCGGCGCGCAACACGAGTGACAAATTATCCGACCGGCGCTCGAAGATGCCGGCGAAAGGCAGCGCGAGCGTCTCGGCGACGAGCTTCACCGCGTCGTCGAACAGCCCCGCGAGACCGTCCATCTCCAGCGCGCGCTGGCCGAAGCTCGCCACCGCCGCCTGCTGCCTCGCGCGCGCTTCGAGCGCACGCTCGGCCAGCACGCGACCCGTGATGTCGAGCACGAAGGCGACCCCTCCGTCGCGCGTGCTCTCCAGCATCGCCGCGCCGAGGAGGATCGAGACGCGGCTGCCGTCCTTGCGCACGTACTCCTTTTCGTATGGCGCGATGACTCCGCGCTCCAAAACCTCGGCAGTCTTCAGGCGATCCAGCTCTTGGTATTCCGGAGCGGTGAGAGTGGACCATTTCAGCCTGCCCGACTCGACGTCGTCGCGCGTGTATCCCACCATGCGCAGGTAGGCGTCGTTGGCGTCGTAGATGTCGCCGTTGACATTCCAGAACATGATGCCGAGCATGTTCGACTCGACCACGCGGCGGAATCGCTCGTCCGATTCGCGCAACTTCTCCTCGGCCTGACGCCGCTGCCAGCGCTCCGTGGCCACCGACGCCACGTTCAAGAGCTGTTCGACGTTGACGGGCTTGAGGAGATAGTCCACGCTGTTCTCGCGCAGCGCCGCGACCGCGCTTTCGACCGACGCGTTCCCCGTGAGCACCACGACTTCCGTCAGCTCGGAGAGCGCGTGCAGCCTGGACGCCAGCTCCATCCCGTCCATGTCGGGCAGCCGGAGATCGATGACGGCGAGCGCCGGCGGCGTCTTCCTCGCGAGCGCGAGCCCCGCCTGTCCGGTCTCCGCCGTCGACGGCGCGTAGCCGTGCATGCGCAGGATGTCCGCGAGCGTGCGAATCAGCGCGCTGTCGTCGTCCACGACGAGGACGGGAAGTGGTTCAGCTCTGGTTGCGGACAGCATCCAGTACTCCAGTGACTTCTTCGACCGCGAAGGGTTTCTGGAGGTATCGGTACACCAACTGCTCCGGGAGGAGCTGCTCCAGCTCGTCGACGGCGCCGGGCTTCCCGCTGTACAGAATGAGCGCGGCCCCCGGACTGCCCTCGCGAACGGCGAAGACGGCGTCGAGCGTGGTGGCGGAGCTCAGATGCATGTGCAGCAGCACCGCCAGCGGACGGCGCGTCTCCATCAGACGCATCGCGGCGTCGAGGCTGTCCGCGATGATCGTCTCGTACCCGTGCAGACGCAGCACGTCCGAAAGCGTCTGGAGAAACGCGGCGTCGTTGTCGATCAACAGGATGGGTTGCAGATCCCACGCGTTCCGCTTCAGCAGCTCCAACAGCAGCGGGAGGTTCACCGGTTTCGGCAGCACTCGCATCACGCCTTCACGCTCGGCTTCCTGGATGAGATCCTGCGCCGCGTATGCCGTCATCAACACGACTTTGACGTCCGGCTGCCGCGCCTTGATGGCCTTGAACGCTTCCACGCCGTCCATCCCAGGCATCTTGATGTCCATGAGGACCACGTCGAACCTGGTGCGCGAGGCCGCCTCCACGGCTTCGGCGCCCGAATACGCGGCCGTGACCTCCCAGCCTTTCATTCGTAAGACATCGGCCAGCGTTTTGACCATGGTTCGGTCGTCGTCGACGACGAGCGCGCGATGATGGAGGGTCATGCGGCGCTCTCCGGCGCGACGGGCAGCGTGAGCCGGAACGTCGCGCCGCCGCCCTCCGCGCTCGTGACCGTCAGGTCGCCCCCGTTCGCGCGCGCGAGCGTCCGGGAGACGGCGAGTCCCAGTCCGATGCCGCGCGCCTTCGTCGTGAAGAGCGGCTCGAAGATCTTCTCCATGTTCTCCGCTTTGATCCCCGGACCGGTGTCGGTCACGTCGTAGTGCACGTGACCGTCGGCGGCGTGCACGCGGATGGTGATGCGCCCCTGTCCCTCCATGGCCTGCATCGCGTTGGTCAGGAGGTTGAAAATGATCTGGCCCATGTGGACGTCGTCCACGAGGACCGCGGGAATGTTCGGCGGCACCTCCGTCTCGATCTTGGTGCCGTTGGTGGCACCGAGCCGGCTGAGCTGGAGGCGTGTGACTTCGAGGACGGATGCCGGCTTGCGCTGCGGCTGCTTGAGCCGCGCGAAGTCGAGCAGGTCGCCGACGATCTTCTCCGACAGCGTGATCTGCTGCTGGAGGATATCGAGGTACTCGTGCACGTTCTTCGGCGAGCTGGCCAGCACCATCCGCAGGAAGTACACGGCGTTGGTCATCACGCCGAGCGGGTTGCGCAGCTCGTGGCCCACGCCGCTGGCGAGCTGGCCGAGTATCGCGAGCTTCTCCTTTCGGACGTTCGTCTCCTGCGCGTCGTGGAGCTGCCGCAGGGTGTCATTCAGGTCGCGCGTGCGCTCGTCCACCTTCCGCTCGAGTCCCTCGCGCAAGCCCTGAACGTCCGACGCCATCGTCGCGAACGCGTGTCCGAGCTGTCCCAGCTCGTCGGAGCGGTCGATGCGCAGGGTGTGGCCGTAGTTGCCCCCCGCGACCGCGAGGGAGGCGTCCGTCAACTGCCGCAGCGGATCGCTGATCCGGCGGCTCACGAGCCACGCGGCGAACAGTCCCAGCGCGAGCGCCACGGCGCCGATGAGCGCGATGCGACGCATGAAGGCGTCCACCGGCGCCATGACGTTGCCCACCGGAAAGTCGATGGCGACCGCCCAGGGCGTGCCGGGCACGCGCGCGGCCGACGCCAAGTAGCGCTGCCGGTCCGGGCCGCGCACGTAGGTCTGAACGGGAAGCGTCGAAGCCAGGTTCACCGGGGGACGCGGTACCGCGTTCTCGAGATCGGTCCACCGCTCGCCGTCCGGGTTCCCGAGCAGCAGCGACGCATCCGATCCGATGAGGCGCGTGATCTGCTCGCGGGCGCGGCGCGAGCCGGCGACGCGGCGCCAGCGTACGACGTAGGCGTTCGCGGTCCCCTGCACCGGAGCGGCGACGGCATAGACGATGGTGTCGCGCAGCGACCGATACGAGCCGATGACCGCCGAGTCGCCCGGCTCGGTGCGCGGCAGCACGTCACGTGTAGACATTGTGTCGACACCGGTGCCGGCGGCGGCCGTGGAGAGAATGATCGCACCGGTGCTGTCGCGCAGCTCGGTGGCGACCACTGCCTCGGGCTGCGTCGCGATGGCGCGCAGCTCCGCGAGCGCGGCGGCGCGCGCTCGCTCGCTGCGGGGGCCGCGCGTTCGCGCGTATTCCACCAGGGCGGGCTTGCTCGCGAGCGTCGCCAACTGCGTCCGCAACTGCGCCCCGGATTGTTGGAAGAGATCGCGAAACTGAGCGGTGAGGCTCGTGAGCCGCTCCGACGCGATGCGCAGCGACGAGCGTCGCATCTCGGCGTAGGCGGCACCGGCTAGCGTGACGATCACAACGAGCAACAGGCCGCCCATGAGGAGCGGCAACTTTCGTTCGATCGACAGCCGCGCGAACAACTGCTTGCTCAGAGCCATGGTCCCCTGCGTCGGAAACTGCGGTCGTCGAAATCGCATTACCCGCGAGTATCGGTCAGCAAGTCGCGGGCGTTAAGCATGATGGCGGGTTCGTGCGTATGCTAGAACTGTTCCGGGCAAGTGTGCCTTGGATCACGTTCCTAAGAATTCTTTTAGAATTCACGTCACGCGGGCAGATGGCGCGCCTGCTAGCCTGCCGTTCGAATGACGCGCGCCGTTGCGTTCCCGCCACCGTTCAGACAACAATTCGAGCACACGTGCCCCACAGGGAGAGCGGACACTCAGAGCGCAGCACGCCCCTCCCACTGTTGCTCCTGCAAGGCAAAGACGTTCCCGACGACGCGCTCCTGGCGCTGCGGCGATCGCCGCGCGTCCAACTCTTCCCCGCGCCGGAGCTGGGACCGAAGGCCGCAGCCTTCTCGATCCGCACCGCGCGCGCAACCGTGGTGGCGACGTTGCGCGATCCGCTCGCCGAGCTGGTGTTCGTCCGGACGAGCGGGTTCATAGGTCCGCTCGTCCTGGCGATCGACGCGAAATACGCGGACTTCGTCGAGCAGTCCGCCGCCGCCGGCGTGTTGCACTGCCTCTTGATGCCCGTCGAGCCGAGTGCGCTCGAAAGTCTCATCGATGTGATCGCGACTCTGCCCGCCGCGACCTCCTCGCATCCCGCGCTCGAGCTGCTGCTCGACGCGATCGATCGCACGGCGCGCCGCCGTGGATCGGTGGTGCGGCTCAGCCAGCGCGAGTTCGCGCTGCTGCATTTTCTGGTACAGCACGGCGACCGGCCCGTCGCGGTACAGGAGATTCATGATTATGTGTGGGATAACCAGAGAGACAGCGGCGCGCGCGAAATCGTTGACGTTAACATTTCGCAACTTCGGAAAAAGCTCGCGCGCATCGGACTGCCGGGCGCGATCAGGACGTATCGGGATTTCGGTTATGGGCTCGCGAGTGAAGGCGAGGAGTGACCCCTACTCGTCCTTGGGAACCGATCGGCCGAAGTAATCGGCGAGATCCCTGGCGAACCACACGCGATCGTCCCCTTCGTGGTCCCACTCGTATATCCACGAGGTCTCGGGAATTCGCCCATTCAAGATCCGATAGGCGAACTGGTCGCCATTCCCTTCCGCCCCGAAGAACAGCAGGCAGTCGAAGGGCATGTAGAGCTCCGCAAACTCCGGCTTGGTGCGGAAGAGCTGGTTTTGGGAAATGATTTCCTCGACCGGCCAGACAAGCGGTGAGCTGTAGTGCGCCGCGACGCCGTTCGTCTCCAGCAGCAGTAACCGGAGCTGAGGCGGGAAGGAGACGCCCAGCGCCCGCTCGGCGCGTTCAACCTCCGAGAGCGTAGCGGGAGCGCTGAACTTCGCGTCCGCGAACGACCGGGAAATCAGTTCACGCCACATTTCGTTTCAACTTAAGGGCTCCCCGGCTCCCCTGCTCCCCTGCTCCTAAACAACCGCGAAACCCTGTCGATACTTCTCGTCATCGGACAGACGACTGTTCGCCAGTCCTCCCCTCGGGCCCTCGGGACGACGACTGCGTCCCCCCTGTACCAAAGACCCGTTGATTCCCGCGAGCCGCAAACGTTGGCAATCCATAGATCGGAAGCTCCCTCTTCTCGCTTCTGGTCTCGTGATCCTCACGTCGGTGGTGCTAGCCACTACCGCGTACGTGTTGATCGAGCGAGCCCTGCTCGAGTCGGCGGGACGCCGGATCTTCGGCACCGCGCAGGTCGTGGCCCAGCTCGCCGGCCGGCCTACTCCTCTGGTTGTCGACTCGGCCAACCGAAGCACGGATGACGCGCTGCGTGCGTTTCTCCGGGATGGCTCCTCGCGCGCCAAGGCGCTGGCCGCGCTTTCGCTCGTCGCCACGGCGCGCGACACCATCAGCTTCTATGCGGCGCTGCTCGACGCCAGAGCCAACCCGCTCCTCAAAGTCCATCGCGAATCGACGCGCGATCCGAAGTGGCCCACGGCGGCGATCCTAAACCGAGAGATCCGGGGCGATACGGCCTCGCTCGGCCCCTTCGAGAGTGGCGGCATAGCGCCCGTGATCTCGTTCGTCCGGCCGCTGCGCGGGCCCAGGTCGCCAAAAACGGCGCCCCCGATCGGCTACGTGGTGGAGTCGCGCGCCATCGCGTCCGCGGGCACGTCGCAGCGGCTGCGAAGCGTCATCGGCAGAGACGTTGAAGTCCTCATCGGCCAGCCGGGCGCCGGGGTGTGGACCGATTTCGATCGCGTGGCCGCCGCCCCACCTGTGCGCGTCCGGGCGGACAGCGTTGTCGTCTTCGACAGTGGCGTCGGCGCCTTCGCGCGCGTGGTCGGAACGAACTGGGTGGTCTGGCTGTCCCAGCCAAAGCACGTGGTGCTCGCGCCCGCGCGAACGCTCCTGTGGACGCTGCTCCCCGTCGGACTCGCCATCGCGCTCGTCGGCGCCGCGCTGATGTGGCGCGTGACGCGCCGCATCACGCACCCGATCGTCGAGCTCACCATGGCCGCCGAGAACATCGCCGCGGACAACGGCTCGGTCGGGATGCTGCCCACGGTGCTCATCCCCTCGGATGCCGACGAAGTCGCCCGACTGCGCCACGCGTTCGAGCGCATGGCGCAGCGCGTCGCCGAGCGGCAAACGCTGGAGCTGCAGCTGCGCCACGCGCAGAAGATGGAAGCCGTCGGCCAGCTCGCCGGCGGTGTGGCGCACGACTTCAACAACCTGCTCACGGCGATCCGGTCGTACGCGGACCTCATGCTGGAAGACATGCCGGTCTGGGACACGAAGCGCAGCGACGTACTCGAGATTCGCTCCGCTGCCCAGCGGGCGGCGGGACTCACCGCGCAATTGCTGGCGTTCAGCCGCAAGCAGCTGCTCCAGCCGCGCATCCTCGACACCGGCGTGGTGCTCACCGACGTGAAAGGGATGCTGCAGCGGCTGCTGATCGAAGACATCCGGCTGGACGTCGAAGTGCCGGGCGGCCTTTGGCGCGTGAAGGTGGACCGCGGCCAGCTCGAGCAAGTGATCGTGAATCTCGCCGTGAACTCGCGCGACGCGATGCCGCACGGCGGTGTGCTGCACATCAGCGCGGCGAACGAGCAGGTGCGCGAGCCGCGCGAGACGGGGCACGGGACGATGCCGCCGGGGGATTACGTGGCCATCCGCGTGACGGACAGCGGCGTCGGGATGGATGAGGCGACCCAGGCGCACGCGTTCGAGCCGTTCTTCACGACGAAGCCGGTGGGCCAGGGCACGGGGCTCGGCCTGTCCACGGTACACGGGATCGTCGCGCAGAGCGGCGGCTACGTGACGCTCGTGAGCGCCCCCGAGCGCGGCACCACCTTCACGTTGTACTTGCCGCGCGTGCTGGAGTCGCCGAGCGCCGAGGTAAAGCCGAGGCCGGCGGTACGACCCGCCAACAGCGAGACCATCCTGTTGGTGGAAGACGAGCAGGCGGTTCGCGTCCTCGCTCGGCGCGTGCTGACGCGGTCGGGATTCCGCGTGCTCGAGTCGGCGTCGCCGAAGGACGCGATTCGCCTGGCGGAGCAGCATGCGTCGGAGATCAAGTTGGTGCTCACCGACGTGGTGATGCCCGAGATGAGCGGCCCGACCCTCGTCACCCATATCACCGAGCTCTGTCCCACCGCGCGGGTGTTGTTCATCTCCGGCTATACCGACAACGATGTGATCGGACGCGGCCTGTCGAAACCCGGGATGATGCTGCTCCAGAAGCCGTTCAGCGCCCAGGAGCTGGTGGAGCGAGTGCGCATGGCCCTGGACCAGCAAGTCGAAGTCGTCTGACGTCCTGTCCCGAGCGCTGATCTGCAGTTGTGATCTAGATCACATTGAGCTTTTCGTAAGCCCATACGCAGGCGCGGGTTACAGACCCCGAGCTGCTGTGCCGGAGCGGGATTTGCAGTCGAGCGGGTTCATAACTTCCCCAGGCCAGCGTGGACCCGCAGAAGGACCCTGAGTCATTTCATTCGAACCGCCGCCAGTCGTGAGCTTCGACTGGGGGGCGGTCGCATCGAGAATTCGCGGGCTCATTCGTCTCGACAAGGACAGTGACCTCGGGGCGATCGCCGCGCGCCTGGGCGTGAGCGAGCACTCGTTGAAGATGAGCGTGGACGCGCGCGCCCCGCTTCCCACTATCGATGTGATCGCGGCTCTCGTCCGGGTCTATGGCCTGGATCCCTCCTGGGTTCTGACTGGACAGTACGATCACGCCACGCATCGCGTGGCGCTCGAGAGCGACACGAAGGAGATCGCGGCCGAGATGCGCCACCTCATCGACGACGTGTCTCGAGGCATCAGGCCGGAATTGCGTCGCCGTATTCCGTGACGCTGCGACGCTCGCGCGACGCCTCGAGCCGCAAGAGATCGTTGAACACTCCCGCCGCGGTTACCGCCGGCCCGGCTCCCGGTCCCGTGATCACCAGCGGCCGCGCGCGGTAGCGCGCCGTCGTGAAGGTGAACTGGTTGTCGGTGCCGTGCAGCGCGCCGAGCGGATCGGTGAGCTTCACCGCGACGAGACCAACCGCGATGGTGCCCGGCGTGACGTGCGCGCGGTAACGCAGCACTTTGCCTTTGCGCCGGGCGTCGTTCACCCGCGTCGCCCAGAGCGCGTCCAGCTCTCCCGCGCGGCGGAGAAACTCCGCGGGAGCGAGCCCGGTCTCCGCCGACAGATGGGCGGGGACGAGCGACTCGACCTGCACGTCGGACAGCTCGCCGCGGAACCCGATCGCGCGGGCGAGGATGAGCGCTTTGCGCGCGACGTCGAGCCCCGAGAGGTCCACGCGCTGATCGGGCTCGGTGTAGCCCAGCGCGATCGCGCGCCCGAGCGCGACCGAGAAAGGCTCGCCGCGTCCCAGCTCGCCGAAAAGGAATCCGAGCGTGCCGGATGGACACCCTTCTATAGATAGGACCTCGTCGCCCGCCTCGAGCAGCTTTCGCAGCGTGTCGATCACGGGCAGCCCGGCGCCGACCGTGGCCTCGTTGAGGATGCGTCTCCCGCTCGCGCGCGCCGTCTCGTGGAGCCGGTCCACGAGCTGCTGCTCCGCGGCCAACGGCACCTTGTTCGCGAGCACGACGTCGAGGCCGGCGCCGAGTGCGGCGAGCAGCACGTCGTGGGTGTCCGCCGGCGTGGCGTCCACGAGAATGGGACGCGACAGCTGGTGGCGCGCGATCTCGTTCACGGCGTGGAGCGCGGGAGCGGGCCGGCCGCCGATGGCCTCGCACAACGGCTGGCCCGCCGATTTCAGCGCGCGCAGCTCCGCGAGGCGGTCACGTGAAAAGCCGCCTTCCGCGAACACGTAACCCGACCGGTCGATCAACCCGCAGACGCGCAGCGGCGGCCGAGCGTCGTCGGGGACGTCGCTGAGCTGGCGCACCAGCTCGCGGCCGATAGCGCCGGCGCCGAGGAGGATGACGTCGGCAGGCTGGGGGCTAGGTGCTAGGGGCTGGGTTCTAGGTGCTAGGGTCTCTGACGATGTTTGAATTGAAGCACTTAGCACCCAGTCCCTGGCACCCAGCACCTCATTCAACGCCTCCGTTACATCTCTCGCCAGATCTTCCGGACTTTCGATGCCGCACGAGAGACGCACGAGCGAATCGCTGATCCCCGCCACGGCGCGCGCGTCGGCATCCATCGATGAATGCGTCATTGTCGCGGGGTGGGCGATCAGGCTCTCCACTCCTCCCAGCGATTCCGCGAGCGTGAAGCAGCGCAGGTTGGCCGCCAGCAGCTCCACCGAGCGCGTCCCTCCATGCACCTCGAAGCTGACCATCGCGCCGAAGCCGCTCTGCTGCGCGCGCGCGATGTCGTGTCCGGGATGCGTGGCGAGCCCGGGGTAGTACACCCGGCTCACCGCCGGATGACGACAGAGGGCCTCCACCACCGCCTCGGCGCTCGCGAGGTGATCGCGGATGCGCGAGTGCAGCGTGCGTACGCCGCGCAGGGTGAGATAGCTGTCGAAGGGCGCGCCGGTGATGCCGAGGCAGTTCGCCCACCACGCCAGCTCGTCGGCGAGAGACTTGTCGGCGGCGACGACGGCACCGCCCACGACGTCGCTGTGTCCGTTCAGATACTTCGTCGTCGAATGGATGACCAGGTCGGCGCCGAGCGCGATGGGCTGCTGCAGCGCGGGCGAAAGGAAGGTGTTGTCCGCGACCACGAGCGCGCCGGCCGCGTGCGCAAGCTCGGCCACGGCGCGGATGTCGGTGATGCGCAGCAGCGGATTGCTCGGCGTCTCGATCAGGACCATGCGCGGTCGCGGGGGGCGGCTTGGGGGGCCGCCGCTCCGGCGACCGTCAGATCGGCGAAAACGAGGTTGAAGTGTCCGCGCTTCGAGAGTCCGCGCAGCAGGCGCTGCGTCCCCCCGTAACAATCGTGAGGCGCGACGATGGTGTCGCCCGGTTGGAGCAGTTGTAGGACGAGCGTCACCGCCGACATGCCCGTGCTCGTGACCACGGCCCCCCCGGGGGCACCGCCCTCCAGCGCCGACAGCGCGTCGGCGAGCTGCGAGCGCGTGGGGTTGCCGCTGCGGGTGTAGTCGAACGTGCGCGGCTTGTTGAAGCCCTCGAACGCGAAGGTGGACGACAGATGGATGGGCGGCACCACGGCGCCGTGTTCGCGATCGGTGGCGATGGCGGCACGTACGGCGCGCGTGGTTGCGGAGAAGTTGGACTGGTCGCTCATGATACACTCGAGGCGAGAGCCGTTTGAAGGATGCGTCCGAGCGATTCGGGCTCGGTGAGGAATGCGTCGTGTCCGTTCGTGCTGGGCAGGTCGGCGATCGTACACGGCCCGCCGGTCTCGCGCGCCAGCTCGTCCACCAGCCCGCGCGGGACGTTCGTGTCGCCCTCGGCGGCGACGAGCACGGTGGGGACATGGATCTCCGCGGGCTCGACGAAGTGCAGGTCGGCCGAGAGGGACAGCGCGAGAAAGCGCTCGGCGCTCCACGTGGCGGCAAACCGCTCGCCCTGGTGCAGGAGATATTGCTCGACCGGGAAGGATGTCATCCCGAGCGAAGCGAGGGATCTGCACTTGAATCGCTCTTCGAATTCGCCAGCCGAGCGGTACGTCGTCATCGCGAGCGCGCGGGCGAGAACGAGGGCGTCGTGCGTGCGCCCGGTCTCGACACCCAGCTCCACGATGCGCCGCTGGATGGCGCGGAGCGCGGTGGTCATGGGGTGCGACCGGTGCGCCGCCCCTATCGCGATGAGACGCTCGAGCCGCTCCGGGTAGCGTTCGGCGAATGCCAACGCGACCATCCCGCCGTACGACGCGCCGACCACTGCGTGCACGCGAGCGACGCCTGCGTCGTCGAGCGACGCGGCGATGGCGTCGGCCTGGTCGTGGGTGGTGACGCTGCGCTCGGGGCGCCCATCTGGCCCGCGTCCGCCGTCGAGGAAATCGAGGCCGACGAGCCGGTAGCGCGTGGTGTCGAGCGGGCGCCCTGCGCCGGCGACCGATTCCCACCATCCGGGACGCGGATCCGCGGCGCTCGCGCACACGTGCCGGTGGGCTGAGATGCCACCGAGTACGACGATGGCGGGCGCGTGTTCCGGCCCTATGACTTCATAGGGCGGAAGCGCGACTAGGGTTTCTGACGCGAGCGACATGTGTGCGACGGCTCCTGATCGAGGAACTGCCGTCACGCGCTCCGGTCCAGAAACTCAAAACGCCCGGGCGGGAAAGGCCGCCGGGCGCGTCGCGTTTTAGCACTTTGTTTAACGTGGCGGCAATAGGCGGCAAATCACCACGAACACTTCGATTGTGATGATACGATATCGCGGACTTCGGCCACTGTCAACAGGCCCCTGAGCAACTACCCAAGTGAAGGTTCAACGCGCGTTTGATGGCGATGGCATTCACTTTCGAATGGGATCCTCGCAAGGCCGGCAGGAATCTGAAGAAGCACGGTGTTTCCTTTCTCGAGGCGCTTACTGTCTTCCAGGACCCGCTCGGTCAAGTCGTCGATGATGATCGGCATTCGATTGCGGAGCAGCGCCATGCGCTCAGCGGACTCTCTCACCGCCGGCGGCTACTCGTTGTAATGTTCACCGAGCGAGTCGGCCACATACGAATCATCAGTGCTCGTCGCGCCACTAACCTTGAACGCGCCGCGTATGAAGAGATCCCGCGCTAAGACAGTCGCTGAGCCCGATCCCGACGAGATTCGCCCGGAATACGATTTCACGAACGCTCGTCCAAACCCTTATGCGACCCGATTCGCGGCTGGCGCCATTACCGTGGTGCTCGATCCGGACGTTGCCGAACGGTTTCCCGATGCCAAGTCAGTGAATGAAGCGCTACGGTCACTGCTCGATTCGCCGCGCCGCCGTGGCGGAAAGCGGCCCCCGCGGCGGCGTACCGGCTAGGGCAACCTGATTACCTAGCACCTATTCCGACTGCTCGCCTGGCTCCTATCTCCGTTCCGCGACGACCTGACTCGCGGTGTACTGCGGCGGCAGCGATTGACGATGTCGTCTCCGAACTTGTCGTAGAATTGTCTGGAGAGCCGCGCAGTGATCGGCATGGATTATCCCGGCGAAAGTCGGGCCAAGGAATAACCCCATCGAGAAGCTGTCCGCAGCCACCGGGATCTGGAAGGATGGCACTCGGCGCACTCGCCGGCGTCCGGCGACAAGCGGCAGCGGTCCCGTACACCACCACGCACCAAGCCGCTACACAACAAACGTCCTCGACGAGCGCGCCATACGCGATATCAGGGCAAGGGTTACCGCGATGTCGTTCCTTGCGTCCGGCGGCGCAGCTCGCTCGTCCAATTGGCGATTCCCATGAGCCTCGGCCGCTCGGGAACCACGTTCTTCACGAAAACGAATTCCTTTCCGTTCGGAAAGACATCGAAGTTGGCATGGCCCACGTTGCGCATGTACCCGTCCGGAAACAGCGAATCGCGACGGAGAACATCGAGCTCCGGCCGCTCGCGGATCACCGCGGCCATGAGTTGCGTCGGAGCGCGGTAGTACAACATGCTCCCGTCCGCCCCCCACATCGGCTCGTCGCCACCGGTGATGGATACCTGCACGCGTCCGCCCGGGCCCGGTAGCGGCCGGACGTACACTTCTCTCCTGCCCGTCTCGTCGCTGACGTAAGCGAGCACGCTGCCATTCGGCGAGATGCGTGGAAGTACCTCCATTACCGGGGTCGCCACGAAGAGTCGGAGCGCCTGCGGTGAATCGGCCGGCGCGATCAGAATATCAGCGCCCTGTATAGTGCCCCTCCGCACGGCGACGTAGCTTCCTGCCGGACCAAACGAGATCTCAGTCAAAGCTTCTTCCGCACGTTGCGCGAAAAGCTCCGGCACGCCGCTGCCGTCCCATGGCTGTGCTTTGATCACGTTTCCAGCGCTATCGGACGACCAGTACGCCAGCCTCCGGCGGTCCGGCGTCCACTCCGGCCGTTGGCTGGTGCCACCAGAGGTCACGCGCGTGAATGTTCCGTTGGCCAAGTCCTTCGTCCAGATATCAGGCGCGGGCAGCATGACCGTGACGGCGATGCGGCGCCCGTCCCTCGATATGCGCGGATACGACACGGCCAGGGAATCCACGCCCAACGGACGTTCGACTCCCTGGCGGTCAACCCTCACCAGGCTCCTGTACGGCGCGCTCGCCGCACCTTTGTAGATGAGCGTGCCGTTATCGGAGAGCGCGATCTCGACCGCACCGCCGCTCTTGACGATAACGCCCTCCAGAACCGGCACGGCAGGACCCGTCAGTCGGAGCCCCCGCAGAGAAAATGGCGCCGCGAAGATCGACCCGTCGGCGCGTCCAAACAACACGTGGCCGCTGGGCGCATAGCGCGGCCCCGTGCCGCGCACGCCAAGCTCCGTAATCCTGCCATCGCGCAATCGCATCATACCAAGCTCGGCGTCCTCGAGATTCCGACTGCGTTTCCAGATGGTGATCAGTGCGGCCTTGGCGCCAGGCAGAACAATCGGCCATGCA
This sequence comes from Gemmatimonadaceae bacterium, assembly GCA_040902075.1. Taxonomy (GTDB): domain Bacteria; phylum Gemmatimonadota; class Gemmatimonadetes; order Gemmatimonadales; family Gemmatimonadaceae; genus DASPMP01. The sequence continues at coordinate 18,543 of JBBDXZ010000076.1, forward strand.
TAGTACAAGTGGCCCTTGGCAGAATCGGGAGACGCGAGGTCTATCGCTGCCCCACCGTCGGCCGAGATACGAAGGAGCGTTCCGCTTCCGGAGCCGAAAACGATTTCGTTGCGATCACCCCAGCTGCTTTCCCAGTGGGCAGAGTCGTAAAGCGTGATCGGTGCACCCCCGCCAGCCGGCACCTTCTTCAACTTTCCGTCCGCGCTCGTGAAGAGCAGCCAAGTGCCATCGGGCGAGAACTCCGGACGTGTGCCCCCTTCCGACCCGCGCACGAAACGAGCGTCCAGGGCATCGAGGCGCCGCAGGAAAATGCCGCTCGCGACGCCCGAGGCCGCGTCGAACGCGATCTGTGATCCGTCGCGCGAGATCGCGAGCGTGACTCCGCCAGGCGTCAGAACGTCGATGCTGTCGGAGAACGTGACGGGAAACAGCGTCGGCCACCCACGATCTTCTGTGGTCCGAGGCGCCCTCAGCGCCGTCACGCCCGCAAGCGCGATCGCGGCAACCGCCGTCGTCCACGGGATTGCCGCCTTGAGGCGGCGCTTGATGTGCATGGGAACGCGGATGACGAAGACGTCTCCCGGAGCCATTGCCGGCGATGTCGCCGCGCGCGATGCTCCCGTCATCCCTCCGTGCAACGCGTCGGCGAACTCCTGAGCCGTCGTGAATCGGTCGGCGGGGAGCTTCTCGAGCGCGCGTTCGATGGCCGATTCGACGTGCTCGGGCACGGTCGCGCGCGTGGCCCGCACGCGCCTGGGCGTCTCCGTCAGCACGCGCGCGATGACCGCCTGCGAAGTGTTGCCGGTATGCGGCGGCTCGCCGGTGAGCATCTCATATAGCACCGCGCCGAGCGAGTAGACGTCAGCACGGGCGTCGATCACGCGATCCCCTGTCGCTTGTTCCGGCGACATGTACTGCGGCGTGCCGAGCGAGAGACCCGTCTGCGTGATGCGATTGCCACCCGCGTTGGAAACCGCGAGCGCGATGCCAAAATCGGCGACGAGCGGCTGCCCCTCGTGCAGCAGGATGTTCTCGGGCTTGAGGTCGCGATGGATCACGCCATGGCGATGCGCGTAGTCCAGCGCGCTCGCGACCGCGATCGCGATGTGCAGCGCGTCTTCGACAGGGAGCTGCTTCTCGCGCGCGAGCGTCGCGCGGAGGCTCTCGCCTTGCACGTATGGCATGACATAGTACAGCAGCCCGTCCGCTTCGCCGCTGTCGAAGAGCGGGAGGAGATTGGGATGCTGCAGGTTCGCTGTGACGCGAATCTCGCTCAGGAAGCGGTCAGCGCCGAGCACGACGCCGAGCTCCGGATTGAGGACCTTGAGCGCGACCTTGCGGTCGTGCTTCAGGTCGCGCGCAAGATAGACCACGGCCATTCCACCGGCGCCGATCTGGCGCTCGATGATGTAGTGGTCAGTGAGTGCGGCGGTGAGCTGTTCGTGCAGCTCGGGCATGGGCCGCGTCGGAGGAAGGAGGAGCTCAGAACGTACGCTGATGCTCGCGGTTCGACCAGAGCGCCGCGACCCGGCCGGCGAACTGGCCAGGAGTGACGGCAGGCTACAGCTCACGACTGCGTAGGTCGACGTCGCCCGGACGCCCGGTGTCTATTAATCAGTAGCTGTCCCACGCGATGGTCACGAGAATCACCGGGCGTTCTGGCGATCCGGTCCGCCGCGGTGTAATGTTGGCTGCCCACCACAGCGATTCGTAGCACGCGTTGGAAGGCGTCGCGGAGGCGTCATGCCGGAATCGCACGACCCTGTCGCGTCACCTGCCGCGCTCCATTCACTCACGCCTCTGCCTCGTGAGTTGAGCGGCTTCGTTGCCGCGCTCGCCCAGCGCTATGCTCTCGAACGCGAGCTGGGGCGCGGCGGCATGGCGACGGTGTATCTGGCCCGCGATCTGAAACACGATCGCCGCGTCGCCTTGAAGGTGCTGAACCCCGAGCTCGGCGCCGTCCTCGGCGTCGAACGCTTTCTCGCCGAGATCAAGGTCACGGCGAATCTGCAGCATCCGAATCTTCTGCCGCTGTTCGACTCGGGGGAGGCCGCCGGACTCCTCTTCTATGTAATGCCATACGTCGAAGGTGAGTCATTGCGCGCGCGGCTCGAGCGGGACAAGCAGCTCCCGGTGGACGAGGCGATCCATATCGCGACCGCCGTAGCGAGCGCGCTCGATTACGCCCACCGGCACCACGTCATCCACCGCGATCTCAAGCCCGAGAACATTCTCCTTCACGAGGGACAGCCGTTGGTGGCGGACTTCGGGATCGCGCTCGCCGTGAGCAACGCGGGCGGCGCGCGCATCACGCAGACGGGCTTGAGCCTCGGCACGCCACAGTACATGAGTCCCGAGCAGGCGACCGGCGATCGCGTCATCAACGCGCGCACCGACATTTATTCGCTCGGCGCGGTGACGTACGAGATGCTCGTGGGCGATCCGCCTCACGTCGCGAGCACGTCGCAGGCCGTCATTGCCAAGGTGCTGACGGAGCGACCCTCGGCGATTCGTACATCGAGGCCCAGCGCACCGGAACATGTCGACGCGGCAGTGCAACGCGCACTCGAAAAGCTGCCGGCCGATCGCTTCGCGAGCGCGCACGAATTCGCTGATGCGTTGACGGGCAAAGTCGTGGTGAGCGCGTCACGCGCCACTCACGCAGCCTCGACTTCCGGCGATCCATTGGCGGCACGCGTGCTCCGCGGTGTGCCGTGGGTCGTCGCGGCAGCGGCAACCGTCACTGCGGCAATCGTGTGGCGTGCAGGTGACACTGACTCGAGCGCATCGGCGTTACCAGTGACGCGGTCCACCATTGCGGTGCCCGGATCTCTGAGGGGCCCGCTCGCGCGTCAGATCGGCGTGTCACCTGACGGCAGGACCATCGCGTTCATAGCCGGCCCGACACCCGGTCCGCAGCAGATCTATGTCCGCCGATCGGACGAGCTGGAGTCTCGTGCCCTCGATGGTACGGAGGGCGCGACGGCGATCACGTTCTCGCCCAATGGCGAGTCAATCGGGTTCGTGAGGCGCGATTCACTGCTCAGAATTCCCGTAGCTGGCGGCCGGCCGATGCTCGTGCTCGGCCGCGGTTATTCACCGCATGCGCCCTACTGGGGAAGCGACGATCGTATTCTGTTCGCTCGGGCCGGCATTTCGGCGTCGGCCTGCTACCGCGTTCCCGCTGCTGGGGGGCCGGTAGATACTCTGATCAAGCCCGCCGCGGGAGAGAATTGCCGATTTCCAGAGCTGCTGCCCGATGGAGATGGCATACTCTACACCTTGTTCCGAGGAAATAATGAATTTGAGGTGCGGGTCCTCGAGGTTCCCGAAAGGAGTGATCGTCTGCTGGTAGCTCCCGGACGGCGTGCTCACTACGTCACACCGGGTTTCATCCTGTACCAGCCGGATTACTCCAGTGTCGCTGCTGTCCCGTTCGATTTACGACGCAAGCGCCTTACGGGCACACCGGTTCCCGTCTTGCAGGACGCGGATCAGCTCGAGGTCTCACAAACCGGAACGGCTATCTACCGTGTTCCGGTCGAAGAATTGGCGCGGCTTTTTGTGACCGATGGGCGTTCTGCACCGCAACAGCTTCCGCTTCCTGCCAGCGCGTTTCGCAGCGTGCGGTTTTCCCCGGATGGCCGGCGAATCGTGTACGGTTGGGGAACACCGGGAACCATGGTAGCGTCTGGAAACATTTCCGTAGCGGATCTCGCGCTTGGCTCGACGGCGTCGATCCTTCCCGAAGGATGGGTCGGTGCAGATCCGTTCTGGTCTCTCGATGGCAGTCGAATCACTTTCCTCTCGCGTCGAGCGGGCACTTTAGAGGGGGACGGATTCGTTGTCTCAGCGGATGGTGGCGGTCCGCCGCGGCAGCTGTTCAAGGATTCATCGGTGGACGCGCCTCAAGCCTGGCTACCCGACGGGCGAATGATGGCCAGAGGTGATGCCCGACGACCCGGCGCTCAAGGCAGCGACCTATTCGTCCTGTCGTTCCTGGGAGATTCGGTTATCGTCATCCCCTATCTTCGTGCCGACTGGAATGAGGACGAACCCCGGCCATCCCCGGACGGGAAATGGATCGCATTCCGTTCCAGCGAGGCCGGCCGCAACGAAGTCTACGTCCGCCCATTCCCGGATCCGAGCACCGGCAAATGGCAGATCTCGGAGAACGGCGGCCATGATCCCGTGTGGTCGCGTGACGGCAACACCCTGTACTACTGGGAACGTCAGCAACTGCGCGCAGCGCATCTACAGACGCGTCCCACATTCAGCATCGTGCGTCGCGAGACCGTGCTGACGGACTCGTTGTATGCGCGGTCGTGCTGCTTTCCGAACTACGACGTGCATCCCGACGGCAAGCGTTTCATCATGGCCAGAAGTGTCACCGCGCGCGTCGCGCCCGAGTTCACCGTCGTCACCAACTGGTTCGAGGAGCTGAAAGCGCGCATGACCAAGCGTGCCCAGTGACTGGACTCCGCGTCGTCGAATCTGTCGCGTCTTTCAGCACGCCATTGACGCCGCTCTCCGGCCTCGAAGCGCAACTGTTCGCCGAGTTGACGGCGCTCGGGTCGCGCATTCAGCGTAGCCTGTACGAGAACGTGCAGCCGTGCTGGTCATAGCAGTCGCGGGAAACTCACCCTTCCTCTCGGGGGAACCATGGGCAGATTCGGGGCAGGATGTGCCGCGCTCGCGGCATTGGCGTTCGCCGCGGCATGCGCGAAGGACTCGTCGAGCAGCGAAGTCGCAGCGCCGGATGCGACCTCTGAGCTCGCCTCCGCTCAAGCACGCAATGCGAACCTGGCGTCCGACGCGCACCACCATCGCATCTCCGCCGTCGACGACTGCGATCCGCGCGACCTCACCTGGGCCGCCATCGGCGGCTGCACGCTCACGCGAGGGTTCGTCACCCGCGCCGAGTTCGACGGCGAGCTGAACTCGCCGCTCTCGCCGACGACGGTCGTCGGACATCCTTCGTGGCGGAACGAGCCGTCGTATGCATTCATCAAGACGGGGCAGTCCGTGGAGGTGCGGAACATTGGCGGCCGGCAGCACACGTTCACTGAAGTCGCGCAATTTGGTGGCGGCCGGGTGCCGCCGTTGAGCAGGGGACTCGTGCCGGCTCCGGAGTGTCTGCGGCCAACTGAGGACCTCGAGTCAGGCGACAACATGCAGGTATCCGGCCTCGCGCCTGGCTCGCACCGCTTCCAGTGCTGCATCCATCCGTGGATGCGCGCGCTGATCGAAGTCGCGGAGAAGTAAACCGAGAGTCCGATGCGTCCTGGTCGCCTACGTAGCATCCGCGCGCGCTCGGCGATCTTCGCGCTCGCTAGTGGTAGAACATGGTAGCGCCGGCTCACCAGAGCCAGCGCTACCCTCGCTTGGACGGGCGGGGTACGGCGCGAGACTGGCTCGCTCGCAATATGCGGTAACTAGGTCGGGTTTGACACGAGCCGTAGCCGGTGCAGCCCATTGGCTGCTGACTCGACGCGCATCGATATGGTTATCGGCGGTCACTCCGGAGGTATCATGGCCGACGAGATGGGAAGCTTTCGCATAGACGTCGAGATCGAGAACCCCGCGCGCCCCGGAGAGCGGCGCGAAGTGCGGCAGGTGCTCATCGACACGGGCGCCGAGCTGTCGAGCTTTCCCGCGAAGCTGCTCGAATCGCTCGGCATTGCGCGCGGCAAGATCGTGCGGTTCCGGCAGGCGAATGGCAGCGTTTTCGAGCGCTGGACGGGCTCGGGATTGGTCTACGCCGCTGGAACGTTCGCGACCGACGATCTCGTGTTTGGTGAGCCTGGCGACATCGTGTTGCTGGGATCCCGATCGCTCGAGGGGCTGAACCTTCGCATCGATCCGGTAAGCAAACGATTGATCGACGGCGGCCCGATGCTCATGGCTGCCGTCGCATAAGACTGGAGTCGATCAGTAGGGGGCGAGGACGCGCACTCCGCGATCCTCGACGTCGGTCAGATTGCGCGTCACAAAGGTCAGTCCATGCACCTGTGCGGTCGCCAAAAGCAAGCCGTCGATGACGGGCAACGCGCGCCCCATTTCATCGCCGCTCGCGCGCAGCAACGCCCACGTTTCCGCAACGGCGGTGTCTACCGCCAAAACCCGGTCACCCAAGCTCGGCAGCAGCTCATCATCGAGCCATTGTTTGAGACGCTCTCGCTTCCTCCCGGCCGGGAGTCGTTGAATGCCGTAGCGGAGCTCGCCGATCGTAACGGCGCCGATCGCGAGATCATCGATTGCCTGCGACTTCAGCCATTCCGCGAGCTGCGGAAATTTTGTTGGCTTCGCGCCGTCGGAGAGCACGCATGTATCCAGCAGATAACGCATTAGAGTTTGACTGACCGCCCCGCGTCGCGAGGACGGGAGAAATCAAGAGAAGCGTCCGCCAGTGGCGACTCCGCGAGAAACCGCGCGAACGATTCCACGGCCTGTGGCCGAGTCAGTCGGCTGTATTCCCGCACGGAAAGCACGACCACCGCATCTTCTCCATTGCGTGTCACAACCTGCGGTCCGGTATCCAGCGAACGGCGCACGACCTCGCTGAACTGTGCCTTTGCATCCTGCAGCGACCACTTCACATTGCGCTTTGCCATCGCAGCCTCCGCAGCCTCCGCAGCCTCCGCAGCCTCCGCAGCCTCCGCAGCCTCC
>JBBDXZ010000076.1:25311-30347 GCA_040902075.1 Gemmatimonadaceae bacterium
CAGCCTCCGCAGCCTCCGCAGCCTCCGCAGCCTCCGCAGCCTCCGCAGCCTCCGCCGACACCACTGACTATGAGACTAGTCAGACTGATCAGCGATGTCAACTCTACTGCTTGGTCAAGGTGATCTGAATCCGCACGCCTTCGAAGGTCTGATCGCCCACCAGTCGGTTGCCCTGGACCCCGACGGGTGACGGCGGACACAGCGAAACGCATGGCCCGGGGTCAATTACGAGGCCCCTTGGCGGCGTGACCGGCGGTGCGCGGGAGGATACCTTATGCTTGTGGACCATACGACCGTACCCGCCGATCTCGCGAAAAAGAACAACTCGCTCGACCTGGACACCGTCCGCGCCGCCCTCGAGGCCGACTACGAGGTGCTGGAGGAGCTGGGGCGCGGGGGGATGGCCCACGTGTATCGCGCCCGCGAGCGCGCGCTGGACCGTGAGGTCGCGATCAAGGTGCTGCCGTCCATCATGGCGATGGACGCCGATTTCGTGGACCGCTTCCAGCACGAGGCGCGGACCGCCGGGAAGCTGGAGCACCCGAACATCGTCCCCATCTATAGAGTAGGCATCGCGGGGGTCGGCGGGCGGGTCATCTACTTCGTGATGAAGCTGTTGCGGGGGCAGTCGCTCGCGACGGTGCTCAAGGAACGGAAGAAGCTCGAGGTTGGCGAGGTGCGCCGCATCCTGTGCGAGACGGCGGCGGCGCTGGGGTACGCGGCGAAACGGAACGTCGTGCACCGCGACATCAAGCCCGACAACATCATGCTGGACGACGAGGGCCGTTGCGTGGTGACGGACTTCGGGATCGCGAAGACGTCGGGTGGCCCGCTCACGGCGGCGGGGACGAGCATGGGCACGCCCCGGTACATGAGTCCCGAGCACGCGCGCGGGATTCCGCTGGACGGGCGGAGCGACATGTACTCGCTGGGGGTGGTGGCGTACCAGTGTCTCACGGGGACGACGCCCTTCGACGCCGACGATCCGTTCGCGATCCTGTACAAGCACATCAACGAGCCGCTGCCGCGTCCCGAGCTGGAGACCGACGACGAGTGGGCGCTGTACGCGGTCATCGAGAAGATGTTGGCGAAGAAGCCGGAGGACCGGTTTCAGTCGGCGGACGATCTGATCGCGGCGCTGGGCGGCCAGGTGGTGGCGGCGACGCTGGTCACGGCGCAGCTGCCCTTCCAGGTGGCGACGTCGCCGACGGAGATCATCCCGACGCCGCGCTTCGGGACGCAGTTGCAGCAGCTGCTCAAGGGCGACTGGCGGCTGTGGGCGGCTGGCATCGGCGTGATTCTGGTGGGCTCGGGGGTGTACGCGTCGCGTCCCGACAAGGTGCCTCCGCCCGCCGCGGCGGTGACTGCCCCGCCAGGGAGCACGGGCTCTCGCACGGCCGACAGCGCGCGCGCCGTCGTGGGCTCGACCAGCGGCGCGACCACGGGTACCAAGAGCGCCGTGGCGGGAACGACGACTGGCGCGAAGGCGCCCGCCACGAAAGTCGCCTCGGTGCCGCCGCCGGTGCGCACTCCGAGGCCACCCGTGACGAGCTGTCCGCGCACAATGAAGGCCGGAACACTCGCGGTTGTCGTGGCCGCCATCGTGCCGCAGAAAGTGAACGCGAAGCTGCCGGTCACTTATGACGTGTGCAACCTTCGCGTGGGTGCGCCATTCAATCCGCGGATCCGGTTGCGGAAACTCAGCAAGGGGCGGTTCGAACGGTGGCAGGATCGATACACGCCGGACACGCTGGATATCGCGGCAACGTCCCGTTTGCGGCGGCGCAAGATCGTCGCGTTGGATGGACTGGAGGCGGGACGGTACGCGCTGGACGTTCTCGTGAAGGACGAGAAGGGCGTCTTGTGGACCGAGACGAAGGAATTTCAGATCATCAAGTAGAGCTCAGGCACTTCCGGCTTGCCATGGCTTCGACCTGGCGGGTGCGGCGGGGAGAGCTGGGAAAGGCGCGGACGATCTTCGAGCGGCTGCGCGAGGTTGGCGGCGCGCAGATTCCGCTGGGGAGTCGGGATCTGCGCCCGTTCGAGATCATCCTGTGTCATCGCGAAGGCGCCCTGGATCCGGCGCGGCTGGACTACGAGGAGCTGGAAGCGCGGGACGACCCGGGGCGCGATGGCAGCGTACACCACGCTTTCGCATTGGCGCTGTTCCTGGCAAACGTGGCTCGCGGCGAGCGGTCGAAGGCCGGGGAGCGGATGCGCGAGTACGTGTTTGGCACACGCCGCAAGCGGTTTCCGATCTGGCCGTATTACCGCGGGTCGGTGAGCGACCCGGAGCTTGCTGAAGAGCTGCGCCGGATCGTCGAGCCGGCGGAAGTGCCGCAGATCGTGCTATGCGCTTTGTAACAGGCGCGCCGTCCGCAGTCTCGCCGCGCGCAGGCTTGAAGGAATGGCCGCGAGGAGGTTCGCGATCAGCAGAATGCCGGCCACCGACAGAAAAAGCGCTGGCCCTGCGGGTGCCGTCTCCGCGAGGACGCGGCGAATCAAGCCCTGCCCCACGAACGCGGCGATCGCGCCGGCCACCAGGCCCCCCACGGTCATCGCGAGCGTGGCCCTCAACACGAGCCCGGCGACGGAGCGCGGCGTCGCTCCCAGCGCCAAGCGAATATCGAACTCGCGCGTGCGCTCGGCGACGACATAGGATATCACGCTGTACACCCCGGCGATCGCGATGAGGGTGCCGAGCGCGGCGAACACCGCGACGAGCCATACGCGCAGACGAGGCACGGCCAGCGCATTGCGCAGCGCGCTCTCCATCGACTGGACCTGCGCCAGCGGCTGATCCGGGTCCACCTTCGCCGCCGCCTGGCGTACGTTCGGCGCAAGGCTGGCGGGCGGCACGCCGGCGCGCACCACGAGGAACATGGGTGGCAGTCGCGCGAAGAATTGCGCGACCGGAATGTAGAGGCCCTGCACCGCTTCGGTCGCCGGGCCCTGTTGCCTCACGTCGCTCACGACGCCGACGATCTCCCGCGACCCGGGGATGGGACCGAACGTCAGCCGCCGTCCGACCGCGTCCTCACCGGGAAAGACGCGGCGCGCGAAAGTTTCGTTGACGACGATGACCGGCGGCGTACCCTGGCGGTCCGCTTCCGTGGGAAGACGTCCGCGGCGGAGCGCGATCTCCATGGCGGGAAACACGCCGGGTGTGGCGATGGAAAACTGCGCGAGCGGCCGCTCTTCGGGTTTCGGCTCGGGACGCCCCTCGACGACGAAGGAGATCCGGTGATCGCCGATTGTCGGTAGAATCTGGATGGCCCCGACGGCCGACACGCCGGGAATCGCCGCCAACTGCTCTTCCATCGCGCGGTAGAACTGCTGCTGCGACTCCAGGGTCGGATACTTCGCCGCGGCGGGCGCGAGCTGCATCGTGAGCGCGCCACTCGGCTCGAAGCCCATGTCGGTGCGCTGCAGCTCGAGCAGCGCGATGAACAACTGCGCTGCCGCCACGAGCAGCACGAACGACACGGCCACCTGCGCGCCGGCGAACAGGCGCCGTCCGCGCGCGGCGCCGCGAGTCGCCGTGGCCGACAGCCGCAGCATTCCGGGCGGCGCGATTGTTCGCCGCGAGGTGGTCAGCCAGGCTGGCAGGAGGCCGGCGACCGCGAGGGTGAGGCACAGCGCAACGAACGCAGAAAGCAGGACGACGGGATCGAGGCGAACCGCCGCAAACCCGGGAACGGCGGCGGAGGTGAGCGGCGCCGCGGCTCGCAGCAGGCCAAAGGCGAGGAGGAGACCGACGATCGTGGCGACGCCGGCGAGCAACAGGCATTCCGCCGTGAGCATGCCCACGAGCTGCAGCCTGTTGGCGCCCACGGCCTCGTGCAGCGCCAGCTCGTCGCGCCGGCTCACGTGCCGGGCGAGCAGCAGGTTTCCCGCGTTGGCGCAGGCGATCAGGAAGACGAGCATCGCCGCGACCCAGAGGATCGTGAGGCTACGGCCCGTCTCGCCACGCAGCTGCTGTGAAAGCCGAACGAGCTGCGGCTCGTGGGCGGCGTCGCGATGGCTGGCGAACTCGGAGCGGTACCGTTCCGAGATCGCGCGAAGATCGGAGTCCGCGCGCGCCAGGTCGGCATCGGGGCGGAGGCGTCCGACGACGTTGAGGTAGCCGGCACCGAGACGAATGAGAGCTTGCGGCAGTGCGCCCGGCTCGAAGACGCGCGGCAGCCACAGGTCGGTATCCGCCGAGCCGAAGGCAAAGGACGCCGGAAGAACGCCGACGACTGTGACGGGCACGCCGTCGAGCGAGACCGATCGACCCACGATGTCGGGCGCGGAGCCGAAGCGAGTGGTCCAGAGCCGTTCGCTGATGACGGCGACGTTCGCGCCCCCCGGCCGATCCTCGTCCTGCGTGAAGAGGCGGCCGCGCACGGGGGTGACGCCAAGCAGGGGGAAGAGTGTGGCTGAGGCCCGTGCGCCGATGACGCGGATGGGCGTGCTCCCTCCGGTGAGGTTGAAGTCCTGCTCCCAGTAGGCGCCGAGACCGGCGAAGGCTGCGGTCTGCGCCTGGTACGCCTCGAAGCGGGGGTACGAGACGCGTCCTTCCATGACTCCAGTCGCCGGCAACGCGGACCAGATCTGCACGAGTTTCTCGGACTCCGGATACGGCAGTGGACGGAGCATGAGCGCGTTCACCACCGAGAAAATCGCGGTTGTCACGGCCATCCCGAGACTCAGGATCGCGACGACGGCGATGGGAAGCGCCGGTTTGCGCAGCAGTGAGCGCGCGGCTGAACGAATCGCGAGACGCGAACCGATCATGTGGTGTTGTCTCGGACTGGCGGCATTTCGGAGGGTTCGAGCGGCGAGCCGTTCAGTGACCGGGTTCCGATTTCCTGGGAATCGGGGTGCTGGATCAATTTATTGACCCGCGCAATCGGCGCAGCAGCAATGGGTTCGCGGCACTTCTGGCGTGTGTCCGCCCCGAATGACATAGTACCGATGACGCGGAAATGACACCCCTGCCCCACCTTGCGCATCACGCGGAAAAGAGCCGGAGAGGATCGGTTCGATGATTT